>CAITGX010000487.1 GCA_903892045.1 uncultured Planctomycetota bacterium | reverse complement strand
GCGCGCTGGTCGCGATCGCGGACAAGCAGTCGATGACGCCCGCCGCGCGGCGTGCGCTGTTCGACGAGCTGCTCGCGATCGATCCCGAGGACGCGCAATCGCGCGCACTGCTCGGCGAGGCGCGGCGCGACGACCAGTGGGTGCTTGCTGAGACCGTGGCCGGCAAGGCGCGGCGTGCCGAGTTTCGCGCGCTCGTGAAGGAGCTCGTCGGCGCCGTGAACCCGCCGTCGAACATCGAGCCGCGCGAGCGCGAGGCTTCGCTCGGAGTGGCGTGGACGGCCTGTGTGACGACGGGCAAGGTGCGCGTGTTCTCGAGCGGCGACGCCGCCGAGGCGAAGAACGTGGCCGTGCAGTGCACTGCGGCCGTCGAGCTCTTCCGGCGCGTCACCGCGGCGCCCAAGGACCTGCCCGACGTCGTCGACATCTACCTGCTCACCTCGGCGGGCGCGCGCGACGCGTTCGTGGCGGCGTGGCCGGGCTGGAGCGCGGAGGAGCGCTCGCGCGTGAAGACGTGGGCGGGCACGGGCCTGCCGAACGAGATCCATCATGCGCGCTGGGACTCGGATGCGCCGAAGCGTCTCGACGGGGCCGTGCGGCACATGCTCGGCCTCTTGACGCTGTGGAACTACGGCTTCGACCACCAGAAGTGCGCGTGGGCGTGGGAGGGCTTCGGTCTGTACCTGACGCGCGAGCTCGTCGGCACGCACTACACGTGGTATTCGACCGGCCCGACGAGCGCCGACGCCGAGAGCAAGGAGCTGCTCGGCAAGCTGATGATGGGGGACGCCAACTGGATCAACGAGGCGTACCAGCGCTCGAAGCGCGGCAAGGGCACGAAGGTCGAGGCGCTGTGCTCGCGTCCGATCGACAAGCTGGGCGTCGATGACGTCCTCACGGCCTACGCGCTCGCGGCTTACTTGCTCGAGGGACGCGCGGCCTCCGTCGGCGCGCTGTTCACCGCGCTTGGAACCGGCCCCTCCGACAAGGCGCTCGCGGACACGCTCGCGCTGACTCCGGCCGAGCTGGACGCGGTGCTCGTGCGCTGGATGGGGGAGCGCAAGTGAGCGCGCTGCGCGAGCAGTTCGCTCGGTTTCCAGCCGTCTGCGCTCGCCTTCGACGGGGCTCGGCCGCGCTGGCGGCCATGTTCGTGGCCATGTTCGTGGCCGTGTTCGCGCCGTTGGAATCGAGCGTCGTTGCAGGCGGCGAACGTCCGCGGCGCGGCATCTCGCGCAAGGCCCATGCGAAGGCCTTGGCTTGCTCGACGATCGAGTGCGCGGAAGTGGGGCGCGCGTTCGCGAGTGTCTGCGAGCGATGGGCGCACACTCTCGTCACGGCGCTCGCGTTGCTCGTATTCGTCGCACCGCTGCGCGCGAGTGACGAAGTCGCGGCGCTGACGTGGCGTGGCAAGAAGCTGGACGTGGCCGCCCTCCCGAGTGACCTGCCTGGAGACGCGCGTGTCGCCGTGGAGAGCTTCGCGGGCTGGGCCGCGCAGCACGGCTATCGCCTCGATCTCGACGAGTCCGCGCGGGCGCTGCTCGTGAGCGCGAAGGACTCGAGCAAGCTCCTCAAGCGCATCGAGGCCGTGCTCGCGCTCGCGGATCGCACGTTCGACGGTCGCGAGGTCGCTGGCGCCACGCCGGCCGCTGGGGCCGATGCGGAAGCCAAGCCGGACTCCGCAGTGACGCCCGCCGCCTGGGGCGCGAGCAACCGCGCGCCCGGCAGCGGGACGCTCGTGCTCGTCGTCGTGCGCACCCCGAAGGACCACGCCCCGCTGCTCGCGCGCCTCGCCGAGCTCTCGCCCTACCTCGCGAGCTGGGCCAAGTCCTCGACTCCCGCCCCGGGCTTCGCGCTCGAGGAGCCGCTCGCCGGCGCCGTCGTGCTCGGCCTGCCCGCGAACAAGGAGTGGAACGCCGACAACGAGCTCGTGCACCGCGCCGCCGAGCTCGCGTTCCATCGCCGCTTCGGTCGCCAGCCGTACTGGATCGTGCAGGGCTTCGCGTGGCACGTCGAGCAGGAGCTGTGCCGCGGCATCTACTGCTTCCCGTACCGCGAGGGCTTCGTGTGGGCGACCGAGCACTCCGGCTGGCGCGCGCGCTTCGCCAAGCTCTGGCGCGACAAGCCCGCACCCGCGCTCGCCGACCTCGCCACCCTGCGCCGCGGCCAGTTCGAGCCCAACGCCGCCCTCTGCGCCTGGGCCGCGCTCACCTACCTGTCGGAGCGCCACGGCGTCGCCCTCGCGAGCGCCCTGCACGAGCTGCACGACCTCTGGGACAAGAACTCCCGCCGCGACTTGGGCGGCGGCGCCTGGGAGCGCGTGCCGACCTACGAGCTCCCGCTCGCCGACCAGCAACGCCTCCTCGAGTCCCGCCTCGCCCCCGACCTCGGCCCCGCGATCCTCGGTTGGGCCTCCAAGGACTGACCGCGCCGCTCGCGCGCGTCCCTTGCAACCGCGCCCGCGCGGCGCTCCCATTCTTCCCGTGGACCCGACGCTGCAGGCCGTCCTCGGCTTCTTCACCCTGCTGTTCCTGCCGTTCCTCGGCGTGCTCGGCCTGCTCAAGAAGCGCGCCCTGCCGTGGATCCTGTGGTTCACGACCTTCTGGACCGTGCTCGGCTGGCTCCTGCTCGACACCCTCGAGCTCGACGACCCCGCCCGCGAGCCCCTCGCGCGCGCCTGGCGCACCGGCGTCCTGCTCGGCCTCGCCTTCTTCGCGCTGGCGTGGCTCCTGCGCCGCCCCAAGGTCGCCCGCGGCCTCAAGCTCGTCTTCGGCGCCCTCGCCCTGTGGGCCTTCCTGCGCGCCCTCTACCTCTACGTTCACGCCTACGCCTGACCCCGGGCAGTTCCTTCCCACTCCCGGTCCCACCCGCCGCAGAAGTGGACCGCACCCCCAACCCCCGCTATCCTTCCGCCCCTCGGGCAGCCGATACCCTCGGCCCCAAGCTCCACGAGGCGGCATAGCCAAGCGGTAAGGCGACGGATTGCAAATCCGTTATTCCCCGGTTCGATTCCGGGTGCCGCCTCCATCCCACACTCGGAGCGGCGGTGGAGGCTCGGAGGTGAGGTTCCCGCCGGGGCGACTCTTTGTGTCTGCAGCTGCGGACCTTTGGACCAGAGTGCGTGCACCCATGTGGTTCCGCGGCTTCATTCGCGAGTTTCGCGGTCCGGTGTGCGGCCGTCCTTCGTTAGTGCAGGGGGAGTGGTGGGCAAGTTGCCTACCTGCCCGTGGCTCGCTCCTCTTGCCCCGGAATGGCACCCGACATGGCTCTTAAGCGGTTCCTATGCGTTGTGGTCGCGCTGTTAGTTTCCTGTCCCGTAGTGCTGGCGCAGTCGAGTTCACTTCGCATGAACTCAGGTGCGCGGCTGAGCTTCCCGCACAACGGTGTCATGAACACAGGCACGACGGCGACGGTTGAGTACTGGGCTCGCGTGACGGCCTCTGCCGCTCAGGGCTTCATCTCGTGGGATCGGTACCTCGGTAGTGCGGAGCACAAGCAGCTCACGG
>CAITGX010000486.1 GCA_903892045.1 uncultured Planctomycetota bacterium | reverse complement strand
CGAGCTGGGGCGCCGTCGACAAGGGCGGCTTCCCGGTCGACTTCGGCAAGGTGAAGGCGCTCGTGCTCGGCATCGCCGAGATGGAGAAGGTCGAGGCGATGACGAGCAACGCGACCTTGCACGCGAAGCTCGGCGTCGAGGATCCGACGGCGGAAGGCGCGACGAGCAAGCGCGTCACGATCAAGGGTGCGGGCGGCGCGGTGCTCGCCGACGTGATCCTCGGCCGTGCCAAGGCGTCGCAGGGCATGTCCTCGCGTTCCACGCTCTACGTGCGCTCGCAGGGCGACAATCAGGCGTGGGAAGCCACGGGCTCGATCACCGTCGACACGGCGAGCACGGGCTGGTTCGACCGCAACATCAGCAAGGTCGAGGAGAAGCGCGTGCGGCGCGCCACGGTCGCGCACCCCGGCGGCGAGACGCTCGCCGTGTCGCGCGCGGACCAGTCCCAGACCAACCTCGCAGTCGAGAACCTGCCCGAGGGCAAGGAGCTGCAGTGGGACGGCGTCGCCAACGGCATCGCCAGCGCGCTGCAATACATGAGCCTTGACGACGTGCTGTCGGCGGGCAGCGTCGAGATGGCGGGCGCGGTCGTCACCGAGTACTCCTGCTTCGACGGGCTGGTCGTCACGGCGCAGTCGATCGAGAAGGACGGCAAGACGTGGATCACGCTCGCGGCGCGGCTCGACGAGGCGCAGCGCGCGGCTCCCGCGGGCCCCGAGGCCCCGCCGGCCGAAGGCGAGGCCGCTGCGGCCAAGAGCGAGCTCAAGGCGCTCGACCTCGTGAAGAAGGAAGTCGACGAGCTCAACGCGCGCTGGAGCCCGTGGGTGTTCCAGGTCCCCGGCTACAACGCCGCGAACCTGCGCAAGAAGCTGGCCGACCTGCTCAAGCAGGACGCGCCCGCGGAAGGCGCCGTCGAGGACGCCTCGCTCGAGACGCCGCTCGCGCCGCCGACGCAGCCGGCGGAAGACCACTCGGGACACGACCACGAGGCCGCGCAGCCGACAGGCGGCGGCTAGCGGCGCGCACCGCTCGCAGGGAGCCCATCGCGGGCCGTCGGACGTCCTCGTCCGGCGGCCCGCGTCACTTCGCGCGCGGCCCGCGCTCCTTCTTGAAGAGCAGCAGGTGGTTGAAGCCGCGCAGGTAGAAGTTCCCCTCGGCCGCGGCCTTGTGGTACGCGGGCTTCTCGAGCGTGCGATTGCCGCGCACGACCGCGATGTGATCCACGGGGCGGAAGCGCTGCGCGAGCAGGTTGAAGAGCTGCACGCCGAGCCCGACGAAGCCGCGCTTCTTCTCGAAGGTGTCGGACACGTACACGGCGAGGTAGCGGCGGTCCTTGAGCACGCGGTCTGCTTCCGCGAAGACCTTCTCCATGGCCGCGAAGTAGCTGCCGTCGAAGGCATCGAGCTTGCCGATGCAGTCCGGCTCGTCGGAGTAGTCGATGTGCGTGCCGTAGGGCGGATCCATGAACACGAAGTCCGCCTTGCCGTCCTCGAGCGGCAGCTTGCGCGCGTCGGCGCGGAAGATGTCGGGCCGCGTCGGGCGCACGTCGTAGCCGAGCGCGCGGCGGCGCAGCTCGCGCGCCACGTCGAGCGTCGTGCCGCCGCCGCAGAACGGGTCGACCACGAGGTCGTCCTCGCGCGTGTAGCGCTCGAGCACGTTCCAGATCACGTAGGTCGGCGTCGCGCCCTTGTAGCGCGGGTCGCCCAGCGGCTCGTGCCCGTGCTGCTGCGACGGGTAGTACCAGAGCGTGGTGGTCTGGAGCTTCAGCGGCGGCTTGTACATGGCGCAGAGGTTACGCTGCGTGCGTGACGCTTGCGCAGGGTTCCACGGAGCGCTTCGAGATCGCGGTCGAGCACCCGCGCGTCGCGGCCGTCGGAGCGCGCATCGACCGTCCGTCGGGAGCGACTCGCGAGGCCGCGATCCTGCTCGCCCATGGCTCGGGCGTCGACATGGAGCACCCGTGGATGGAGCTCGCGGCGCTCGCGCTCGTCTCCCACGGCTTCGCGGTGCTGCGCTTCCGCTACGGCTACATGCAACGGGCGCAGGACCTCGGCCGCGTGCAGCCGCCCGATCGCGCGCCGACGCTCGAGGCCGTGCACGAGCTCGCGCTCGCGGAGCTGCGGCGACGGCTCGAGCCACGCCGGGTGCTGCTCGCCGGCAAGTCCATGGGCGCGCGCATGGCGACCCACCTCGCCGCGAAAGGCGCGGCGGCGCATGGCCTCGTGCTCTACGGCTACCCGCTGCATCCGCCGGGCAAGCCGGAGAGCGAGCGCAGCGAGCACTTCGCGATGTGCGTGCAGCCCGCGCTGTTCCTGCACGGCACGCGCGACGAGTTCGGGACGCCGAACGAACTGCGCTCCGCGCTGCGGCGCTACGCGGGGCGTGCAACGCTCCACGTGATCGAAGGCGGCGACCACTCGCTCGAGCGGCCCAAGGCCAGCGGGCAGACGCTCGAAGCCGTGCTGCAGCTCACGGCGGCTGAAGTCGACCGTTGGGAGCGCGAGACGTGGCCCTGAGGGCTCTGCGACAGCTACGGTGCGCCTAGGCGCGCTCGAGTCGCACGAGCGGCAGCGACATCGAGGTCGGCGGGGGCGAGACGCGCGGGCGCAGGCGCTCGCGAGCGGCCTCGAGCTCGCCCGCGACGTACCAAGCCGCAACGCCGGACACTGCGAGCGCGAAGGCTGCAGCGAGGGCGAGCAACTGGCGTTGGGACATGGCTTGGGGGCTCCGCGGGCGACTGGGACGATCCGGAGGCTACTAACCCGACCGGCAGGAACAAGTTACGCGTTCCGGCCCGCCATGTTAGGGAACGCTGGAACTTTTACCAGCAAAACCGCCCCTGTCCCGGCGGCGGCTAGCCCCGATTCAGCCAGTCCTCGAAGGGCCCCGTGCTGTAGTCGCGCCCGAGGAAGTCCCGGCACAGCTCGGCCGCCGGCTTGCTGCCCCCCGCCGCGAGGATTGCCTGCCGGTAGCTCGCCGCGACCCCAACATCCATCAGGTTGCCGTCGAAACGGCTGAACAGGTCCTTCGCGATCACGAGTGACCACATGTAGGTGTAGTAGATCGCCGAGTAGCCGTTGAGGTGGCCGAACGAGGCTTGGAAGGCCGTGCCCTCCTCGTGCGGGAAGGGCAGCAGGGTGCGCTTGAGCGCCACCATGCGCTCGGTCGTGTCGAGCCCCTTGGGATCGCGCGCGTGCAGCTCGAGCGCGAGCGCCGCGTAGTACATCTGCGTCGCGACCTGCAGGCCCTTGCCGTACTCCTTGGCCGCGCGCATGCGCGCCACGAGCTCGGCCGGTATCGGCAGGCCCGTCTCGTGATGGCGCGCGAAGCGCTGCAGCACGCCGGTGTCCCAGGCCCACTCCTCGTACATCTGGCTCGGCGCCTCGACGAAGTCCCACTCGGTCGCGATGCCGCTGAACGCGAGGTAGCGCTGGCGCCCGCCGAAGAGGTGGTGCAGCAGGTGGCCGAACTCGTGGAAGAACGTCTCGACGTCGCCGTGCTGCAGGAGCGCGGGCTCGCCGGGCCCGGGGCGCGGGAAGTTGCACACCAGCGCCGCCTTCGGGAGCCCATCGTCGACGCCGACGCACAGGTCGAACATCGCGGCGTGCTTGTACTTCTGCGGGCGCGGGTGCATGTCGAGGAAGAAGCGCGCCACGACCTTGCCGCCGTCGACCACGTCGAAGCACTCGACGCTCTCGTGCCAGCGCGGCTGCGCGTCGTTGCGACGGAACTCCAGCGAATACAGCGCCGCGGTCGTCGCGAGCACGCCGTCGCGCACGGAAGCGTACGGGAAGTAGGGACGCACGGAAGCCGAGTCGAACTGCAGGCTCTCGGCCTTGATGCGCTCGAGCAGGAAGCCCTTCTCCCAGTCGTGCACGACGCTGGCCGCGGGATCGGAACGGCGGCGCATCGCGAGCAGGTCCGCCACCTCGCGGTCGAGCCGCGAGCGGGCGGCCGCAGCCGTGCGCGCCACGAAGTCGCGCGCGTTGCCCGCGCTCGCGATCATCTTGTCCTCGGTGACGTAGGCCGCCCACGACTCGTAGCCGAGCAGCGTGGCGAGCTCGTGACGCTTCTCGAGCAGCGCCTGCAGCACGGGCAAGTTCTTCGGCGTCGCCCGCGTCACGCTCGCGCGATACAGCTCGCGCCGCAGGTCGCCGCGCTCGGCGTAGGACATGAACGGCTGGTAGTCGGGCATGTCGGTCGTGATCACGACCTCGCCACGCTCGTTCTCGGGGTGGGCCGCGACGTAGTCCGCGGGCAGGCCCGCGAGTCCGCGCCGGCCGTCGGCAATCGTGATCGAGCGCGTGTCCTCGGCGATATTGCGGTCGAACTCGATGCCGAGCAGGGTCAGCTCGTCGTTGAGCTTCGCGATGCGCTCGCGCGTCGCGTCATCGCGATCGACGCCGCTGCGACGGAAGTCGCGCAGGGTGTTGCGCAGGAGGCGCTCCTCGAGCGGGCCGGGCGCGGTGGCCGGGTCAAAGCGCGCGAGGCGCTCGTAGACGGAGCGGTTGAGCGAGAGCTCGGAGTAGTAGGTCGAGAGCTCGACCGTGAACTCGTTGGAGACGTTGCGCACCGCCTCCAGCGGGTGCACCTGGCTCGCGAGGCCGATCGCGCCGCGCACGCGGTCGAGCGGACGGCCGATGGCGTCGAAGGCTCCCACCACCTCGGCCAGGGAGGCGTCCTGCGGCAGCGCGAGGAAGCGCTCGAGCGCGGTGCGGGACTGCGCCAGCGCGGCGCGGGCGTCGGCGAGGAAACTCGGGGCGTCGAGATCGGCGGGGATCATGCAGGTTCCGTGTGGGGCTTCGGGCGGCTCTTCGGCCCGCGAGCGGCGCGAAGTGGAGCGCGGGCGGAACCTAGCACATGCCGCGCGCCGGTTCAGGCACCGACGCGTCCCTCGGCCCATGCGAGCGGCAGCCAGTGCGACGCATCCGGACGCTCGACCCAGCGCGCATGCTCGTCGAGCCCGCGCTCGAACTCGCCAGGCTGGAGGTGACGCTCGACCTGACCGCGCGCTCCTTCGAGGATCCCGCGCCAGTTGTCGTTGACGAGGCGCCAGTCGGGAGCGCCCGCGCAACTGCCGAAGAACACCCAGGTCGCACGCGCCGGGCGCGCGCCGGCCTCGTGCAGGAGCCGCGGCAGGCGACGCCCGACGAGCGGATCGTTGCCGTGCTCGCGGTAGGTCTGCTGGTAGGCCTCCCACACGCGCAGAGCCGCGGGCGCGGGCGGATCGAGCCGAAAGAGGTCGTGGTCGTCGTCGCACAGCACGACGCGACCGCCCGGTCGCACCGCGCGCACCATCTGGCGCACCACGCGCAAGGGATCGTCGACGTGCTCGAGCACGAAGCGCGCCCACGCGACATCGAAGGTCCCCCACTCCTCCGCGCGCAGCGGCAGCTCGTAGGCATCGCCCGCGCGCACCTCCAGCGCGGGCCGCGCGCAGGCTCGCGCGCTCTCGCGCTGCGCCGCGTCGCGCTCGATGCCGAGCACAGTCACGCCCGGATGCGCGTCGCACAGCTCGGCCGCGAAGCGCGCGGGACCGCAGCCGACGTCGAGGACGCGCTCGTGCCCCGCCAGCGCGAGCTCGCGACGGCACGGCGCGTTCAAGATCTCATTCATGAGCCCGAGACGCGCGCGCTCCGAGGGCGCCGAGCCGTGGACGTAGTGCGAGCCCATGACGAGCGCGCTCTCGACCGCTCAGCGGGCGTGCTGCCGCGCGTACTCGAGCAGGCGCTCGAACTGCGCGTGGAAGTCGTGCGTGCCGCCGCCGATCGGGCTCTTGAAGAACGCCGCCGTGTGCTGGAGCTCGCCGGACTCGCCGTTGCGCAGGGCGAGTTCCGCGAGCCGCACGAGGTCGATCACGAGCGGCGCCGCGAGCGCCGAGTCGCTGCCGTGCCAGGTGAACTGCAGCGACATCTGCGCACCGAGGAAGCCCTCGAAGTGGATGTAGTCAAAGGCGGTCTTCCAGTCGCGCAGGCTCGGGACGTAGTCGATGCCGACCTTGGTGTGCACCTGCGAGTCGCCGAGCAGCGCGCGCAGCGCGTCATCCTTGCTGCGCAGCTTGGCTTCCTTGTGCAGCGGATCCGCGAGGTTCTCGCCGTCGCGGTTGCCGAGCATGTTGTAGCCCTGCCACGAGAGCACCTTCAGTCGCCGCGCGACGAACAGGGGTGCGAGCACGGTCTTGACCAGCGTCTCGCCGGTCTTGCCGTCGGCGCCGCAGTGCGGCACGCCCTTCGCGCGCGCGAGCTCGCGCAGCGCGGCCGGGGCCGAGCCGAGGCTGGGCGTGAAGTTGACGTACGGGAAGCCCGCGGAGAGCGCGGCGTAGGCGTAGAGCATCGAAGCCGGCTGCTGCTTCCCATCGTCGAGCGCGGCGTCGAAGGCCGCGAGCGTGCGCCACTCCGGGCGCGCGTCGCGGTAGGCCTCGGTGCTCGCGAGGTTCACCACGACCACGGTCGAGAGCCCGTTCTCCGCGCGGAACGCCTCGAAGTCGCGCCGCAGCGCCGCCACCTGCTCCCGCGGCGGCAGCCCGCCGAGCGCGGCCGAGGTCGGGTGCAGGTCCGCGAGGCCGACGTCCGCGGAGTCGAGCGCGCCGGGCCGGATGCGCGCCTCGTAGGCGCTCGCGTCTTGGGCGCACGCTGCGACCACTTCGGCGGGCAGGATGTGGTGGCGGATCAGCTCGCCGGCGGACTCGGTGAGCCCACGCGTGCAGACGTCGTGACCGCCGAGCACGAGGCCGTCGAGCGGTGCGAGGGGCACGCGCGCGAACTCCTCGCTCTCGGTGACGAGGCCCGTGGGCCCCACGAGGCCACGCCGCAGGCCCGCGAGCCCGTAGGCCACGCAGGTCGCCACGGCACCGCGCGCACCGATCAGCCACACGCCGACGCGGCCGGAGGCGCTCGCCGCTTGCTTGTCGTTCTTCGTCATCGGGGAACCTGCCCGGCACGGGCACGCCAGGCCGAGACCACCGCATCGTCCTCGGGCGCCCACCAGCGTCCCGCTGTCGTGCCCCGCTCGGGGGCGCGTTCGGCGGGAGCCACGGGGGAGGGCACGGGGCTCGTCGGGGTCCCGCCGGCCGTCGAGCCCTGCGGGGAGCCGGACATTGTGCGCAGCGGCGACTCGTTTTGCATTCCTTCCGCGGCAGAGGATCCGCCGGAGGCCCCTCCGGGGACCTGCGAGCTGCCCGCGGGGCCGCCGAGCTCGCCCAAGCTGGCCCGCGCGAGGTCGAGCGCGGCCAGCTGGGACGGCTCGGCGCTCGAGGCCTTGCCCGCGAGTCCCCGCTCCAAGGCTTGGACAGCGCGCTCCAGCGCTGCCGCGGCCTGCTGCGGCGCGGCGATCGGCGCGGCGAGCTCCAGAGCGGCCTGCTCGAGCTCGGCGCGCAGCGTCGAGCCCTCGGGCGCGGTGAGAGCGGCGCGCTGGAGCGAGGCGCGGGTGCGCGCCACGAGCTCGAGGGTCGAGCTCGGCATGGCCGCAGGCGTCGGAGGCAAGGCGAGCCAGAGCGCGGCAAGACCGAGCGGCGCTGCCAGCAGCGCGAGCAGCGGCTTGCGAGTCGCCCGACCGACCGCATCCGTCGGCAGGCGGCCACGCACGCGCTCGGCGAGCAGCGCACCGAGCGGACCCGAGCCCGAGCCGCGCTCCCATGCCGTCAGCAGCGCCCCCTCGCAGCCGAGCTCGCGGTCGGCGCGCCGGGCCACGGACGCCGCATCCGGCGCATGCTCCACCCACCAGCTCGCGCCACAGGCCAGCGCCGCGAGGGCCTGCACAGTCAGCGCATCGGCTCGCAGCGCGTCGGCCTGCGACAGCTCGCACGCCATCGCAGTCGTGAGCGCCGCGGAGGTTCCAAGCAGCACCGACTCGAGAGCGCGCGCCCCACGCGTGCGCCACAAGGCCGAGCGCACGAGCGCGTCGATCGGATCGCGCTCGGTCATCGTCCCCAAGCGGGCGCCGCGCCGCCGTCGACCTCGGGCAGCCGCGCCGCGAGCTCCGCGTCGAGCGAGTCGATGCGCCCGCGCGAGAAGACCAGCGCCACGCGCGTGCCGCGCTCGGGCAAGAGCCACGCATTGAGGGCCCAGATGCCCTGCTCGACGCAGTCCTGCTGCGCGCCGGACAGCAGCGAGTAGCCCTCGCTGAAGAACGCGATGTTGATCAGGTTCTGGTACACGTCCGCCGCGAACACCTCGGCGGCATCGGCGCCGCTGCGTCCGTTGGGCACCATGCGCGAACCGAGGTAGGCCCACTCGTGGCGCTTCATGGCGAGGCCGCTCGAGAGGTTCCGCACGAGGTCTTCGACGCGATAGAAGTAGGTTTCCTGCCCCTGCCGCCAGCCGACGTACAGGCAGAAGCCCGTGCCGGTCGGCAGCGTGACCTCGTACGGGCTCGCGCCAGCCTTGACCTCGGCCTCGCTCGGGGCGGGATCCTTGCGACGCCACGTCGCGTTGGTGCCCGGCGTGGCGCCCAGCGCGAGCAGGGCGACGTTGAGCACGCTCGGCGTCGCCGGCGTCATGAAGGCCGACTCGTGCGCGGCACCGGCCGGGCCGACGAGCAGGTATTCGAGCAGGTCGTCGCGCACGAGCACGTCGGCGGGCACGACGCACAGCCCGCGCGCGGGGTCGAGCGCGATGTCCTGCTGCGCGAGCGTCTCGACGAGCTTGCGCTCCGCCTCGGTGAGCGGGCGGCGCGGACCGGCGTCCTGAGGCCGGGCGACGAGGGCGAGCAGGGCGGCGACGGCGAGGGTGCGGAGCATGGCTGCGCGGAGCTTAGCGAGGAAAACGCAGGCTGCGGCGCGTCGGTTCAAGGGGCCCCTCGGGGCTGCACTCGCTATCCTCCGCCGCATGCGCATCACACCGCTCGCCACGCTCGGCTTGCTCGCCCTCGCCGCCTGTACGACGACCCCGCCACCCCCCGCCCCGGCGCCGGCCCCGGCCCCGCTCGAGCTCCCCGCCCACGCCGTCGCCGACTCGGCGCTCGCGCCGCTCGAGTTCCTGTCGGGCCGTTGGATCTGCGTCAACCCGAACAAGACGGTCAACGAAGAGCACTGGACCGCTCCGCGCGGCAAGGCCATGGTCGGCGCCTTCCGGCAGGTGCGACGCGACGGCAAGTGCGCGTTCGTCGAGGTCTCGCAGATCTCCGTCGAGGAGAGCGGCCTCGTGCTGCGCCTGCGCCACCTCCACGGCCAGCTCGAGGTGCCCGACAACCAGAAGGAGATCTCCGTGTTCGCGCTGCGCGCCCTCGCGCCGCAGCGCGTCGAGTTCGCCGGCACCGGCTCCGCCGAGGGCGTGACGGCCGTGATCTACGAGCGCGTCGACGCCGACACGCTGCGCCAGACGATCGAGTTCGACCCGGTGAAGACGAAGGAAAAGCCCTTCACCTCCACCTACGTGCGCGAGCGCTAGAAGAGCGTCTCGCGCGTGATGCCGACGCGCGCGAGGTCGTCCTTGACGAGCTCGAACACGGCCTCGGCGTAGCGCCGGATCTCGTACTGGGCGTCGGGCTCGAGGCGCTGCGTCAGGAAGTGGATCACGCCCTGCAGCGACACGGTCCAGTAGGCCTGGCTGTAGAGGTTCTGCGGCAGCAGCATGCGCGCGATTTCCTTCGCGACTCCGCGGCGGAT
>CAITGX010000485.1 GCA_903892045.1 uncultured Planctomycetota bacterium | reverse complement strand
GCGAAGTAGCGCTCGTGGATCGTGCCGATCACGTCGGGGCGCGTCAGGTTCACGACCTCGCTGCAGTTCTCGAGTCCGAGGAAGTCGCGCTCGAGCTGCAGGTCGGCGGCGTGGATCTGGGTCCCCATCGCGCCGTCGAGGAACAGCACGCGCTCTCGCAGGGCCTCGCGGAAGTTGTGGGCCATCGCGGGGCTCCTAGCGGCCGCGCCGCGCGCTGGCGACGAGCGTCATGAAGTGCGGGGGCTGTGGGTCGCGCGCCGCGCGGGACACGGAGACGTGCGTGAAGCCGGCCGCCTTGATGCGCGCGGCCAGATCGGCCTCGGTGAAGCCGAGGTGGACGTGCTCGAGCTTCTCGCGCACCCAGTCCTCGCTGTGCGCGAGCAGGTCGAGCACGAGCAGCGAGCCGCCGGGGACGAGCACGCGCACCGCCTCGGAGAGCGCCTTGTCCGGATCGGCGGCATGGTGCAGCGCCTGGCTCATCACGACGACGTCGTGGGAGGCGTCCGGCAGCGGCAGGTTCTCGAGCTCGCCCTCGACGGTCTCGATGTTCGCGATGCCCTGCGCCTTGGCGCGCGTGCGCAGCGCCGCGAGCATCTCCGGCGAGATGTCGACGGCCGTCACCTTCTCGGCCGTCTCGGCGAGCAGCAGCGTGAGCATGCCGTCGCCGATGCCGAGGTCCGCGTAGCGTCCACGGGGACACAGGCGCGCGAGTCCGCGCGCGAGGCCCTCCCACGTGCGGCCGGGGAGCAGTTGCTCGCCAAAGCTGGCGGCCACGCGGTCGAAGTAGGCGCGCTTCTGGGCGGCGCGGGCCTCGCGCAGCACTTGCAGGCCGGCGAGGTCCGAAGCGAACTCCGGGCTCTCGGAGTTTTCGAGCAGCACCTGCTGCAGGAGCGCCGCCGCGGGCCCCGGCGCGATCGAATAGAGCGTGCGCCGCCCCTCGCGCCGGTCGTTCACGAGCCCGACCTCCTTGAGGAGGTTGAGGTGGGTGGAGACCCGGCTCTGGCCCATGTTGAGCACCTCCATCAGGTCGGAACCCGACAGTTCCTCCTGGGCGAGGAGGTGCAGGATGCGGAGGCGGGTGTCGTCCGCGAGGGCCTTGAGCAGACGCGAGGTTCCAGTCAGACCTATCATGGAATCCAGATTAGTTGATGGAACTGAGTCCGCAAGGGTCTGGGGAGCGCACTGTGCCGGCTGCGGCCGTCCTCGATCCCGGCGCGGCGTCGCCCTGCAGGGGCTTAAATCTAGGAGTTCGCACTTCCTTCAGGGCGGCAGGAATTGCGCCTTCCGGCTCCAGATCCCGTCCCGCGCGGCTCGATCCATGGGGGCGCCGCTCGCGACCCAGCCCCCGCGGCCGCTCCCCCATGTCTCGCCCCAACGACTCCGTCTCTCAGGCCCTGATCGCCGTCGTCTCCAGCTCCTTCCAGCCGCCCGAGGGGACTTTGGCTCGGGTGGAACGCTGCACGAGCCTCGACGAGGCGCTGGGGATCGACCCTGACCTCGTGGCCATCGACTTCGAGCTGCT
>CAITGX010000484.1 GCA_903892045.1 uncultured Planctomycetota bacterium | reverse complement strand
GCACCGCGCCACGAGGACCGCGCACCGCGCCACGAGGACCGCGCACCGCGCCACGAGGACCGCGCACCGCGCCACGAGGACCGCGCGCCGCGCCACGAGGACCGCGCACCGCGCCACGAGGACCGCGCGCCGCGCGAAGAGCGCTACGAGCGCCGCGACGAGCGCGGTCCGCGCGACGATCGCTTCGAGCGCCGCGACGAGCGCCGGGGCCCGCCGCCCCGCCGTGATGAGCCGCGTCGCGAGGAACCCCGCCGCGACGAGCCGCGTCGGGAGGAACCTCGTCGCGAGACGCCCCGTCCGGCCGCTCCGGCCGCGAACGATGGCGGTGGCTTCGGCCTCGGAATCTTCGAGGAGGAGCGCAAGGCGACTCCGCCGCCGCCCGCACCGGCACCGCGTCCGGCTCCGGCGGCTCCGGCCCCAGTCCGCAAGCCGGTCGAGGATGACTTCGGCAGCTTCGGTGCCGGCATCTAGCCGCCACCGTCCGCGCAACCGCGGGGCTCCCTCGGCTCGGGCCGACGGGGCCCCGCTCTCGTTTCGGCCGCCACCTCGACACCGCGCGGGCTCGCTAGACTCCGCCGCCGATGCCGGCCGAGCTTTCCCTCAAGCTGCCGTCGCACTTCGAGCTGCAGCGCGGTGAGCGCGGCGTGCTCGCGGTGCGTCGCGACGCGGCGCTCGAGCTCGAGTGCGCGGGCTTTTCGCTCGAGGGCGACGGTCGTGGCCGCAGCGCGGGCCTCGCGGGGCGCCACCCTGTCGTGTTGCTCGGTCCGCCGGAGCGCGAGCTCGTGCTCCGGCGCTTCACGCACGGCGGGCTGCTGCGCTTCCTGACCGGGGCGCGCTTCGCCGACCCCCGGCGCCCGTTCGTGGAGCTCGAACTCTCCGAGCGTCTGCGCACGTCCGGAGTGCTCACGCCGGAAGTCGTCGCTGCGCGCGCTCGCCGCGCGCGCCTCGCGGGCTGGGAGCTCGCACTCGTGACGCGGCGCGTACCGCAGGCCCGCGATGGGGGAGAGCTGCTGCGCCTCGCCGCGCGCGGCGAGCTGCCGCTCCCCGAGCGGCACGCGGCGTTCGCGGCCGCGGGCTCGCTCGTCGCGCGGCTGCACGCGCTCGGCTTCCTGCACGCCGACCTGCATCCGAAGAACCTGCTCTTTGCGAGCGCGGGGGCGGCTGGCGAGGCGTGGCTGCTCGATCTCGATCGCTCGCGCTTTCAAGGGACGCTGGAGGCGGGCCAGCGCGCGGCCAATCTGGCGCGGCTCGTGCGCTACATCGAGCGGCGCAAGGCGCGCGGCGAGCTGGCGCTCGAGCGCACGGACATCGCGCGCTTCCTGCGCGCCTACGCGCCGGACCGGGCGCTGCGTCGGCGAGCGTGGAGCGAGGTGCGCGCGAGCTACGTCCGCTCCCTGCGCTGGCATCGCCTCGGCTGGTGGCTCGGGGCCAGCTGAGCGCCGCGCGTCGGCGACCGGCCGATCTGGGCGGTCGTTGCCCGGGCGCGGGCGATGTGGACGCTCCCGGTCTCGCTCCTGCTGTCGGCGTTGGGCATCTGCTCCCTAATGCGCAGTTGACGCGCGCCTTTGCGGGCCTATCTTGGCTTCCGTAATGAGACTGAATCTCAATTGCAGGGCTGGCCGGGCGCTCGTGCTGGCCCTGGCCGTGGTCGGGCCGGAGCTGCCCGGCATGCCCCGTGCGGCTGCGCAGGGCGCGGACGTCGAGCTGGCGCGGCGCGTCGCCACCATGGGCACGGCCTGCGAGCTCGAGATCCGCTGCGCGACGCGCGCGGAGGCTCTCGAGGCGAGCGAGGCGGCGCTGCGCGCGCTGCTCGCGGTGGAGGAGCGCCTGTCGACGTGGCGGGCCACGAGCGAGCTCTCGCGCCTCAACGCCGCTCCGGTTGGGGAGCGCTTCGCGACGTCCCGGGAGCTCGCGCGCGACCTCGCGCTGTGCCGCGAGTGGCACGCGGCGACGGAGGGCGCCTTCGATCCCGCGGTGGGACCGCTCGT
>CAITGX010000483.1 GCA_903892045.1 uncultured Planctomycetota bacterium | reverse complement strand
TCTTCGGGGAGAGCGCGTGGGCGGTGCGGTTGCCGGCCGTGCTGCTCGGCGCGGGCGGCGTGGTCGCGCTCTACGTTCTCGCGCGACTCGTCACGGATGCACGCGAGGCGATCTTCGCCGCCGCGTTGCTCGCCGTCTCGTACCACCACGTGTGGTTCTCGCAGGACGCGCGCGGCTACACCGGCCTGCTGCTCTTCACCCTGCTCGGAACGGCCGAGTTCCTGCGCATGTGCGCCAGCGCGCGGGCCAGCGGCATCGCCGCGCCGCTGCGCTACGGGCTCTGGATGGCGCTCGCCACGTGGATCCACGCCACGGCGGTCTTCGCGGTCGCGGCGCACGTCCTCGTCTGGGCCGGTTGCGCGTGGCAGGCGCGCGCACGGCGCGTCGCGGGCGCGCATCACCAAGTGCTCTCCGGCTTCGTGCTGGCGACGATGCTCTCGCTCGTCCTGCACGCGCTCGTGCTGCCGCAGTACATCGCGACGTTGCTGGCGCCCACGATGCCGGGAGCGAAGGTGGAGTGGAAGGACCCGACGTGGCTGGTCGCCGAGACGCTGCGCGGGCTGTCGCAGGGCGTGCCCGGCGGGGGCTTCACGCTCGCGGGCGGGCTCGCGGTACTCGCGCTCGGCGTGCGCTCCTACTGGCGCCAAAGTCGCGCGCTCACCGGGACGTTTTTTCTGGGTGTGCTCGTGACCGCCGCGGTGCTGCTGGCCACGCGTCACAACCTCTGGCCGCGCATGTTCTTCTTCGCGGCGGGCTTCGCCGTGCTCGTGGCCGTGCGCGGGGTGGTCGAGTGGGTGCGCGTGTTCTCCTTCGGCCAACTCTCCGGCCTGCTTGCGAAGCTCACCACGGCGGCCCTGGTGCTCGCCTGTCTGATGAGCGCCGCGACGGTCCCCGTGGCGTGGCTGCCCAAGCAGGACTACGAGGGTGCGCGCGCCCACGTGGACAGGGAGCGGAGGCCGGGGGATGCGGTCGCCACGGTGGACATGACCGTCATGCCCTATCGCGACTACTACGATTGCGCGTGGACGGCTGTCGATACCGTCGAGTCGCTCGAGACGCTCGAGCGCTCGCATCCGAGGACTTGGATCGTGTTCTGCACACCCACACGCATGAAGGCCGCGCAGCCCGACATCTGGGCGCGCATCGAGCGCGAGTACCGCGTGCAGGCGACGTATTGGGGCACGCTCGGCGGCAGCGAGGTCATCGTGGCGTTGCGCGAGGCCGTGGCGAAGTAGCGAGGAGCTGCTGTACCCCCATGCAGACGCGCACCGCCAAGCTCGCGATCAAGATCGGCCTCACGGTCGCAGCACTCGCGTGGATCGCGCTCAAGGTGCGTTGGAGTGACATCGTCGAGGCTGTGACGCGCGTGTCGCTCGGGACGTGGGTGCTGGTGTGGGGCGGGTTCGTCGCGGGACACGCGCTCGGCGTCTTCAAGTGGCGCTACAACGTCAACCTCGGCATCGGCAGCCCGCGCGCGCGACTGGGCGCACTCGATGCGGCGCAGTGCTATTCCGCCGGGATGTTCGCGAACCTGTGCCTGCCGAGCATCGTCGGCGGGGACGCGATCAAGGCGCTGCTCGCGGCGCGCGTGACGGGACGGGCCGAGGCGAGCGTGCTGGGCGGGCTCACCGAGCGCTTGATCGACACCTTCGCGCTGCTCGTGCTGATCGTGATCGGTGCGCTGTGGTCGAGCGCGGCGATGCCGGGCTGGGCACAGAGTGTCGTGCAGGTTGGAGCGTTGCTCGCCGCGGTCGGCGCGCTCGTCGCGCTGCCGCTCCTCTTGCGACGCAAGCTCGAGCGCTGGCCGCGCAAGCTGCGCGGGACGATCGGTCGCGCGCTGGTGTCGATGCGGCGCCTCGCGTCGCGGCCGTCCCGCGCGCTCGTGGTGCTGGCGCTGTCGCTCGCAATCCAGGGCTGGTTCGTGCTGCTCAATCGCGAGCTCGGCCGCGCCATCGGCATCGAGGCGCCGCTCGCGGTGTGGTTCTTCGCCGTGCCGATGACGAAGGCGATCACCCTCGCGCCCCTGTCGGTGGGCGGGCTCGGCTTGCGCGAGGTCACGCTCGCGGGTTTCCTAGGCGCCATGGCCAGCGTCGCGCAGCAGGATGGAGTCGCCGCGTCGCTCCTGTGGCAGTCGGTGCTGATCGCGACCGGACTGCTCGGCGGAGTGTTGTGGTTCGTGCTCGGCTACCGCGACGGCGCGCGCACGGGTGCGGG
>CAITGX010000482.1 GCA_903892045.1 uncultured Planctomycetota bacterium | reverse complement strand
TCGCTGGAGACGGCCGTCGAGCTGCACCGCGTCGCCGGGGCGGACGCGGCGCGCCGCGAGAAGGTCGAGATGCTGGTCAAGTCGAGCTGGGAGAAGCTGCCGCTCGATGTGCGCACTTCGCTCTTGCGGCGGCTTGCGGAGAACTGCCTTGCGAGCGGCGACCGCGCGGGCGCCGTGCGCGAGCTCGACGAGGCGCAGGCGCTCGTCGACAACAATCGCTGGCTCCCCGAGGATCACATCGCGCAGATCGCGGCCATCGCCCGCCTCCGCCATGCCGCGGGTGAGACCGAACGCGCCCGGCGCGACATCGCGGGCGTGCTCGGACTGTTCGAGCGCGAGCGCGACAAGATGGTCGACATCTACCGCGCCGGCGCTTTGCGTGCCGTGGCCGAGTCCCAGCAGGCGCTCGGGGACAGCGCCGCGGCGCTCGCAACCTTCGCGCGCGCCGTGGAAGAGGGTGTGGCGAACCCCAACTCCCGTCCGCGGGCGGACGACCTCGCGGCGACCCTCTGCGCGCTGGCGCGCAGCGGCGCTAGCCCAGACGAGGCGCTCTTCGCGCGCCTGAGGCAGGTCCGAGCGGCCCTCGGCGACCCCTGGTAGGTCCATGGCGGCCTCCGCGTGAGGCAAGGTCCGGATTTACGGACGCTTGATCCACGCTCAGCCCTGCGTCTGCGGACTTCGGAGAGTCTCCGCAAACGTCGGCCGTGCCGCGTCCGCTTCATCCGGCGGTCACGCGGCATTCACCGGCGCTTCATAAAGACGTCCGAACCTCCCGCCCCGCGTGAAGAACCTCTCTCCCAAGCTCCTGTGCACCGCCGCGGCGGTCGTGATCGCGTCGAGCCCGGCGCACGCGCAGGAACGCGCCGGTTCCGTGCGCGGGGTCGTGTTCGACAAGGACTTCGACGCCCCGCTCGGTGGCGCGCAGGTCCTGATCGTCGAGACGGGCCAGAAGCTCCTCGCGTCCGAGCAGGGCAACTACGTGTTCCCGGAGGTCGTTCCGGGCAAGTACACGCTGGTGTTCTCGAAGGATGGCTACGTGCGGCAGGTCAAGGCCGACGTGCTCGTGTTGCCGGGCCAGCTCGCTGACGTCGACGCCTATCTCTCGGGCGAATTCACCGAGATGGAGGAGTTCGTCGTCGAGGACGCACTGGAGATGGACACCGGCACGGAAGCGGGCCTGCTCGAGCTGCGCTTCGAGACACCGGCGCTGATGGACTCGATCAGCGCCGGCCTGATGAGCCGCGCGGGTGCGAGCGACGCGGCCAGCGCGCTGCGGCTCGTGTCGGGCGCCACCGTGCAAGACGGCAAGTTCGCGGTCATCCGCGGCCTGCCCGACCGCTATGTAAGCTCCCAGATGAATGGCGTGCGCCTGCCGTCTGCCGACGAAGACAAGCGCGCGGTCGAGCTCGACCAGTTCCCGACCTCAGTCATCGAGAGCATCCAGGTCAGCAAGACCTTCACGCCCGACCAGCAGGGCGACGCGTCCGGCGGCGCGGTCGATGTGCGCCTGCGCGGCATCCCCGACGAGACCACGCTGCAGCTGAGCGGGCAGCTCGGCTACAACTCGAACGTCACCGGCCGCGGCGACTTCCTCTCCTACGACGGAGGCGGGGTCGAGTTCCTCGGCTTCGACGACGGCGGGCGCGATCCCCAGGACGACCTGCTCGGCCAGAGCTGGAAGGGCGCGGTCGGCGTGCGCGAGGAAGACGCGCCGATCGACTCGAAGTGGTCGATCTCCGGCGGAGGCATGCGCGAGCTCGCCGACGGCTGGCGCATGGGCAGCTTCGGCAGCTTCTTCTACGAGCGCGACAGCCAGTACATCGACGACGGCGTCGACGACTCGTACTGGGTGACTCAGCCCGGCACGGGGATGACGCCGCAGACCTACCAGGGCACGCCCACCGACGGTGACTTCAAGACGGGTCTGTTCGACATCGACCAGAGCTCGCTCTCCGTGCGCTGGGGCGCGCTCGGAGTGTTCGGCGTCGAGAACGAGTCGAACAAGCTCAGCCTCACGTACCTGTACACGCACGTCGCCGAGGACACGGCCACGCTCGCGATCGACACGCGTGGCAAGGAGTACTACTTCCCTGGCCACGACCCGAACGACCAGACGAGCCCGGGCGCGGACCCCGGGAGCCTCGCGGCCGCACCTTTCCTGCGCACGGAGACGCTGGAGTACACGGAGCGCGACACGAGCACGCTCCAGCTGCGCGGAGAGCACACGCTCTCGCCGCTCGGTGAGTCGGTCCCGTGGGCCAAGGAGCCCAAGCTCGACTGGACGGTGTCCTCGAGCGCAGCGTCCATGGACCAGCCCGACAAGCGCCAGTTCGGCGCCCTGTGGCAGCCGACGTCGCTCAATCCCGGCTTCCCTCCGTTCATCCCGCCCTTCACCACGCCGGCGACGTGGTTGCCCTACAAGCCCGCCGCCAACTTCAACCTCGGCAACGTCCAGCGCATCTGGAAGTCGATCGAGGAGGACAGCTCGCAGCTCGCGCTGAACCTGAAGATGCCGTTCGAGCAGTGGAGCGGCGAAGAGGGCTACGCCAAGGTCGGCGTGTTCAGCGACCGCGTGAAGCGCGAGTTCAACCAGGACACGTACACGAACAGCGGCGACTTCTCGACCTACCAGGGCGACTTCGACGACCCGTGGAGCGCGCAGTTCCCGGACGAGAACCATCCGATGTTCGAGTCGCTCGAGGACGTCGACTACGACGGTGAGCAGAACATCGACGCGTGGTACGGCATGGTGGACCTGCCGTTTTCGCCGGTGTTCAAGACCACTGCGGGAGCGCGCGTCGAAAGCACGGAGATCGGCATCGTGAACGATCCCGACGCGCTGGCCCTGTGGTACCCGCCGGGTGCGGCTGCCCCGACGCAGCTCAATCCGGGCGATGCGGACGTGGACTTCTCGCAGACCAACCTGCTTCCCGCGCTCGGCGTGGAATACAAGGCGGCCGAGAAGTGGACCTTCCGCGCAGCATGGAGCCAGACCATCGCGCGCCAGACGTTCAAGGAGCTCACCCCGATCATCCAGTCGGAGTTCCTCGGCGGACCGATCTTCATCGGCAACCCCGACCTGCAGATGAGCGAGCTCGCGAACTACGACGTGCGCGTGGACTACGTGCCCTATGAAGGTGGCCTCGTGTCGCTGTCGGGCTTCTACAAGGACCTCGACGACCCGATCGAGTACGTGCAGCGCATCGCGGGCTTCAACTACACCACCGCTATCAACTACCCCGAAGGTCGCCTTGGTGGCGCGGAGCTCGAACTCCGTCAGGACCTCGCCACGTGGAGCGATGGTCTCACGGGCTTCTCGCTCGGCGCGAACGCGACGGTCATCGACTCGCAGGTCTCGCTCACGCAGGCCGAGATCGACCAGTTCAACCAGCCCAACATCGCAGCGCCGATGACGACGCGCGACATGACCAACGCGCCCGAGCGGCTCTTCAACCTGTTCCTCACGTGGGACAACGAAGAGTCGGGCACGCAGGTCGGCCTGTTCTACACGATCCAGGGCGACACGCTCGTCGCAGGCGCCGGCGAGTCGAACGGCAACTACATCCCGAACGTGTACGCGAAGGAATTCGACACGCTCAACCTCAGCGTGTTCCAGCGCATCGGCGAGCACATGCGTCTGCAGCTGCAGGCCAAGAACCTGACCGATCCACAGATCGAGACGGTCTATCGCTCGGAGTACATCGGCGACGACGTCCGCCGCACCTCGTTCACGCGCGGCATCGACGTCACCTTGACCCTCAACCTCTCCTACAGCTTCTGAGAAGAGACGGCAGATGAAGGCACTTCAGGCAAGCAGGACTCGGATGGCGCTGGCATGCGCCGCGCTCGCGGCACTCGGCACGGGCGTGGCCATCGGCGCGCAGGGACCGGACGGGCTCGACGACGCGCGCGGCGCGCTCGAGCGCTGGGTCGAGACGCGCAAGGTGATCACCAAGGAACGGCGCGACTGGCAGCTCGGCAAGGAGTTGCTGCAGGATCGCATCGCGCTCGTGCAGCGCGAGATCGAGAGCCTGCGCGGCAAGATCAAGGATGCCGAGGGCAGCATCGCCGAGGCGGATCGCAAGCGCGACGAGCTCGTGCAGGAGAACGAGCGGCTCAAGAGCTCGTCGTCGGCGCTCGTCGAGACCGCCTCGAAGCTCGAGCAGCGCACGCTCGCCTTGCTCGCCCGCGCGCCGGAGCCGATCCGCGAGCGCGTGAAGCCGCTCAGCCAGCGCCTGCCGAAGGCAGGTGAGCCCTCGAAGGAGTCGCTCTCCGCGCGCTTCCAGAACGTGGTGGGCATCCTGAACGAGCTCAACAAGTTTCACCGCGAGATCACGGTCACGAGCGAGGTCCGCACGCTCGGCGACGGCCGTAGCGCGGAAGTGACCGTGCTGTACGTCGGCATGAGCTGCGCGTTCTACGCCAGCACGGACGGCACCGCGGCCGGCATCGGGACCTCGACGGCCGATGGCTGGGGCTGGACGAGCGCCGACGCGCTCGCGGGCGACGTCAACAAGGCGATCGCGATCCTGAAGAACGAGACCGTGGCCGAGTTCGTGCAGCTCCCGCTGCGCGTGCAGTGAGCGCACCATCCATGAAGATCCTCACGACGATCCTCCTCGCCCTCGCCGCTGCCCCTGCACTTGCGCAGGAAGGCCAAGCGAAGCCGCAGGCCCAGTTCGAGACCGCCGCCCAGTCCGTGCAGCGCCAGCTGCAGGAGAGCGTGGTGGAGCTCGGTGCGCTGCGCGAGCAGATGGCCGCCGAGAAGCTCCCGCTCAGCCGCCAGCTGCGCGACCTCGAGGCCGAGCTCGTCAAGGTGCGCCAGGAGTACCAGACCACCAGCCGCCTGCTCGACAGCCGCACGCTCGACCTCTCGAACCTGCGCAACGAGATCAAGTCGCGCAACGACGAGGCCGCGTACCTCTCCACGCTGATGGGGGAGTACACGCGCAACTTCGACTCACGCCTGCACATCGCGGAGCTCGATCGCTACGCGAAGGAGCTCGAGGCGGCCAAGCTCGCGCCTGAGAACACCACACTCACCGAACAGCAGGTGTTCCTCACGCAGGTCGCGCTGCTCGAGACGTCCATCGGTCGGCTCGAGGATGCGCTCGGCGGCACGCGCTTCGACGGCGCGGCCGTTGATGCGAATGGAACCGTCAAGCCCGGCACGTTCGTGATGGCGGGACCGGTAGCCCTCTTCCGCTCTTCGGACGGTCTCGCGGTCGGCGTCGCGGAGCAGCGCCTTGGCTCGCTCGAACCCGCTGTGCTGCCCTTCGGAAAGCCGGAAGACTCGGCTGCAGCCGCGGAACTCGTGACCATGGGTGCCGGCAAGCTGCCGTTCGACGCCAGCCAGGGCAACGCGCTCAAGGTCGAAGCGATCGAAGAGACCGTGGTCGAGCACTTCCTCGCGGGCGGTCCGGTCATGTGGCCGATCCTCGTGCTCGCGGTCGCCGCGTTGCTCGTGGCGCTCTACAAGTGGGGCTCGATGACGCTCCTGAGCATGCCGTCGCGCAAGCAGGTCGACGGGCTCGTCGACGCTCTCGCGGCGCGCGACGAAAAGCTCGCGAAGGAGCGCGTGTCCGCGATCAAGGGCCCGGTGGGCGAGATGCTCTCCGTCGGCGTCGCTCACCTGCACGAGCCGAAGGAGCTCGTCGAGGAAGTGATGTACGAGAAGATGCTCGCGACGAAGCTCAAGCTGAACAGCTTGCTGCCGTTCGTCGCCATCAGCGCCTCGGCCGCCCCGCTGCTCGGACTGCTCGGCACCGTCACGGGCATCATGAACACCTTCTCGCTCATGACCGTGTTCGGCACCGGCGACGTCAAGACGCTCTCGAGCGGTATCTCCGAAGCGCTCATCACGACCGAGTACGGCCTGATCGTCGCGATTCCCTCGCTGCTCCTGCACGCGTTCCTCGCCCGCAAGGCGCGCGGAATGCAGGACGAGATGGAGAAGGCTGCGATCGCGATGATGAACCAGGTCGCAAAGACTCCGCTCGCCGAGGCGGCCTGAGACGAACTCGACATGCAGCACATCGGCGGCATCGAGGCGCTCGGAAGCCTGCAGGCGATCTGGGACCAGGCCTACGCGATCTGGATCGCGGGGGGCTGGGGCATGGCCGCGATCGCCATCAACGCGCTCGTGCTGTTCGGGCTCGGCATGCACATCCAGCTGCGGCTGCTCGAGAAGGGTCTGCTGCGCGCCCTGTTCATGAAAGACCAGCAGGTGCGAGAGTGGGTTGCGCAGCCCGGCCAGCGCAAGGGCGCCATCGGTGAGCTGCTCGACTTCGTGACCGGCGAGCGCAAGCTCGACGACATGGGCACGGCCTTCGCGGGCATCCACGCGATGGAAGTCGCTCCGTTCGAGCGCGACCTGCGGGTGATGAAGATCTGCGTTGGCACGGCGCCGCTGTTCGGCCTGTTCGGGACCGTCACGGGCATGCTCGCGACCTTCGGGGCGCTGGCGTCGGGTTCGGGCGGCGACCAGACCATGGCCCAGATCGCCAAGGGCATCTCCGAGGCGCTGATCACGACCGAGGCGGGCCTCGTCGTCGCACTGCCCGGGCTCTTCTTCCAGTGGATGCTCGCGCGCCAGCACGACATCTACCGCACCTTCGTCGCGCATCTCGAGACGATCTGCACCCAGTCGCTGTACCGCGAGCTGCGCCAAGGCGGCGCGGCGGCCTGAGCGCGAGGAACCACCACCATGGGACGCTTCAAGAACTCTTCCGACGACTCCGGCAGCGAAGGCGGCATCGACATGTCGCCGATGATCGACTGCGTCTTCATCCTGCTGATCTTCTTCATCGTCACCACGACCTTCGTCGAGGAGACGGGCATCGAGGTCGACAAGCCGCAGGCGGCAAGCGCCGCGCGCCTCGAGAAGACCAGCATCCTGATCGCGATCACCGACAAGGGCGACATCGTCTACGGCGGTCGACAGATCGGCGTCGCGGGCGTGCAGCCTCTCGTGCGCCGCATGCTCCAGAAGGAGAAGGTGCCGGTCATCGTGCAGGCCGACACGAACGCGCAGTCGGGCCTCCTCGTGCGCGTGATCGACGAGTGCAAGCTCGGCGGTGCCGAGAAGGTGAGCGTGGCGACGAGCCGCGCCAAGAGCTGAAAGCCCACGAACGTGCGTCGTACTCGCGCCTCGACCCTGCTCGGCAAGCTCGTCCACGGCCTCGTCGTGCTCGTGGTGGGCTTCGCCTGCGCGCTGGGGTTGTTCCTGCTGCTCCCGTTCCTGCAGGCCATCAGCGCGACGACTCCGGAAGACACGACGCTGCGCACCGTCGCCACGGCGGACGTGCCGCCCCCGCCTCCGCCGCCCGAGCAGGAGCCCGAGCAGGA
Organism: uncultured Planctomycetota bacterium; assembly: GCA_903892045.1. GTDB lineage: Bacteria > Planctomycetota > UBA1135 > UBA1135 > F1-120-MAGs118. Next base: position 3,428 of record CAITGX010000482.1, on the reverse strand, counting down.
AGAGCAGCAGCAGGAAGAAGCCAAGCCGCCGGAACTCACCGAGGAGGCGCCGCCGCTCGATCTCTCGCAGCTCGAGCTGGCCCTCAACCCCGGGATGGGCGGCGACGGCCTCGGCGGCGATTTCGTCGTGAAGCTCAACGTGGCGGCCGCCAGCGGCAGCTCGGGAGGCGGAGAGGAAGTCGATTCGCTCTTCTCTCTCGCTGACCTCGACCAGCAGCCGCGCATCGTCTACCAGCCCGGCCCGACCGTGACCGCGGACATGCGCAAGAAGCTGCCTGGCAGCGTCTCGGTGCTGTTCGTCGTCGATCAGCAGGGTCGCGTCGAGAACCCGATCGTCCAGAAGTCCACCGACCCCGTGTTCGAGAAGGCGGCGCTCAACGCCGTCAAGCAGTGGAAGTTCGAGCCCGGCAAGCGCAAGGGACAGCCCGTCCGCTTCCGCATGCGCGTGCCGATCACCTTCCCGGAGAAGTGATGTCGATGAAGATCTCTCTCAGTGCCCCGCTCGTCCTGCTCGCAGCCTCCTGCGCGTCCGCGCCGGTGGTAGAGCCGATGCCCGCGCCGTCGATGCCCGTGCTCGAGCTTGCGCTCGTCGAAGCGTCGGCGCCGCTCGACGAGTCCGGTCCGTCGGCGGGCGAGCCCGTGTTCGAGCCGCTCGTGCAGGAGCGCACCGCAAAGAAGCCCGGAGATGAACTGTGGAGCGATGCCACGTTCCGTCGCCGCTTGATCGAGAGCTACGCGTCGGAGACGGACATCGAGCCGAAGGTCACGCAGCTCGAGCGCGAGTCGATGCAGAAGGTGCTCGAGCTCATCTCGACCGAGAAGCTCGACCTCGCGGTCGTCGAGATCGAGAAGCTGCGCGGCGCTGGCGCCAGCGCGGTCATCGACTTCACGCTGGCGAACATCCACTTCCAGCGCGAGGAGCTCGACAAGGCGATCCCGGTCTACGAGGCCGCCGTCGAGAAGTTCCCTCGCTTCCGTCGCGCGTGGCGCAACCTTGCGCTGATCCACGTCCGCCAGGGCGATCACCGCCGCGCTTCGACCGCGCTCACGCGCGTGATAGAACTCGGTGGCGGCGATGCGCTGACCTACGGCCTGCTGGGGTTCGCGAACTCCAACCTCGAGAACCACCTCGCGGCGGAGTCGGCCTACCGCCTGGCCAACCTGCTCGATCCCGCGACGCAGGACTGGAAGATGGGGCTCGCGCGGAGCTTCTTCAAGCAGCGCCGCTTCGACGACGCCGCCGCGCTGTGCGGCACGATGCTCGCGGAGCAGCCTGATCGCGCGGACCTCTGGCTCCTGCAGGCCAACGCCTACATCGGCCTCGGCCAGCGCATGCGCGCCGCGGAAAATTACGAGATCGTCGAGCGCATGGGCGCCGGCACCGCGGACAGCCAGAACATGCTCGGCGACATCTACGTCAACGAGGAGCTGTTCGAGCTCGCCGTCGCGGCCTACACGCGCGCCCTCGAGCGCAACCCGGCGCAGTCGAGCGATCGCGCCGTGCGTGCGGCCCGCGTCCTGATGGCTCGCGGCGCGACTGCCGAGGCTCGCCGACTGGTCGAGGACGTCCAGCGCCTGCGCGGCGAGCGTCTGCAGGAATCCGAGCGCAAGGACCTGCTCAAGCTGCGCGCGCGCCTCGCGGTCGCCGAGGGCGCGAGCGGCGACGAGGTGCAGATCCTCGAGGAGATCGTGGCCCTCGACCCGCTCGACGGCGAGGCCCTGATCCTCCTGGGCCAGCACGCCCAGCGCTCGCAGGATCCGGACAAGGCGATCTTCCTGTTCGAGCGCGCCGCCGCGATCGAGTCCTTCGAGGCCGACGCCAAGGTGCGCCACGCCCAGTTGCTCGTGAGCCTCGGCCGTTACAGCGAGGCGCTGCCGCTCCTGCGCCGCGCGCAGACCATCAAGCCGCGCGAGAACATTCAGGAGTACATGGAGCAGGTCGAGCGCGTCGCGAACTCGCGCTGATCGGGCCACGTCAGGCAAAGCAGAGCGGGCGCGGCCATCGCTGGTCGCGCCCGCTTCTGTTTCGCCGTCGCGTGCCGCTCAGGGCCGCACGGTGAACTCGAGGCCGTCGGAGAGGTTCGTCGTGCCCGGCGCGGCCGGATCGCGGAACCACGCCTGCGCCTGCACCAGCTGGCCCGAGACGAACGGATTGCCGAGCGCGTTGGGGCGCGCGGCACGGAAGGCATTCCAGTCGATCGAGAGCGTGCCTTGGCACGTGTCATTCAACCCGCCCGAGTTCTGGGAAGTCATGCGCTGCACGGGCGACTTCACGCACAGGAGGCTCGTGTTGTTGGGGGCCCACGGCGCCGCGTTGCGGCCGCTGAGGCCGTAGAAGATGAGTCCCTGGCGATTGCCTTCCACTTGCGTGGCGGTGAGCGTGAAGCCCGAAGTGGCGCTCGCGCTCGCGATGCCCGAAGCCGTCAGGTCCGGCACGCAGAAGCTCGAGGTGAGGCCGGCTGTGCAGTAACTGGTCGGGTTCGAGCCGCCGCCGTCCGTCACGTTGCCCGTGAGGCACAGACCAAAGCCCTGGTTCGGCGTCGGCACGTTGGTCGCGGTCACGGTGAGGCTCCACGTGCCCGTGACCGGCGCCTGCAGCGTGACACGCTCGACGTTGTTCTTGAGGTCCGCCGCGCCGCCCGTCGTCGACCAGCTGCTCGTGAACACGTTGCCGCGGTACACCGCGCCCGTCGGGCTCGTGACCGTGAGGTCGAGGTTGTTGACCACCGGGTTCGCGGCGTTGGTCGAGCCCGGCGCGTCATGCCACGCGAGCGTGATCTCGAGCGGCGTCGTGCTCGCGTTCACCTGGAACTGGCGCACGTAGGTCGCGCCCGTGGTCAGACCCTGCGCCTTGCGCACGTCGACCGCGATCATCTTGGCCGCGTCGCCCGTGAAGAACAGGGACTCGTCGAGGTTGAGGCGTCCCCAGCCTTCTTGGTTGCTCGGATAGCCGCCGATGGCCGTCATGTCCTGGGCCGTGTTGACGAGCACCGCCTTCACCAGCGCGCCGGTCGGCGTGAACGCGTTGGCGGGCACCGCGGCTCCGGTCGGATAGAAGCCGTCCATGAAGTACTCGCGCACGAGCGCCGCCGCGGCCGTGGCGGACGGGCAGGCCATGCTCGTTCCCGTGAGCGAAGTCGTGCCACACGCGCCGGTGCTGGCCGAGACGGTTCCGCAGCCCGGGGTCATGACCTCGGGCTTGCGGCGACCGTCCGCCGTGGGGCCGGTGCCGCCCGAGCAGAACGAGTTCACGTTCGGCGTGTCCTGCGTCGCGCCGACCGCGAGCAGGTTCTTGGCGTTCTCGGGGTTCTTCAGCGTCGACGTGTTCGTGGTGGAGAACAGCACGAGGTTCTCCTCGTTGTTCCACTGGAACGTGTCGATCGAGTTGCACAGCGAGTCGTAGGCGGTCGTCGCGTCGTTGCCCCACG
>CAITGX010000481.1 GCA_903892045.1 uncultured Planctomycetota bacterium | reverse complement strand
GGACGTGCCGCTCTCCGACGAGCTGTTCGATGGACGCTGGGCGGAGGCGCGCGTGACGTCGAGCGGCGAGCCGAGCGCCGGACGCGAGGGCTTCGAGCTCGCGCTCGGCCGCTGGCAGGGCGCGCTCGACGGCGCCGCGCTCGTCCGCGGAGCTCGCCTCGTGGGGCGCGTCGTCCACGCCGGCGTGCTGGCGTGCGATGCGCAGGGGCTCGGGGATCGCGGCTTCGCGGTGCCGGTGCTCGCGATGGTCGAAGGTGCGCGCGCGCCGCTCGTGCTCGGCGAGTTCGTGGCGCTCCGGCGCGAGCGAGACGAGGTGCTGTTCCAGTGGGATGCGCCGCTCGGCATCACGGCGCAACCTGGCGTGGAGCGCCTGCGCGCGACGCTGTTCACCGGTTCCGGCGCGACGCTCGTGCCGCGCGGCTTGTTGCTCGGCGAGGCGTGGTTGCCGGTCGGGCCGGGGCCGCACCGGGTGCGGCTCGAGGTCGATCCGGGGATCGAGCTGCAGGGCGAGGTCTGGCTGCGGCTGGGGCCGGACGAGGAGCGTGCGCCTTGAACGCGCGGCGCGCACTCGGCTGGGTTCTCTTGCTCGCTTACGCGGTGTGGGCATGCGCGCTCGACGGAGCCTTGGCCTGCGCCGCGCGGGACTTCGGTTGGACGCCGGAGCTCTTCGTGGTGTTGCTCGTCGCGCTCGCGGCGCGCTTGCCTGCGCACGAGCTGCCGCTGCTCGCGCTCCTCTGCGCACTCGCGCGCACGTCCGTTTCGATCGATCCACCGGTGACGAGCTTCGCGCTCAGTCTCGGCATGGTGGCTCTCGCGCGCGTGACGCGCGGGATCGTCGATGTACAGGGCGCGTGGCCGAGCGCGATGCTGGCGGCGGCGTGCGCGGGCCTCGGCGTGCTGTGGTGCACGCTCGCGAGTGACGCGCGCCTTGCCGCGGGACGACTCGACGGAATCGCGCTGCCCATCGACGCGTCGCTCGCGCTCTCGCTTGCCGCGCGCCGTGCGCTCTCGACCGGCGTGGCTGCACTCGCGCTCGGCCCGGTCTGCGCGCACTTGCCGGGGCTCGGAATCCTGTGGAGGAGGGCGACGTGGCACGTCGGCGCATCGCCCCGCTGATCGCCGCGCTGCTGCTCGGCACGGCGCTGCTGGTGGCCCGCCTGTACCAGGTGCAGGTCGTCGAGGCCCGCACGTGGACCGCGCAGGCGGCGACCCTCGTGCGCTCAGGAACCGTGCGGCCTTACGAGCGTGGCGCGCTGCTCGACGCGCGCGGCCGGCCGCTCGCGCGCGACGAACGCACCTACCGCCTGCTCTTTCACTACCGCGACTTCCGGCGCGGGCATCCGCTCGGTCTCGTCGCCCACGCGCGCACGGCCCTGCTCGGGGAGCCCGTGCCGCTCGCCGACGCGCTCGCGAACCTGCCCCAGTGGAGCGCGGAGCTCGCGGCGCTCGATGGTGCGACGCTCGAGCGCTTCGTGCTCGGCGAGCCTGTGCAGCTCGGCACGCGCACCGTGCCCGGCTCCGAGCGCCCCGAGCTCGAGGCCCGGCGCCTGCGGCGCAGTGACGTGCGCTTCTATCTCGCGCAGATGTTCGGGCTCGACCGCGCTCAGGCGCGTGCCTTCGTGCGCGCCTTGGCCGAGGAACCGGAGACCAGCGCGCTCGAGCTCGCGGCTCGCGCTCGCGGCCTCGCGACGGTCGACGAGCTGCGCGCGCGGCTGGCGCAGGCGCAGGTCGATTGTGCGGAGGACCTCACGCGACTCGCGTTGCAGCTCGATGCCGACGCGCTCGCCGCGGGCGAGAGCGTGGCGCCGGGGCATCCGGTCGAGCGCCTGATCGAGCGCTTCGAGCTGTGGCGCTCCGAGGTGGAGGACGACACGGCGACCGAGCTGTTCGAGGAGGCCTTCGGCTTCCATCCCGGCCGCATCGAGGCGGCGACACTGCACGCCTGCGTCGACCTGCGCTGGATCGAGGCGCTGCTCGGCTGGGACAGCGAACGCAGCCTGCAGTGGCTGCTGCGCTCGCGTGACGTGGCACGCGAGGCGTTGCTCGCGCGCGGCCCGGAGCGACTGGTGGCCGAGCTGCAGGTGACGGCGAGCGAACGCGACGCGGCCGAGATGGTGCTCGAGCGCATGGCGCTCTCGTTCACGGCCGATCCAGAGGCCGCGTTGCTCGAGGGCTGGCGCGAGCGTCCCGAGGTGTGCGTGCTCGGGACCCTCGAGAGCCTGTTCGACGTCGAGCTCGCGGGGCCGGTGCCGCAGCTCTTTCCTTGGCAGGACGCGGAGGCGCTCGGTGTCGCCGCGCCCGGCAGCGCGGGGTGGGACGCGCTCGCGCGCGCGGAGCTCGGATTCGATGCGAGTGCGGACGATGTGGCCGCGCTCGCGGCTGCGTGGTCGCAGGCCTGCGCCGAGCGCGTCGACGCGAGCTTCGTGCGCGAGCGCCTGCGCGCGTTGTTCAGTCGCTGGGATCACGACCTGCAGCTAGCGATCGAGCGCGAGTTCGGGGCCCTGCTCGACGCCGCGCGGGCGGCGGGTCGCGAACGACTGGCCGCGAGCGAGGGGCGACTCGATCGAGCCGCCGAGCGCGCGCGCTACGTGCTCAAGGATCGCGGCAGCCGGCCACTGCCGGTGGTGCGCTCGCCGAGCTACGCGACCGTCCACTTGATCACGCGCCATGCGGATCGCTACGCGGGACTCGAGGTCGTCGAGGCCAGCGAGCGCGTCACGCTTCCCGATGAGCGCGGCGGCGTCTTCGCCCGCACGCTCCTCGGCAGCGTCGGCGGACGCGAGCTGCGCGAGGATCTCGCCGAGGGCGAGCTGCGGCGCCAGTTCTCCGAGCTGCGCTTGCAGAGCGCGCGCAGCGAGGAGGAGACGCGCGAGCTGCGCTTCCTTGCGCGGCGCATCGTGCGCGGGGACGAGCTGCGCGGCCGCAGCGGGCTCGAGGCGTACTTCGACGAGGAACTCGCTGGCAAGAACGGCTACCGCGAGGTGCGCGGACTGCAGAACCGCCTCGATGGCGTGTACCAGCTCGACCTGCCGCCCGAGGATGGTCTCGACGTCGAGCTGACGCTCGACATCGACCTGCAGCGCGCCGCGCTCGAGTGTCTCGCGCAGCCCGAAGGGCCCCCGGATCCGGACGCGCGCGATGGCGCGTGGCTCGCCTCGCCCACGGGAGCGATCGTGTTGCTCGAGACCG
>CAITGX010000480.1 GCA_903892045.1 uncultured Planctomycetota bacterium | reverse complement strand
TGCCGGAGGACACCTGCACCTGCGAGCACTGCGAGCTCGCGTGGAGCCTCGCGCACGCGCAGGACACGGCCCCAAGCCCTGCGCGCCTGCGCGACATCGGAACCGACGCCACGCTGCGCGCGGTCTTCGAGGGCGAACTGGCTCCGACGGCACGCTGGCTCGAGCGACGGGCGGTCCACCAGCAGCAGCTCCTCGACCTGCTCGGGACTCTCGCGCAGCGCGTGCGCACGGCCGGCAAGCCCGTGGGACTCCTTGGGCTCACGAGCCAGTCGGCGTTCGGAGGCGTCGCGATCGAGCGCATCCTCCCGCAGCTGGACTTCCTCGAGTGCTACCGGATCGGCAACGCCCGGGAGCTGGCGCTCACGCTGCGTCGGCCTGAGCAGCGCGTCTACCTCACCGTGTTCGCAAGCCAAGGCGCGAGTGGCGCATCTTGGTCGGTGTGGGAGCACTGGATGCAAGGCGGAGACGGGATGTTCGTGTGGAGCGAGGCGGACCTGGCCAAGGCACCCCAGATCGCGGCACGCCTCCAGCAGACGCTCGCCCGCGTGCGCACGCTGCCGAGCCTCCGACCACGACCTCAAGGGATCGCGATCGCGCACTCCGCTCGGGCTGTGGCCGCCGGCTGGCTGCGCGATGCGCTCCTCGATGGCGGGACGTGGCCCCAGCGCTTCGCGAGCTGGCAGGAGCAGAACGGCAGGGTCGAGCGAGCGCGTGCGCGCTGGTTCGACTTCGCGCGCTGCGCCGGCGCCATGCCGGGCGCGCTCCCCATCGAGCTGCTGTCCCCCGCGGACGCCGCTCGCTTTCCCCTGCTGGTCCTCGCCGAGCTGCTCGTGCTCTCACCCGAGGACCTCGCACGCCTCGAGGCCTATCGAGCGGCCGGGGGGACCGTCGTCGTGGACGGCGAGCTCGGCTGGACCGATGGACTCGGAAACACCCTCAGCGAGTCCACGCGCAAGCGGCTCCAAGATGGCGTCCAAGTCGCCGAGCCTCCCGCCGGGCTGCGCGAGCGCTGGAGTGGGCAGCCGCCCACCGAGGAGCAAGTCGACTGGCTTGCCGCGTTCGGTGTCCACCTCGCTCCCATGCGGCCGCGCGTCGAGGCGGGCGAGAGTCCCTGGCTCGTGACCTGGAGCATGTCGGGCAGCGCGACGCTGCTCGCCACGCTGCCATCCGACTCCTCCGGGCCGACGCGCGCCGTGCACTTCGAGCCACGCGAGGGCTGCGAGCTTCGCTGGCGCCATCCCCCCCACGCCAGCGGCTGGAGCGCGACGCTTCCGGCAGGCGACGCCGCTGTCGTCGAGCTGTTGCGCAAGCCCTGAGCCGCGCACGGAAAGGGCTCAACGCCCGCCGCGCTCGAGCTCCGCGATGCGCGCCTTGAGGGCCGCGACCTCGGCGAGCAGTTCCTCCCCGCGCGCAACGTGGTACTTGCGGCCGTCCTCGCTCGAGCGGTAGGCCCCGCTCAGGTGCTCGGTGTACGCGTGGGCCTTGGCGAGCTCCTCGCGCAAGCCGTGGATCGTGCTCTGGCTTGCCGCGAGCCCCTGCTGCGCGCGCTCGAGCTCCCGTCGATAGCTCTCGACCGTGCGCTCGAACTCGCCCCGCACCGCGTGCCACCAGTTGCGCTCGCGGTCGAAGTGCACGAGCTCCCCGAGCATGTCGAACGTCGAGCGCAGCGCTCCGGCCGGAGCGACGGCCGGACCGAGCAGCTCGTCGGCACGCGGCAGGGGCCGGTCGCCGAGCGCGGCGACGATCACGTGACGGTAGACCGGCTCGGCGTGATCTGACGCATAGAGCTCGGCGTTGTAGAAGCGCTGGAAGTCACGCGCGATGGGCCGCAGCGCCGGGTCGTAGTCCATGTACATCGAGAGGCACTGCAGCACGAGCCAGCGATCGAGGTTCCCGTGCGGGATCGAGAGCACGCGAGCTCCGCTGCGCTCGAGCTGCGCCTCGACCGCGGATCGCTCGGGCAGCCCGTGATGGCGGTGCTCGTCGAGGTAGCGATGTCGCTCGCCGAGCTTGCGCTCCAGAAACTGCTGCAGCAGTTCCTCGGCCTGCTCGACGCGCGGGTGGGCGTAGGGCCCGGCGAGGATCACCCAGCCGCGCGAGACGCGGCGCACCTCAGCGACGAAGGCCTCTCGCAGCGGGACCGGAACGTGCTCGAGCGTGTCGAACGCGCACACGGCATCGAACGAAGCCGCCTGGAACGGCAAGCGACTGCCGTCGCCGAGCACGAGCCCCGCACTGCCGCTGGGCTCGACGTCGACCAGATCGATGCGCGCATCGCCGAGGAACTCTCGCAGCACCGCGGTGCGACCGCCGACATCGAGCACGCGCAGCGGCGGCCCGTCGCCGCGCAGCTGGCGCAGCAAGTCCGACACCAGCCGGTAGCGCTGGTACTGGTCGAACGGCAGGCCGAGGACGTCCGGATTCACCGCTGGGACTCCAGAGCCGACGTGCCCGAGGGACCGCGGCGCGTCAGCGTCCAGCGCGAGGGAACCTGGATCATCCCGTGCTGGGCGCGGTCGACGTCGAGCACCTCGAAGGTGAGCACATGCTCGCGGTGGTCGATGGCCGTCGGCGAGGCCTTGGAGTGATCGTAGAGGAACAGCGTCAGGTAGTACTGGCCGTGCTGCAGCGGCATGCGCTCGACGAAGATCTCCACCTCGCCCTCGTCACCCGGCACGACCCGCTGGAGTTCGATCGGCTGCTCACGCCACTGGTGGTTCGAGCCATTCAGGTAGGTGCCGTCGGTGCGGTACAAGCCCACGCCGAACACGGGGTTCGCGCACTCCCGGTGCGCCTTCCAGACCATGCGGATCGAGTAGGGCCGCCCCGTCTGGATCACGTGCGTCGGCGCACGATGCTCGTCGAGCATCTCGAAGTGCACGACCTCCACTTCGCCCGAGCCCCAGCGCGGATACTCGCTCTTCCCGCGGTGGACCATCGACAGACGCTCGTTGCCGCGCGCCTTGGCGCGCTTGAGATACGTGTCCGCCACCTGCTCGGCCGTGCCCTGCTCGAGCACCTTGCCCTGATCCATCAGCACGACCCACTTGCACATCGACTTGACGGCGCCCATGTCGTGGCTGACGAACACGACCGTCTTGCCCTGCTCGCGGATCTCGTTCAGGCGATTGGTGCACTTGCCGCGGAAGTGCTCGTCCCCCACCGAGAGCGCCTCGTCGATGATGAGGATGTCAGGATCGACGGTCGCGGCCACCGAGAAGCCCAGTCGCACGTACATGCCCGAGCTGTACGTCTTGACCGGCCGGTCGATGAAGTCGCCGAGCTCGCTGAAGTCCACGATGCGCTGGAAGCGCTCGGCCGTCTCCTCCGGAGTCATGCCGAGGATCGCGCAGTTGAGCCGGATGTTCTCGCGACCGGTAAACTCCGGATGGAAGCCCGCGCCGAGCTCGAGCAGCGACGCGATGCGGCCCTGCACCTCGACCCGGCCCGTGGTGGGCGTCGTGATGCCCGTCAGCAGCTTGAGCAGCGAGCTCTTGCCCGCACCGTTCTCGCCGATGATGCCGACGGTGCTGCCGTGCGGGATGTCGAGGTAGACGTTGCGCACGGCCCAGAACTCGTCGTAGCTGCGCGAGTTGAACACGACATCCCACAGCCGGTGGATCGGCTTGCGGTAGATGCGGTAGCACTTCGAGAGGTCCTCGGCGTAGATCGCGCTCGAGCGCTCGCGGCCCGTGGCGGCCGCACCGTGCTGGGTGCTCATGGTGCGCCTAGAGGAAGTCCGCGAAGCGGTGCTGGGCCTTGAAGAAGAAGCGCGTGCCGAGCCACAGGGAGGCGAGCGCCACCAGCGCGAGCTTCGCCAGCATCAGTGGCTCCGGCCAATGGCCGAAGAGGATCGCACCGCGATAGGCCTCCACCAGCCAAGCCATCGGGTTCAGGTCGACGACCCAGCCGAAGCCGCGCTCGCGCACCATCGCCTCCGGATAGAAGATCGGCGTGCCGAACATCCAGATCGTGATCAACGCTGAGGTGAAGTGGCCGACGTCGCGGATCATGAGGTTGAGCGTCGCCAGCAGGTAGCCGAGCCCGAGCGAGAAACCGAGGTGCAGGGCCAGCAGCAGCGGGACGCTGAGCAGCGACAGCCCGAGCCTCAGGGGCTCGAACCCGCGCTCGCCGGGCGACGGGAGCCAGTCGGGCGGCGTCGGATCCGCCGCCGGAAAGGCATAGCCGAACACGAGCGTGCCGAGCAGCACGAGCGCGACGCCGATCAGCAGGTTCGCGAGCGCCGACATCGAGATGTAGGCCGGAAGGATCTCGCTCGGAAAGACGACCTTCTTGATCAGGTTCCCGTTGTCGATCAGCGTTCCGGTGCTGCGCGTGACGATCTCGGCATGGCAACCCCACGTCACGATGCCGAGGTACATCATCAGCACGACCTGCGAGGTCGGCTGCTGCGCGCTCCAGCGGCTGTCGAGCACGAAGCTGAACACGAAGGTGTAGGTCGCGAGGCTGAGCAGCGGCTGGACGAGCGACCAGAAGAATCCGGCCGTCGAGCCGATGTAGCGCCCCTTCAGGTCCTTGTCGACGAAGTTGCCCACCAGCGGGGCGTGGCGACGGAGCGAGCGATAGAGGCGCGCAAGCGTCATGGTCAGATGATGCGCTTTCCCATCGCGGACAGGACCAGCTGCACGGCGAATTCCGCGGTCTTGTTGCGCTCGTCGAGAATCGGGTTGATCTCCGTGATCTCGAGCCCGAGCAGCTTGCCCGACTCGAAGGCGTGCTCCATCACGAGGTGCGACTCGCGCAGGTCCGTACCGCCGGGAACGGGCGTGCCGACGCCCGGAGCCACTTGCGGGTCCGTCCCGTCCATGTCGAACGACAAGTGGAAGCCACACGTGCCCTCGGTCGCGATGGCAAGCGCGCGGCGCATGATCTCGTTCATGCCCCACATGTCGATGTCGCGCATCGTGAACACCTTCACGCCCGTCGACTTGATCTCTTCGCGTTCGTACTGGTCGAGGTCGCGCACGCCGACGATCACCGCGTTGCGCGGATCCACCATCGGAACGATGTCGCCGAGCCCCACGAGCTCCGGCGCGCCGCGCCCGAGGATCGCGGCGCAGGGCATGCCGTGAATGTTCCCCGACGGCGAGGTGTCGGGCGTGTTCATGTCTCCGTGGGCATCGAACCAAATCAGGCCGATGCGCTGGTTGCGGCGGTGGTGATACGAGCTGATCGCAGCCACCGTGCCGACGGCGATCGAGTGGTCGCCTCCGACCACGAGCGGGAACACGCCATCCTCGAGGACCTTTTCGACCTTGACGCGCAAGCGCTGGCAGGCGCGCGAGATCTCGCCGAGGAAGCGCGCACGCGGGTCGCGCGGCTCGCGCGACTCGGGCGCGGGCACGGCCAGGTTGCCGCGGTCCTCGTACTGCAGGCCGAGCCGGCGCAGGCCGTCCTCGAGTCCCGCGATGCGGATCGCGCTCGGTCCCATGTCGACGCCGCGGCGTCCCCCGCCGAGGTCCATCGGCACTCCGATCATCGCCACCTTGTTCAGCATTGCTGTTCCCTGAGCCTGCGCCGTGGGCGCTCCCTAGTGTGTCCGCGCCCCGAGCGCCCCGAGCATGGCT
>CAITGX010000479.1 GCA_903892045.1 uncultured Planctomycetota bacterium | reverse complement strand
TCGGGGCGGCGTCGAAGCCCTCCTGGATCTGGCCGACGAACGTCGGGACCGGAGTTACCTGAGCCGCGCTCGTGGCGGACACGACGACGGACAGGGCGAGCGAGAGTGCCAGGCGCATGAGCTGCTCCTCCAGGAGCACGGGAACGACAAGGTGGGGGGATCGAGGCTTCTGCCGAGGCCTGGGACGAGCACGGCGGAAGATCTTTCGAGCATGAACTACTTTCCCTATGCCGCAAGGGGTGTGGCCTTGGCGGGGCTCCGGGAAGGGGTCCAGCCCGCCAGGATGGGGCCGCGGGCGGGGTTCGAGCTCGCTCTCTGGATGCAACGCGCGCCCCGCCGTGTCGAGCCGGGGCGCACGCAGGGGCGCTTCGCCTCCTCGATGCACCCGAACGTTCGAGAGGTGCGGGCCCCGAGCCGGACCCGCTCCTCGAAGTCCTCCGCGGCGCCCAGCAGGCGAACCGCGCTGGGCTGGAATGGAACGCACCACGTATCCCGCGGCGCCTCGCGTCGCCACGCCCGGCGCGCGCTCTTGGGAGCATTGCGGGCGCCGCCGTGAACCTGCGCCCAAAGGGCGCGCCGTGCGACGCGAGCAGAGAGTTGGTCGGGGCGAGAGGATTTGAACCTCCGACCTCTTCCACCCCAAGGAAGCGCGCTAGCCAGGCTGCGCCACGCCCCGACCCAGAATCTCTGCTGAAAGAGGGGCGGAGAGTCTACTCCCCCGGCCCCGTCCGCGCCAACGGGAGGCCAAGGGGAGCTTGGTAGGCGTCCGTGCCGGGGCCAGAATGGGCCCATGGCTCGCCCCCTGCGCCGCCTCTACCCCATGTCGAGCGTGGTGCGCCGCCGCCACCGCACGTGGATGGCCTCCATGTGCCTCGCCACGGCCGGGGCCGCCGTGTGGGGTGGCGCGATCCTGTGGCGTGCCCTCGCTCCGCAGAGCGGCCCCGACCTGCTCTCCACCCTGCTCGTCTCCGCGGCCTTCACCGTGCCGGGGGCGATCCTCGCCGTGCTCTCGATCCGCGCCCGCTGGGTGTGGGTGCTGCTGGCGGGCATTCCGCTCTTCGCCAACAGCGTGATGATCGTCGTGCCGTGGGTCCTGCTACGACTGCGCGGCTAGCGGCGTCGCGTGGAAGATCATCCACGCGCCGGTGACGGCCGCGAGCACCGTCAGCGTGAGCGTGAGCATCGCCATCCAGAAGTGCAGCCGGCGATGCTTGCGATCGCGGTAGGTCATCACGCCCGTCACGGCCGGGAGCACGTAGGCGTAGGTGGCGATGCGCGCGAGCTTCAGGTGCACCGGCGTGATCCAGCCGGCCGACTTGAGGTCGTACAGCTTGCCGAGGGCGAGCGCCGCGGCGATCGCCGCTGCCAGCATGAGCACCGTGATCACCACGAAGGTGAGGTGCAGCCGCAGCTTGGCCTTGATGCCCGTGTAGACCACCACGCCGAGCAGCGCGACGGTCAGGAGGAGGAACGTCGGGAAGAGCACCTGCGGCGCGGGCATCAGACGAGGCCTTTCATTTCGGGCGCGGGCTCGCGACGCATCAGGTCGGCCACGGCGGTGCGCGGATCCTTGCGCTCGAACAGCACGGCGTGCACTTCGGCCGCGATCGGCATGGACACACCCGACAGCTCGGACTCCGGCCCGAACAGCGCCTTGGTGGTCCACACGCCCTCGGCGACCATCTTCATGCGCGCGAGCAGGCTCTCGAGCGTCTCGCCGCGCCCGATCGCCTCCCCCACCGCGCGGTTGCGCGAGTGGCGCGAGCAGCAGGTCGTGACGAGGTCGCCGATGCCGGCGAGGCCGAAGAACGTCTCCTTGCGGGCGCCGCGGGCCACGCCGACGCGCGCCATCTCGACCATGCCGCGCGTGATGAGCGCCGCCTTGGCGTTGTCGCCGAGGCCGAGCCCGTCGCTGATGCCGGCCGCGATGGCGATCACGTTCTTGAGCGCCCCGCCGAGCTCGACGCCGAGCAGGTCATCGCTGGTGTAGACGCGGAAGCTCTCGCCGTTGAAGGCCGCCTGGGTGCGCTGCGCAACCGCGAGGTCCGCGGACGCTGCGACCACCGTGGCGGGCTTGCCGACCGCGACTTCCTCGGCGTGGCTGGGGCCGGAGAGCACGGCGAGCGGGTGCGGACCGAGCACGCTGGCGAGGATCTCGGTCGGCCGCGCGAGCGTCTCGATCTCGAGGCCCTTGCTCGCGGAGACGATCGGCACGTTGCCCGCGAGCGCATCCTCGAAGCGCGCCGCGGCCGTGCGCAGGTACTGCGTCGGCACGGCGCTGACGGCGAGCTGCGCGCCGGCCGCCGCCGCGTGCGCGTCGGCGTGGAAGCGCAGGTTCGCGGGCAGCGCGACGCCAGGCAAGTAGCGGCGATTCTCGCGCGCCGCGTTGAACTCGTCGGCGTGGGCGCGCTGGTTGCACCACACGCTCACCTCGATGCCCTTGCGCGCGAGCAACAGCGCCAGCGCCGTTCCCCAGCTGCCGTCGCCGAGGACGAGCGCGCGCCGCAGGTTCTCCTCGCGCGCCTCAGCCACCGCCGGCTCCGGGCGCAGCCGCGCGCTTCGATCCGATCTTGGACTCCGTTCCCGCCACGATGCGGGTCATGTTCGAGCGGTGGCGGACGAGGATCAAGAGCGCGAGCAACGCGGCCCCCACCGTCGGCTCGACGCGCGCGGTCAGGAACCACGCTGCCACCGGAAAAGCGAGTCCCATCGCGATCGAAGCGAGGCTCACCATGCGTCCGAGGCCGAGCGCCACGAGCCAGATGGCCCCACCGACGAGCCAAATCAGCGGATCCATCGCCACCAGCGCGCCGCAGCCGGTCGCGACGCCCTTGCCGCCCGCGAAGCGCAGCCAGACCGGGAAGCAGTGGCCGAGCACGCTGAGAGCGCCGCAGGCCGTCGCGGCCCACGACAGGGGCTCTTGCCCCGCCACATGGCCGGCGAAGCCCCAGATCGCCACCCAGCCCTTGGCGAAGTCGAGCACGAACACCGCGAGTCCGACGGGCTTGCCCGCGGCGCGCATGGCGTTGGTGGCCCCGATGTTGCCCGAGCCGACCGTGCGCAGGTCGATGCCCTTCACGAGCCGCACCAGCACGAGCCCGAACGGGATCGAGCCGACGAGGTAGGAGGCGAGCAGCGCGAGGACGAGGGTCATCGTGACGGGCCGAAGTGCCGACCCTAGGGCGCGACAGGTTAGCAACATCTAGACTCCCTTCGTGACCACTCGCTCCCAAGGCCCGGTCGTCGGCGTCGACACCGGGGGCACCTTCACCGACCTCGCGCTGGTCGAGAATGGCCGCGTACGGCTCGAGAAGGTGCCGAGCACGCCCGACGATCCGGCGCGCGCGCTGCTCGCGGGCCTCGAGCGCTTGGGGCTCGGCCCGAGCGCGCGCCCGCGGGACTTGCGCGTCGTGCACGGCACGACTGTCGGCCTCAACGCGCTGCTCACGGGCCGCGTCGCGCGCACGGCGCTCGTCACCAACCGAGGCTTCGTCGACCTGCTCGAGATCGCGCGCCAGGACCGTCCGGACCTCTACGCGCTGCGCCCCGTGAAGCCGCCGGACCTCGTGCCGCGCGAGCGGCGCTTCGAAGTCGGCCAGCGCTCGTGGCCGCGGCTGTCGGACGGCGCGCTCGAGACCGTGCGTTCCCCGAGCGCGCGCGAGCTCGCAGCCCTGCGCCGCGCGATCGCGCGTGCGGCCCCCGAGTCGCTCGCGGTGTGCCTGCTGCATTCCTATGCGGATCCCGAGATCGAGCGCGCCGTCGCGCGCGCGCTCGCTCCACTCGGCTTGCCCATGACG
>CAITGX010000478.1 GCA_903892045.1 uncultured Planctomycetota bacterium | reverse complement strand
CGGTCGCGTGACCAGCGCCATGGCGATCCCGGCGCGCTGGCGCATCCCGCCGGAGAGCTGGTGGGGGAAGGACGCGAGACGCGCCTTCGGATCCGCGATGCCGACCTCCGCGAGCGCCCACTCGGCACGCTGGCGCGCCGTCGCGCGGGGCACGCGCTCATGCACGAGGATCGCTTCCTCGATCTGCTCCCCGATTGTCATCAGCGGATGCAGCGAGCTCGTCGGGTCCTGGAACACGAAGCCGAGCTCCTTGCCACGCACGCGTTCGAGCTCGCGCTCGGAGAGCTGGAGCAGGTCGCGACCCGCGAAGAGGACTTCGCCGGTCTCGATGCGCGCCGGCGGCGTCGGCAGGAGGCGTGCCAGCGCCAGTGCGCTCACGGACTTGCCCGAGCCCGACTCGCCGACGAGCGCGACGGTCTCGCCCTCGTCGACGCTCACGCCGAAGTTCTCGACGGCCTGCACCGCGCCCCGCGGCGTCGCGAAGCTCACGCGCAGGTTGCGGACCTCGAGCAGTCTCATGCTTCGCTCCGCTTCATGTCGAGTGCATCGCGCAGCGCGTCGCCCACGAGGCCGAGGGCGAGCAGCGTGGCGCCCATGGCGATCGCGGGCCCGAGCGGGAGCCACCAGAACGTCGCCAGCGGACTGATCGCCTCGGCACCGTCGGCAGCGAGCACGCCCCAGCTGACCTTCGGTGCCTCGACGCCGAGGCCGAGGAAGGAGAGGAAGGCCTCGTAGAGGATCACGCTCGGCAGCGTGAGGGTGAGGTAGACGAGCACGATCGGCAGCACGTTCGGCACGAGGTGCGCGCGCACGATCCAGCCGGTCGACGCACCCTGCGTGCGCGCCGCCTCGACGAACGCCGCATGGCGCAGCGAGAGCACCTGTCCGCGCACGACGCGCGCCATCGGCAGCCAGCTCACGGCGCCGATCACGAGGAAGAACACGGTCTCGCGCGACACGCTGCGTGCCGCGCCGCCCGGGCTCGGCGCGTTGAGGAACGAGAGCAGGAAGATCACGAGGAAGATCGTCGGGAGCGACTGCAGCACGTCGACGGTGCGCATCATCGCGTTGTCGATGCGCGAGCGCGCGAGCCCGGCGACGGCGCCCCACGCGACGCCGATCGAGAGGCTGGTCAGCGCCGCGAACAGGGCAACGAGCAGCGACGTGCGGCTGCCCCAGAGGATGCGCGAGAGCGTGTCGCGTCCTTTGGCGTCGGTCCCGAGCCAGGGGCCGGTCTGCTTCGATCCGAAGACCTTCTGGCGCACGGACACGAGCGCACGGTCGAGCGGGTTGAGCTCGCCGTAATAGGGTTCGAAGCGCTCGTTGAACGGCTCCACCCACGGCGCGACCGGCGGCTTGGGTTGCTTGTCGAGCGCCATCGCGGCGGGCGACGGCAGGGGCAGCAGCGGCACGATGAGGCTGGCGAGCACGAGCGCGAGCAGCCAGCGCAGGCTCCAGCGCGCCGACGCGCGCGCGGCGAGACGGCGGCGCACATCCGCCCACAGGCTCGGACTCGACTCGCCCGCGACCTGCTCGGCCACGCGCTCGAAGGTCGCGTCGCCGAACCAGTCGCCCTTGCGCGGCGCCGTGCTCACGCGTCCTTCTCCAGTTCGATGCGCGGATCGATCACGGCGTAGGCGAGGTCGACGAGCACGTTGAGCGCGTAGACGGCGACGGTGTAGACGAGCGTCACGCCCATGGCGAGCGCGTAGTCGCGGTTGAGCGCGCCGGCGACGAAGTGCGAGCCTGTCCCGGGGATCGTGAAGATGCGCTCGATCACGAGGCTGCCGGTGAGGATGCCGGCGGCGGCGGGCCCGAGGAACGAGATCACGGGTACGAGCGCGCCCGGCAGGGCGTGGCGCAGCACGACCTGTCGCCACGGCACGCCCTTCGCCCGCGCCGTGCGGATGCAGTCCTGCGAGAGCGTCTCGAGCAGTCCGGCGCGGAACAGGCGCGCGACGTAGGCCGCGAACGGCGCACCGAGCGCGAAGCCCGGCAGCGCGAGGTGCGCGGGCGTACCCCAGCCCGCCACGGGAAAGATCGGCAGCGCGACCGCCAGCGCGAGCACGAGGAACGAGGCGATCACGAAGTTCGGGAGCGACAGGCCCAGCGTCGACAGCACGCGCGCACCCGTGTCGAGCGCCGTGCCCGGGCGCAGCGCGGAGACGAGGCCGCCCGTGAGGCCGAGCAGCAGTGCCCAGCCGAGCGCGGTGACGCCGAGCGCCGCGGAGACGGGCAGCGACTGCGCGACGATCTCGTTCACCGACACGTCGCGGTGCTGCAGCGAAGGTCCGAGGTCGAAGGCGAGGATGCCGCCGAAGACGTCGCTGCGATCGCCGAGCAGGCCGTGCTCGTCGAGGTTGAGTGGCCCGAGCGTCTGCAGGTACTGGCGCCACGCGGGCCAGTCCAGGTGGTAGCGCGCGTTGACGGCGGCCTCGACGGTGGGGTGGAGCGTGCGATCGGAGGACAGCGGCCCGCCCGGGACGCTGCGCATCAGCACGAACGAGATCGTGATCACGGCCCAGACCGTGAGCGCGAACCACGCGAGCCGTCGCAGCAGGAAGCGCCTCACGGCTGCTCCTCCGCGCGCGCCGGCGCGTACAGGCCTTCCTTCGGCCCGTGCGACTCGACGCGCTCGCTGCGCCGCGTCGACTGGGTCCGCACCTCCTCGAGCTCCGCATCCGACCGCCAGTACCAGTGCTTGGGCGACTGCTCGTTGAGCGCGTTCTGGCCGAAGCCACCGACGCGAGGATCGACGAGGTTCTGGCTGACGTAGTGGTAGATCGGGATGCACGGCAGCTCGTGCATCAGGATGCGCTCGGCGTTGGAGTACAGCTCGCGTCGGCGCGCCGGGTCGCGCTCGCTGCGGGCCGCGGTGACCAGCTCGTCGTACTGGCGATTGGACCAGCCCGTGCGGTTGTTCTCGTGGCCCGTGGTCCAGATGTCGAGGAAGCTCGAGGGATCCGCGTAGTCGGCGATCCAGCTCGAGCGCGAGAGGTCGTAGTCGAGCTTGCCCTGCGCGTCGAGGAACGACTTCCACTCCTGGTTGCGCAGCCGCACTTCGAGACCGAGGGCCGCGCGCCACTGCTCCGCCGCCACTTCCGCGATGTCGCGGTGCACCTCGCTGGTGTTGAAGTGCAGCTCGAGCGCGCGCAGGTCGAGCTTGCCTTCCGCGTCGGCGAACCCTGCGTCCTGCAGGAGCTTCTCGGCGTATTCGGGACTCTCCCCGAAGGTCCTCGGCGGCCGGTAGTCGCCGACCTGCGGCGGCAGGAAGCTGAAGGCCGGCTGCTGGCCTGCCTTGAGCACGAGCTCGCAGATTTCCTTGCGGCGCAGGGACGTCGCGAGCGCCGCGCGCACCTCGCGCCGGTCGAGCGGCGGGCGCGTGACGTTGACGCGGTAGAAGTAGACGCCGAGATACGGGCGCGGGTCGAAGTCCTCGCGGCCGAGGAGCTCGGGCACGAGGCTCGAGGGGATCGCGCCGTCGACCCAGTCGAGCTCACCCGCGAGGTACAGGTTGAGCGCGCTCGACCAGCTCTCGACGGAGAGCACGTCGATCGTGCGCATGGCGACGTTGCGCGCGTCCCAGTAGTGCTCGTTGCGCTCGAAGCGCAGCACCTCGCCGATGCGCCGCTCCGCGAGCCGGAACGGCCCATTCGTGACGAGCGTGCCCGGCCGCGTCCAGCGCGTGGCCCAGTCGCGCGGGAACTGCTGCTGCAGTGGCTCCAAGCTCGCGCGGTGCACGGGCGCGAAGACGTGCAGCGAGAGCAGCGGGAGGAAGTGCGGCGTCGGGCGCTCGAGGCGGATTTCGAGCACGCGCTCGTCGCGCGCGACGATCCCCACGCGGCTCCAGTCGCGCTCGCGCGGAGTGCCGTCGGCAGCCTGCCCCGTGGTGAACTCGCGGGCGCCCTCGACCAGCCAGAGCGACGAGGCGTATTCGCAGGCCGTCGCGGGCTCCAGCATGCGTCGGAAGCTCCACTCGAAGTCCGCGGCGGAGAGCGGATCGCCGTTGGACCAGCGCGCATCGGCGCGCAGGGCGAAGGTGAAGGTGCGCCCATCGGGGTTGACCTTCCAGCCCTCGGCCGCGCCGGGCTCGACCGCGAGGGTCTGCGGATTGCGCGCCACGAGTCCCTCGTAGAGCAGGCGCATCACGCGCCCCTCGGGCACTCCCGTGACGCCGTGGGGATCGAGGCTGCGCAGCTCGCCGCCGCCGGTGAACGCGAAGTCGGCCCGGGGGCGTCCGGAGCGCAAGGCGAAGGCCACCACGCACAGCCCCAGCACGCCGAGAAGCGTCGACGCCAGTGCGAGTCGAGCGCCGCTCGTGGAGGGCATCGGGAACATGGGGCCGAGGCATCCTACGCAGGCCCGCGGGCGAAGTCTCGGCTGCGTTGCCGCTGGCTGCGGTCCCGCAGCGCGGAGCTGCGGTGGTGCACCGAGCCGCGACCGGATCGCGGCTCGGCGGCCGATCGTCCGACCCCTGTAGCCTTCGGTCCGCCCGTCGTGTATTCCTGCCAGTGTCCCACGCGATTTGTCCCGGTCGCGTCGACCCGTCCGCCTTGCGCGGAGGCTCCCCCGCACGATGTCCATGGCGCACGCCAGTTCGCTCCGGTCGGCCATCCTCGCGCTCGCCGCGCTGGCGTCCTCGTGGCTGGTCTCCTGCAGCCCCGACGCGCCTGCGACAGCGACCGCGCCGGCGCCGGCCCAGTCCCGCGCGCCGCTCGATGCGGCCCGCGATGCGACCCAGCCGGATCGCTTCCGACCGGGCTTCGACCCGCGAGCGGATGCGCTGCCCGCGCCCCGCCGCGGCGGCAAGGTCGTCGTGCATGTCGAGGCCTTGCCGCGGCAGCTCAACTACCTGCTCGACAACTCCGGCGTCACGCGGCGCATCCTGCAGGAGCTCCACGGGACGCTGGTGGCGCGCGACCTGTTCACCGGCGTGCACCGCCCGCAGCTCGCCGAGAGCTGGGTGGTCGAGGACACGCTCGTGCGGCGCGACGGGCGTCGGCTCTACGGCGATCTGATCGAGCAAGGGGACCGCTGGCGCGTGGTTCCCCGCTCTTCGCCCGGACATGCGCTCGGAGCCTCCATGGACGTCGCCAAGGCGGACGTCGCACGCATCGAGCGCGGCACGGTCTACACCTTCCGGCTGCGTTCCGGGATCCACTGGCACGATGGCGCGCCGCTGCGGGTCGAGGACTTCCTGCTCACCTGGAGGCTCGCGAAGATCCCGCAGGTGCAGTGCGACGAGAAGCGCTTCGAGTTCGAGCACCTCGTGCACGCGGAGAAGCTCGACGAGCGCTCGCTGCGCTTCTTCTACGACCGCCCGTACTTCGGTGCCGCCGCCGTGTTCGAAGCCTTGATCCCGCTGCCCACGCACATCTACGACCTGCGCGACGCCAGTCATCCGGCGTCGCGACCCGAGGCCAGCGACGCCGAGCTCGCGGCGCACGTCAACGGGCACCCCGCCAACCGGCGCTGGATCGGCGTCGGTCCCTACCGGCTGGTGGAGTTCGGCGACGAATACGTCGAGGCCGAGCGTGTCGAGAACGGCTGGCCCTCGGAGGACTCCGGCTGGTTCGACGCGATCCGCTGGCGGCTCATCACGGACGATGCGCTCGCCTACCGCGCACTGTGCGCGGGTGAGATCGACTTCACGTCGCGACTGCTCTCGGACGACTACTTCCGCGCGAGTTCGGATCCGGAGTTCGCCGCACGCGCCTACGTCGGCCACTTCTACACGCCGCGCGCGAGCTACATCGGCTGGAACCTGCGCCGGCCGCAGCTCGCCGACGCCCGCGTGCGCACGGCGCTCGCGCTCGCGACCGACTGGGACGGGTACGTGCAGGGCTTCTATCGCGGGCTGGCCCAGCGCGTCACCGCGGAGTGGTTCGACGGTGGAGCGGACTATGACCGCGAGCTCGCGCCGCTGCCGTTCGACGTCGCACGTGCGCGGACCCTGCTCGCCGAGGCGGGCTGGTACGACCGAGACGGCGACGGGCTCGCCGATCGCGATGGCCAGCCGCTCGCGATCGAGCTCCTCACGCAGGCCGGAAGCCGCTCGGGCGAGGTGTTCCTGCAGCGCTACCAGGAGACCCTCGCGCAGGCGGGCGTGCGGCTCGACATCAGCGCCGTCGCCTGGCCCGTGCTGATCGAGCGCGTGCGCGAGCGGCAGTTCGACGGTGTCTTCAAGGTCTGGGTCGTGCCGATCGAGAGCGATCCCGCGCAGCGCTGGCACTCGCGCGAGGTCGGAACTGGCACGGCCAACGAGACCTCGTTTGCCGATCCCGAGGTCGACCGGCTGATCGACGCCTACACGGTGGAGCTCGACGCTGCGCGCCGCGGCGCCACCAGTCGCGAGCTGCAGCGGCGGCTGTACGCCGAGCAGGCTTACAACTACGGCGTGAAGGTGCCGCACAAGTTCGGTGCGTCGCTGCGCCTGCGCAACGTGCGCGTCGGTCCCGTCGATCCGGGCTTCCGCGTGCGCGAGTGGTACTTCGCGGAGTAGCGAGGCGCGGCATGCGAAACCTGCTCCTGCGCTCGCTGCGCGCGTTCGCAACGCTGCTCGGGCTCGTTGCGGTGGCCTTCGCGCTGCTGCGGCTCGCGCCGGGCGATCCGGCCGCGCTGCGCTTCGCGAGCGCGGAGACGGTCGAGGCCGGTGCCGCGGCCGAGGCGCTCGAGCGCTTCCGCGCGGAGCACCTCCTCGACCGGTCGATGCCGGTGCAGTTCCTGCACTACCTCGGGCCGTTCGACCTCGGGCCCGAGGGACACGCGCTGTTCGGCGGCAGCGGCGCACGGCCGTGGGGCGGCTTGCTGGCAGGTGACCTCGGGCGCGAGTACCTGCGACCGGATGTCGAGATCGGCCACGAGCTCGTGCGTCGAATGTCCGTCACCGTGCCACTGGCGCTGCTGTCGGCACTGCTCGCCTACGCGGTCGCGCTGCCGCTCGGTGTCGGGCAGGGGCTGCGACGGGGCGGGGCCTTCGATGGCTGGACGCGGGCGCTGGCGCTGCTGGCCTACTCCGCGCCGGTCTTCTGGGTCGCGCTCCTGCTGCAGGAACTGTTCGGGCCCGCCGGACTCGACTGGCTGCCGATTCTCGGCCTGCGCTCGCGCACGGCGACGAGCGGGAATTTCGCGGACCTCGCCGCGCACGCCGTGTTGCCCATCGCGTGCATGAGCTATGCATCGATCGCCACGATCTCGCGTCAGATGCGGGCCGCGACGGCGGAGGTCGCCAGTTCGGAGTTCGTGCTCGCCGCGCGTGCTCGCGGCCTGCCCGAGCGGGCCGTGGTGTGGCGCCACGTCGTGCGCAACGCGCTCGTCCCCGCCTGCACGATGGTGGGGCAGGTGCTGCCGTGGCTCGTGGGCGGCTCCGTGCTGGTCGAGACCGTGTTCGAGATTCCGGGCATGGGCAAGTACGCGTTCGACTCCCTGCAGCGGCGGGAGTACGACGCGGTTGCGGCCTGCGTGCTCGTCACCGGCGTCATGACGCTCGCCGGACTCGCCCTCTCCGACTTGCTGCAGGCGCGGCTCGATCCGCGGGTGCGTGATGGAGCGCGCTGAGCTGGTGACCGCGGTGCCGGGCGCATGGAAGCGCTGGCGAGCGCGACCCGGCGTCGCGCTGGCGCTGGCCGTGCTCGCGCTGGTCATCTCGAGCGCGGTCTTCGCGCCGTTCCTCGCCTCCGCGCGGCCCTACACGCTGCTGGCGGTCGACCGCGGCGCCTACGAGACGAGTCTCGCGGAGCTCGAGCCGCTGCTCCGCGGCTGGAACCAGCGCCTGATCGAGGCGGCGGCCGCGAGGCAGGCGCTGCGCGACGATGATCCGGAGAGCGTGCACGCCGCGTGGGAAGCGCAGGCGGCGCTGGCGCGCGAGGTGCGCGCGGTGGAACTGCGACTCTCGACCGTCCGCCGCCACGCGAGCGCCGAGCGCGAGGCGCAGGTGCCGCTCGATGCGCTCGAGCTGCGCTTGCGCGGTTGGACGGGCAAGGTGCACGCGGGCGAGCTCGACGATCTCGGCCCCGCGGCGGACCTGCCGTCCGCAGCCGCGGCGCTGCGCGAGACTCATCGCCCACGCGATGGCTCGGGCGACGGAATGCGCCTGAGGCTGCAGCGCACGTTCCCGTTGTTCTCGGATCTCGAGTTCTGGGAGTGGCTCGCGGCGTTTGTCTGGCTGGCGGCGCTGGTGCTCTTCGTGCGACGCGCGCCGGTGCGACGCTGGCTCGGTGGCGGAGTTCTCGCCGTGCTGCTCGCGACGCTGTGCGCGACCGCGTTTCGCGCCCCGAGCGGGCTCGCCACGCGCGAGGTGAAGCTCGGCGTCGCTTCGGGTGCCATCGAGCTCTCGAGCGCGTGGTTCCCGCCGATTCCCTTCGGACGCGACGAGACGCGCCTCTCGGAGGCCGCCCGTCCACCGACGTGGCTCGACAGTGCCGAGCTCGACGAGAGCGGGCGCTACGTGCGCGGGCCTCGCTCCGAGCGTGCCGCCGCCGGTCTCGAGCCCGCGATCCTGCCCGTGGCGGTGCTGCCCTCGGAGCCTGCGCTCAACAGCCCCGTGCGGCACGTGCTCGGCACCGATGCGCTCGGGCGGGATGTGCTCGCGCGGGTGCTGTGGGGCGGACGTGCGAGCCTCGCCGTCGGCGCGCTGGCGATGCTCGGCACGCTCCTGCTCGGCGTGTTCCTCGGTGCTCTCGCGGGTTACCTGCGCGGTCCGCTCGATGCTGCGTGCAGCGCGTTCGTCGCCGTGCTGCAGTCGTTCCCTCCGTTCTTCCTCGTGGTCACGGCGGCCGCGATCGGAGCGGAGCGTGCGGCGCAGGCGCGACTCTCGCCGCTTGTGTGGGTGACGCTGGTGATCGTCGCGGTGGGCTGGACGGGCATTGCACGGCTCGTGCGCGCCGAGGCGCTGCGCGTGCGCGAGCTCGACTACGTGCTCGCGGCGCGCGCGCTGGGCTATTCGGAGCCGCGCATCTTCCTGCGACACGTGCTGCCCAACGTGCTGACGCCCGCGCTCGTCGCGGCTGCGTTCGTGGCCATCTCCGCGATGCTGGCCGAGTCGTCGGTGTCCTTCCTCGGCTTCGGCGTGCGCATGCCCGATCCCTCGTGGGGTGCGCTGCTGCAGGAGGCGCGCGCGAGCTCTCTCGGCTGGCTGGTCGCGTGTCCCGGTGCGTTGATCCTGCTCACGTGTCTCGCGCTCAGCTGGCTCGGCGATGCCGCACGCGACGCGCTCGATCCCCGGGAGGGCGCATGAGCGCGGCGCCGTTGCTCGAGCTGCGCGGGGTGCATGTGCGCTATCCGTGGCGCGGCGAGGTGTTGCGCGACGCAGCCCTCGAGCTGCGCGCCGGCGAGCTGGTGGCGCTGGTCGGTCCGTCGGGCTCCGGCAAGTCGAGCCTCGCGCTCGCCATGCTCGGGCTCTTGCCGCGCGAGGCCAGCGTCGAGGGGGAGCTTCAGCTGGGCGAGCGCCACTTCTCCCTCGGCGAGCCCGCGACCCTCGTGCCTCTGCGCGGGCGCGAGCTCGCGCTCGTGCCCCAGGATCCGCGGGCCAGTCTCGATCCGTTGTGGAGCGCGCTCGAGCAGGCGAGCGAGGCGCCGCGTCTCGCCGACGGTGTCGAGCCGGCCGAGGCCCGCAGGCGTGCGCTGGCGCTGTTCGCGCGCCTTGGCTTGCGCGAGCCCGAGGTGCTCGGCCTGCGGGCGCCGCACCAGCTCTCCGGCGGCGAGCGTCAGCGCGTGTTGCTCGCGGCGGCGCTCTCGCGCGGGCCGCGGGTGCTCGTGCTCGACGAGCCGACCAGTTCCCTCGACCTGCCGCGCGCGCTGGAGGTGCTCGAGCTCGTGCGCGAGCTGCTGCGCGAGCGCGGCATGGCTGCGCTGTGGATTACGCACGACCTCGCGGCGGCGCGAGCGCGGGCGGATCGCGTGCTGGCGCTGCGCTCGGGCGCCGTCGTCGAGCCGCATGTGCACGTGCCGCCGCCCGCCCTGCCTCGCGCTCCGGCGCCGCCGAGCGGGCGGCCTTGGCTCGAGGTGCGCGGCGTGTCCGTCGAGCGCCCGCCTGTGGCCCGCGGCGCCTTGCCGCGTCGGGTGCTGAGGCAGGTCTCGTTCGAGCTTGGGGCCGGGGAGGTCCTGAGCGTGGTCGGGGCGTCGGGGAGCGGCAAGTCGACCTTGCTCGCGACGCTGACGGGGCTCCTGCGGCCGGTCGAAGGAACGGTGGAGTTCCAGTTCGGTGCGGGCGAGCCGCCGGTGGACCCGGCGCGGGCGGGCGCGGGCCGCCTGCGGGCTCTGCGGCGCTCCCTGGGCCTCGTGCTGCAGGATCCGGGCTCGAGCCTGCAGCCTCGTCTGCGCGTGCAGGACGCGCTTCTGGAGGCTCTGGAGGTGCGCGGTCGGCGCGAGGCCAACCTCGATCAGGTGCGCTCGCTGCTGCTCGCCATGGGACTCTCCGAGACGCACCTCGCGGCGTGGCCCCACGAGCTGTCGGGGGGCGAGCGCCAGCGCGTCGCCCTTGCCCGGGCGTTGTGCGGTTCGCCGCGGCTGCTGCTGTGCGATGAGGCGACGTCCAGCCTCGATGCGGCGACGGCCGCCGACGTGCTGGCGCGGCTCGCGGAGGTCGTCCAGCGCCGCGGCATGGCCCTGTGCATGGTGACCCACGACCTCGGCGTGCCGCGGGCCCTCGGGGGACGGCTGGCGGTGCTCGACGACGGTGCGCTGGTGGAGAGCGGTCCGGTCGATGAAGTGCTGCGCGCGCCGCAGCACCCCGCCACGCGCTCGCTCGTCGCGGCCTGGCGCGCACTGAGCGGCGCGGACGCGAGCTAGTCCGGCAGGGCGACCCGCAGCCGGTCGCGCAGGATCGAGCGCAGCTCGCCGAAGCTCTCGATCTCGAAGTCGGGCCGCGGCGCGTCGCCGAGCTCGTGGCGGCGCACGAGGCGCGCCCAGCAGGTGAGCATGCCGAGCTGGCGCGGCGGCGTGACGTCGTTGCGCGGGTTGTCGCCCACGTAGAGCGCGCGCGCGGCCGCGATGCCGCAGCGCTCGAGCGCCATCTGGTAGATCTTCGGGTTGGGCTTGGCGACCCCGATCTGGTCCGAGATGAAGATCGCGGTCGGATCGAGGTGGGGGACGAGCCCGAGGCGCACGAGCTTCTCCGCCTGCTTCACGGTCAGGCCGTGGGTGATGATCCCGACGCGCACTCCGGCGGCGCGCAGGTCCCGCAGCAGCTCGCTCACGCCCGGGAAGGGCGCGAGCTCGCGAAACTTCGTGTCGTGGTAGGCCGCGACGCCGGCGGCGACGACCAGCGCCGGGTTGTGGTCGGCGAGCGCGGACTCGGGCAGGCGCAGCAGGAGCTTGTCGAAGTGGTGCTCGTAGTTGGACGAGAACTCGGCGATCACTTCCTCGAGCTCGCGATACACGCGCTCCTCGTCGCCGCGCAGTCCGGCGGCGAGCATGGCCCGCACCGCGTTGCGGCGCGCGCGCTGGGCGAAGGCCGTCGTCGCGCACAGGGTGTCGTCGATGTCGAAGAAGACTGCGTCGATCTGGGCCATGGGGGGCATGCGCGCGGGAAGGCTAACCGTTGCGGGTCGCGCGCGTCCATCGAGCGGCGCTGGACGTGCTCGGGCGGTGGGGCTGTGGCACCGCGAAAAGGCAGGACGCCGCCCTCCCGCGCGGGAGGACGGCGTCCGTGGTTCGAGTCGACCGCTTGGAAAGCGCGACTAGCGGATGCGCTCTTCGAGCTTCTCGACGGCGTCGTGCACGTCCATGATGCTGGCGCGGATCACGATCATCAGGCTCTTCGACTCCTCGTTGAAGCCTTCGTTCTTGAGGAGGAAGCCGACGATCGGGATCTGGGACAGCCAGGGCACTTCGGCGCGGCGCTCGATGTTGCGCACGTTCGAGAGACCGCCGAGGAGGATCGAGCCGCCGTCGGGGATGACGGCCGTGGTGAACACGCTCTGGACCTCGAGCTCGGGCAGCTGGAACTCGACCGGGGCGGTGTTGCCACCGAGGGTCGAGCTGAAGGTGCGCAGGGCCACGACCTTGGCGACCGTCGGCTGGATCTCCAGCGTCAGGTACTTGCGGTTGTGGTGGATCGTCGGGCGCACGTCGAGCACCACGCCTTCGTGCAGCACGTTGATCTGCGGGTCGGCGACGGCCTGGAACTGGGCCACTTCGACGTCGAAGTCCTGGATGTAGGCCTGCTGGTTGATCACGGCAACGTAGGCGCGCTGGGTGTTGTGCACCGAGAGCATCTGGTTGTTGATCAGCTGGTAGTCGGTCGACTTCTCGACCGCGCGCAGGATCATCGACACTTCGAGGTCGTTGAGGAACGTCAGCTGGGTCGTGATGCCGCCGATGTTCGACAGCGCCGAGCCCAGCGGGTTCTCGAAGTAGTTCTCGGTGCGGCCCTTGAAGTCGCCGTCCGCGCCGTCGTTGTAGAAGAAGCCCGACGAGGGGATGCCCGACGCGGCGCCGAGGCCGTTGTTGTCGAGGCCGCGCGAAGCGCCGTCCTCGAGGCCGTTGGTCACGTCGTCCATGTCCTTGAACGGGGCGACCGGGTTGTCGAGACCGCGGAAGTCGACGCCGATCTCCTGCAGCCAGTTGGACGAGACCGTCATGAACTTCGACTCGATCGTGACGAGCGAGGAGCCGAAGCGGCGCAGGTCATTGAGGAACTTCTTGACCTGCTCCTGCACGTCGGGGGTGTGGACGATGACGATGAAGCCTTCGCCTTCGGCGATCGAGACGCCCTCGCCTTCCCACGTGCCCGGAGCGACGTTCTCCTGGATCAGGGTCGAGAGGTTCGAGATCTCGATCAGCTTCGGCTTCTCGCCGATGCCGCCGAAGGGGCCGCCGCCGTCGTCGTCTTCCATGTCATCGAGCAGGCGCAGGCGCTCGATGCGCGGACCGTAGAAGTCCGTCAGGCTGAAGACGAGGTCTTGGACGTCGTGGTTGTAGATCACCGGGACGCCGCGGGCCTTGGCCTTGGTCGTCACCATGACCGCGTCGTTGCGCACGGCCCAGGCGACATCCTCGCCCGACATGCCGACGATCAGGTTGAGGGCCTGCTCGACCGAGAGCGACGAGGTCAGGTTGAGGTTGTAGACGGCGCCGGCGTCCGTGGCGGCGGTCTCGGCGGCCGGGTCGACCACCAGCGGCAGGCCGGTGAAGGTGCGCAGCACGTCGACCACCGCGGAGAGCGAGCTCTCGTCGGCGACCTTGAGGCCCGGGATGCGGGTCTCGCGCAGGCTGGCCTTCAGTTCGCGGTCTTCCGCCGTCTCGCGCTGCGAGAGGTCGATGCCGCGGCGCTTGGCGCGCTTCTCGGTGATGTCCTTCCAGAAGTCCTGGTCGGGCAGGGTGTAGATGTCCGACTCGGGGATGCGCAGCTTGTCGAGCTCCTCGCGCCAGCGCAGGAACTGCTCGCGCTTGCGCAGGATGTAGTCGGCGCGCACCGTCTCGCGACCGGCGCGGAAGGCGGCGTCGCGGATCTCCATGGCGCGATCGTTGCGCGGATCCTCGTGGAGCGCCTGATCGCAGAAGTCCATGGCCTCGTCGTAGTTCTGCTTCTCGAAGGCGCTGATGGCCTGATCGAGCATGTTGTTGATCAGGGCCTCGCGGCGCAGGGTCTGCGCCTTGCCCTCGGCCTTGAGCGCTTCGACCGCCTTGGCGGCTTCGGCGTCGCGGCGGGCCTGCTCGGCGGCGAGACGGCCGGCGGTGGCCTTGGCGAGCTCGGCTTCGATCTCGGCGTCGACACCGTTCCAGTCGATGGCCGAGTACGGCGCCCAGCGGATCAGGTTCTTGGCCACCGAGAACTCGGCGATGGCGCGCTCGTACTCGCCCTTGGCGGCGAAGTCGCGGCCCTGGTTCAGGCTCTCGCGTGCCTGAGCCTGCATCTGCTGGACCTTGATCTGCCAGCGCGCGGCCATGTCGGTCGCGTCGACACCCTGCTGGCCGGGCGTCTTGCCCATCAGCACGGTGACTTCGGCCAGCATCTGCTTGGCCTGGGCGTTGTCGGGCTGCAGCTCGAGCGCGGCGAGCAGCTCGGCCTCGGCCTCGGCGAAGCGCAGGTCTTCCGTGCGCGCCTTGGCGTTGGCGAGGTGACGCTCGACGAGCAGCACCGAGCGCTGCTGGTTGAGAGCGGTCTGCTCCTTCTGCTTGTCGAGCAGGTCCTGGGCACCATCC
The DNA here is from genome assembly GCA_903892045.1 of uncultured Planctomycetota bacterium. Lineage (GTDB taxonomy): Bacteria > Planctomycetota > UBA1135 > UBA1135 > F1-120-MAGs118. The sequence continues at coordinate 10,768 of CAITGX010000478.1, read as the reverse complement.
TGAGCGGGCTCAGGTTGGGCGAGGGCCGCCTCCGGGGCGGCGGGCTCGACCGGCTCGACGGCGTAGTTGGGCGCCGTGGCGCAGGCCGCAGACAGGAGCATGCAGAACGGGAGTGCGTTGCCGACCTTGCTCATCGCGTGGGACTGTCGAACTTCGACGGTGGGGGGTGGGGACCCGAGAGATCCCGTGCCTTTGGCGGGGAGCCGGGGGCGCGGGCGTGAGAGATGGGGGTGGGAGACGATCGAATCGAGGGGCGCTGGCCGTCGCGCGGCCGACACCCTTCGCTGGGCGAGAGGGGGGGAAGGTTAGCGTCGGGGCGAGGGCTTGGAAAGCCTCTGGCGGGGGAGCCTCGGCGCTGGCGTGGGAGCCGGTCCTAGGGGATCGGCAAGCCGCGGAGACCCACGCGCTGCCGGCTTCGCGCACCAGAGTCCCGAGGGGGCTGGGCGGCGTCAGACGGCTCGCGCTTGGACGCGTGTGGGGAGATTCGGGGATGGACGGGACAAAGAGCGGCGGGGGGCGTGCCGGCGGCCAGCGCGCCCCCCGCGTGAGATCACTTCTTCTCGTAGAGCGCGGACTTGTCGCCGATGAACGACACGTCCGTGTAGCCGATCAGGATCACCTCATCGAGGATCTTGACCACGTCGGCGTAGCAGGTACCCGGGAGCGGGTCGATGGTGACCGAGCCCTTGGGGTCGATCTTGTAGAGCTCCTTGACGCGATTGACGATCTCGCGCATCTCGAGGCTCGACTTGGGACCGACCGAGTAGCGGATCACGCGGTCGGGGCCGAACCTGAAGGCACCTTCGCCGTCCCAAGGCTTGCCCGAGTCGTCGGGCATGAGCTTGCTGCCTTCGCGCTCGACCTTGAGCTTGATCTCGACCTTATCCTTGGGCTCGGCCTGGGTCTGGTTGACCCCGACGTCCTTCGGGAGGTAGGCCGAGAGCTTGCCCTCGAGCAGTTTGAACTTGATGGTGAGCATGAAGAAGATGAGCAGCTGGAACACGACGTCGATCATCGGCGTCATGTCGCCCTTCATCTCCATCGACTCCTGCGAGCTGCCGACTCCGATAGCCATCTAGTTGCCTCCTGCTGCAGAGCCCTCGGCGGGCTTCTCTTGACCGGCGGCGAGCTCGATCTTCCAGATCTTGATGTCCTGAATGCCGCAGATCTCCATCACCTTCTGGATGTGCTTGAAGGGGGTGGACTGGTCGGCGCGCACCAGGATCGGCTTGTCCGGGGCGATGATCTTCGAACCCGGCTCGACCGGGGCCTTGGGCATCGCGCGGGCACGCATCAGGAGGTACTCCTTCAGCTTCTTGTAGCCGTCGTCGCGCTTGGGGTCGTAGTAGACCTCGCGCTTGACCAGGATCTGGCCGTCGGCGGTGATGTTGATCACCGGGCGGGGATCGAGGGGGTTGGGCTTGTCTTCCACGGCCGAGAGGGCCTTGGGAAGCACCAGCGTCTCGAGATCCTTCTGGCTCATGTCCATCAGGAGCATGAAGAAGATGATCAACTGGAACACGATGTCGATCATCGGCGTCATGTCCATGACGATCTCGTCGTTGGACTGGTTCTTGGCGAGGTTCATGGGTCCTCCGGATGCTCCTACCCCCGCTGGGGCGGCGACCTACGCATCCTGAACGGAGACGCAGGCCGCCGCGGCCCGGCGGTGGGCGAACATCACTGGTTGTTCGTCGGGCGGAAGCGCTCGAACAGGTCTTCGACGATCGCGCCGACCTCGATGATGTTGCGCACGAGGCGGTTGCGGATGTACGCGAAGGCGGCCGTCGCGGGGATGGCGACCATCAGACCTTCGAAGGTCGTGAGGAGCGCGACGTAAATACCGCTCGCCAGCTGCGCCGGCGTCGGGTTGGCGGTGTTCGCGATGACGTGGAAGGACGCGATCATGCCCTGCACCGTGCCGAACAGGCCGAGCATCGGGGACACGGCGGCGAGCACCGAGATCCAGCCGATCTTCTGGTTGAGGCGGATCGACTCCTCGTTGCCCATCTCCTGCAGCGCGGTCTGGATGACCTCGAAGGGCTGGCCGATCTTGGCGATGCCGGCGGCGCAGACCTTGGTGAAGAAGCTGGGCTCGTTCTCGCACAGCTCCATGGCCTCCTGGAACTGGCCTTCCTCGAACAGGCTCTGGATCTCGTCGACGATCTCCGGCGGAGCGAGCTTCTCGCGGGACAGGGTGACGTAGTTCTCGATGATCACGGCCAGCGTGACGATCGAGAGGAAGATGATCACCCAGCCGATGAAGCCCGAGAGCACGATCAGTTCCCACAGGGACAGCGCGCCAGCGTCATCGGAGGCCGCCGGAGCGGCGGCGTCGCCGCCTTCCTGAGCGAGGAGCGGCAGGGCGGCAAAGAGCATCACGGCCAGCGCGGGCAGGGCGCGGCGGGCGAAGGCCGCGGCGCGGGAGCGAACGGAACGGAACGTCATGACCCGGGGACTCCTAAGAGATGATGGGGGAGAGAGAAGAAGTAGGTGGGACCCTTGTCGAGGCAGCGCCTGAGCGAAAGGGGGGATGCGAAGTGGGGGGGGCGGTGCGAGGGGGACGAGAGCTTAGCAGCCCTGCCGCCCTAGCAGCCGAGCTCCTTGGCGAGTTGGCGAGCGCGGACGGAAGCCGGGGAGTCACCGCCGCTCTTGAGCACGTCCTTCACGCGGGCGCAGGCCTGAGCGCGTGCGTCGGCGTCGGGGAGCTTCGAGCACGCCTCCGCCAGCTTGACCGTGGCCCGCAGGGCGCGGTCGCGGTCGCCGCACTCGAGGCCGCTCACCTTGGCGAGCATCAGGCTCGCTTCGCGCGGCTTGTTCTCCGCGAGCAGGGCCTCACCGAGGCCGAGCTGGGCGGCGAAGCGGGCGGAGGGCGTCGAGTCGGGCTTGAGCGCTCCGACACGGCTCTGGAAGAAGCTGAGCGCCTGCTTGGACTGGCCGCCGGCGAGATCGACGAAGCCTTGCCCGAGGGCGGCCTCGTCGGCGATGGCCTGCAGGGCCGGCTTCTGGGGGCTGTCGCCGGCGGCGGCGAGCAGCGGGCCGACCTGACCTTCGAGGGCGGCGTAGACCTCGCGGGCGCCGAGGGTGTCCTTGGCGTCGAGCAGGGAGCGCGCGGCGAGCATCCCGGCCTCGAGGCACAGCAGCGGCTCGTAGCCCGCGGCCGTGGCGTCGGCCTTGAACTCCGCGTGCACGCCGCGGTACGCGGCACCGGCCTCGGCCGGCTTGCCCGAGAGCCACAGGGCCCGGGCGTGCAGCATGCGCACGTCGGGAACGTCGGCGTTCTGGGCGAAGGCGGCGAGGTAGCCCTGAGCCTCGGTGGCCGCTTCCGTGAAGCGCGCGGCATCTTCGCTGCCGCTCTTCAAGAGCGCCTCGGCGAGCTGGCGCTTGGCGGCGGCCTTGACCACGTCGCGGGCGCTGGCGTCGCCCGCGGCCACGCGGAAGCTCTTGGCGGCGTCGGCCCAGGCGCCGCGCTGGGCATAGACTTGCCCCTCGCGGAAGGAGGGCGGCACGTCGCCCCACTCGACGCTCTGGACCTGCAGCGCGTCGTAGTTGTTCTCCTTGGAGCCCACCGCGACGGTCACCTTGCCGAGCTCGTAGCGCTGGACCACGCCCGTGACCATGCTCACCGAGCCGTCGCGCTTGTTCTTCACGTAGACCTGATCGGGGCGACCGCCTTCGGAGGACGCGGACGAGGGGAGGGCGGCGAGCAGGAAGAGCGCGAGGGTGGCGGCGGTGCGGCGCATGGAAAGCTCGGGGATTCTAGCGGGGGTGCGGGGGCTCACAACGGGGAGAGGTCCTGAAGGCGCGCGGCGCGCTCACTTCACCTTCTGAACCAGCCACAGGTAGCGCTGGCGGTTGTCCTCGGTCATGCCTTCGGCCTTGAACTGGGTGCCGCCGCCGAGCTGGGTGTTCATCGGACCCATCAGCGAGCGAGCGGTGTCCATGCGCTTGCCGTCGACGGCCGCGAAGCGCAGGTAGGTGTAGATCTGCTGGGCCTTGAAGCCGTACCACTCGGCGGCCCACTTCTCGGAGGCGTCGGTGAGCTGGTTGATGGCCTTGACGGCGAGCTCGAAGTCGGCGGCGGTGGTGGCGGCGCCCGCGTTCTCGATCACCTTGTTGCCCTGCACCTCGAGCCAGCCGGCGGCGGCCTGAGCGAAGTCATAGGCCGTGCCCTTGGCGGCGCGCACCTTCTCGTCCATCACGAGCGGCTTGAGCGTCGCGAAGGCGTCCGCGACCTTCTTCTGGCGCAGCTGAGCCTCGCCGAGGTCGGGGAGCACGCGCTTCTGCATGTCCTCGGCGTGCTTGGCTTCCGCGCCGAACTGCGCCTGCATGCGCTTGAGCAGCTCCTCGGCGGTGGCCCACTCGGAGAGGTTCATCCAGTGGCGCGACTCGGCGCGCATGTTGTCGAAGTTGGGCTTGGGGCTGGTGCGGTTGAGCACCTGCAGGTTCTCGGCCATCTCGCGCTCGATGGCGGGCTTCTTCGCGCTGTCCTTCTCGGCATCGAAGGCGGTCTTGAGCATCTTGTACGACTCGGTGGCCGCACTGCCGGTCCAGCGGTTGTCGGGGAAGCTCGAGAGCATCAGCCCGAGCAGCGACTTGACCTTGTCCTGCTGGTTCAGCTTGCCGTAGGAGATCAGCACGCGGTACATGGCCGCGGGCGCGAGCTGGTTCTGCTCGGGGAAGTCGTTCTGGAAGGTGCCGAGCACGTCGACCACCTTCTGCCACGAGTTGGCGCCGCCGTTGGCGACCTCGAACTCGGCGAGGCCCCAGTAGAAGCGCGCGTTGGCGGTCGCCTCCTTGCGGCGCGCGAGGCGACGCGCGTCGGTGGTCGCCGCGTCGGAGCTCTTCAGGTACGTGTTGAGGTAGCCCTGCAGCGCGGCGATGGCCTCCGGGTAGCGCTTGAGCTTGAACTCGCACACCCCGACGTTGACCTTGGCCTTCTCGTAGTTTTCCGCGCCCGAGCCGACGCCCGCGTAGGCCGCGCGGGCCTCCTCGAACTTGTTGTCGGCATACAGCTTCTCGGCGTCGCGGAACTTGATGTCCTCGCCCTTGCCGGTGCCGCTCGCGGCGCGCTTGAGCGCATCATCCGCGCGGGTGGCGAGCGCATCGATGGCGCCGTCGCCCTTGATCGTGCGCTTGAGCAGCTGCGCGCAGTCGTAGAAGCCCTTGGCGCTCTCGCCGTCGAACTTCGGGTCCCCCGACCAGCTCTCGAGGGCCTGCTCGTAGACGGCGGAGGCCTCGAGCACGCGGTCCATGCGCTGGTAGGAGCGCGCGATGTGCCAGAGCACCTCGGGCATGCGCTCCTGACGGGTGGCGAGGTCCGAGCCCTCGAGGGCGCTCACGACGCGCTTGAAGGCCTCGATCGAGGCGCTCCAGTTCTGCGCGTTGAACTCGCCCTTGGCGGCGTCCATCAGCACGCTCGGGTCGACCTTCACGCCCGGGCGCGCGATGATCTCGCCGATCGCGCGCTGGGCGCGCACCTGCAGGTTGTTGCCCTTGTTCTCCGCGGAGACTTCCTGCGCCAGCGAGAGCGCGAAGTCGAGCGCGGAGCGCTGGTTCTTCTTCGGCAGGCTCGCCGCCGAGAGCGCTTCCTGGCTCTCGAACCAGCGCAGGTCGCCGGAGGCCGGGTTGCCGCCGAGGAAGCCGCCGGCGCTGACGAGCGCCTGCGTGACGTCGAGCAGCGCCATGTAGCCCTGCGGCGGCGTGAGCTCGAGGCCTTCGCGCTTCCACGTGTTGACGAAGTGCAGCGCCCACTCGAGCGCGGCCTCGTTGTCGCCGGCGGAGATGCTCGACTTGACCAGTCCCGGCGTGCCGAGCTGCAGGAACAGGAAGCGGCTCTGCTTCTCCGGCTGCTGCATCTGCTCGGAAGCTTCCTTCCACGCGGCGAGGTCGCGCGGGATCGAGAAGTTGACCGCGAACTCGTAGTAGCTCGCGGCCTCCTGATAGAGCTTGGCGGCGGACTTGAAGTCGTCCTCGCGCGCGGCCTGCGCGGCGTAGACGTCGCCGATGCCGATGTAGGCGCGCAGGCTCCACGGCGTGCCTTCGCCCGCGGTGTCGCTGAGCTTGATGTACATCTTCTCGGCCACCGAGAAGGTCGTGGCCACTTCCTGCACCTGCGCGAGCTGCAGGTTGAGGTCGGCGCCGTTGAGCAGCAGCTCGAACAGGCGCTTCTGGGCGCCATCGCCGCCGGAGCCTTCCTTGGCGAGCTCTTCCTGCTCGCGGATCAGGTCGTTGACGCGCCCGACCGCGGACTCGAGGAACGTGCGCATCGCCGTGCGCTTCTGGGTCAGCGCCTCGCCGACCAGATCCGCCATCGAGCCCGAGAGCACGCGCGCGTAGGCGCTGTCGACCTCGACCGTGCGCGCCTGGGCGCGGGCCACGATCTCCGGATCCCCGAAGGCCTTGTACTTGTCGAGGAACGCCTGATAGGCCTCGACGGCCTTCTTCAGCAGCTCCTCGCGCTTGGCCTGGTCGGCCTTGGCCGCGTCGTACAGCGCGTCGCAGCGCAGCAGCGCCACTTCCTCGGTCAGCTTGGCCGAGAGGCCGCTCGACTCGACGCCGCGCAGCACCTTCTCGGAGAGGTCGACGAAGCCGAGCTCCGCGAGCCCCTTGGCGAAGGCGATGTCCGCGCGTTGCTCGGCCTCGCTCTTCTGCCCGAAGAGCGTGGCCGTGGAGAAGGCGAAGACCAGTCCGAACGACAGGGAACGACGCATGGGCGGGATCGGGGTGGGATGGGGGCGGGGGCGGACGCCGTCCCGGGATAGGTCAGCGCGGCTCGGGCCCGCTGCGGTGCACGCCGCTCGCGGACGCGCCGCGGACAGAGTGCACCTTGGGCACGAGTACCGCGCGGCCCGGGGACAGGCTACGCAGTTTCTCGGAGCGGTGGACGCGGACCTGCCACGCGGGAAGGTCCCCATTCGCCGCCGGTCCTCGCGGCGCCTCACGGGCAGGCGTCGAGCGGACCCAAGGGGCGCGGATGGTACGAAACTCCCGCGCCCGAGCGAGATGCAAGGAGTCCGAAAATTGTCGAGAAAACGGGGGCGAAGTGCCGTGGGGGAGACGCTGCGTCCGAAAGGCCGCGGGCCCGCCGCGCTGCGCGCGACGGGCCCGCGGAAGGGGGCGCAGAGTCTGCGGATCGGCTCACTCGCCGAGCTGCGACGGCAGCGGCTCGTGCTCCTCGGGGATCACGATGTTGGCCGTCACGAGGATCAGGAGCTTCTGGTTGGCCGCGTAGGTGCCCTGGCGGTCGAACAGGAAGCGCACGAGCGGGATCTTGTTGATGATCGGGATGCCCGAGCGCAGGTCCTGCTTCTCGCTGACCTTGAGGCCGCCGAGCATCACGGTGCCGCCATCGGGCATCGGGACGGTCGTGCGCACGCGCTGGATGTCGATCTCCGGCAGCTGGATCGTGACCGCGTTCTGGCTGCCGAGGGTGGTGGCCACTTCGCGGATCGGGCGGCGCAGGGTCGCCACGGTCGGACGCAGCTCCATCATGATGAAGCGACGGTCGGCCGAGACCACCGGGCGCACGTCGAGCACAACGCCGTCCTGCACGGTCTCGACGATCGGGTCGGCGATCGAGGCCGCCTGCGCGATCTCGACGTCGAAGTCCTGCACGTACGCGACCTGGTTCATCACCGAGAGGTTCGCGCGGGCCGTGTTGAACACGAGCAGCTTGGGGCTCGTGACGATCTCGCGGCGCTCCGACTTCGAGACGGCGCGCAGCACCATCTGCATCTGGAGGTCGCTGAGGTAGGTCCACGAGAACGAGAGGCCGCCGGTGGCCTGCAGCACGTCGGCGTTGCCGAGGCTGACGTCGTAGAGGTTCTCGACGCGCGTGCGGAGGTCGCCGTCCTGACCGTCGTCGTAGAACGCGCCGAGGTCGTTGCCCTGCCCGATCTCCTTGCCGAGGTCGGCCTGGGTCGAGGCGTCGCCGAAGTCGTTGATGAACGTGTTGGTGCCGAGGCCCGGCTGGCCGAGGCCGCGGAAGTCGATGCCGATGTCCTCGAGGAAGTTGTCCTCGACGCGCAGGAAGCGCGCCTGGATGTCGACCATGATGCCGGTCGCTTCGCGCAGGTCATCGAGCAGCTTCTTGACCTGCTCCTGAACTTCGGGGGTCTGGTTGACGACCATCGTGCCGGCCTCGGTGATGCGCACCGAGTTCAGCGGGTCCTCGTTCCAGCTCTCGGGGGCGACGTTGTCGCGCACCAGCGCCTCGAGGGCGTCGGAGGTGACCACGAGGCCCTCGCGCTCCTCGACTTCCTCTTCCGGCTGCTCGAGACCGCCCGAGGGGGCGATGTTGATCTCGCGGCCGGGGAAGGACGGGACCGGGTGGATGATGTCCCGGACCTCGTACATCTTCAGGATCTGGTTGCCGAAGGTCTCTTCCTTCGTGACGAACTTGACCACGCCGTCCTGCACCTTCCAGCGCAGGTTCTCGTGGGTCTCGACGATGATCTCGAGCACGTTGCGGACGCTGCGCTCGGGCAGGTCCATGTCGACCTGCTGGGCTTCCTCGTCGAGCTCTTCCATGACCTTGGCGGAGACCATGAAGTTCACGCCGGTCAGGTTCTGGAGGAAGCTGGCGACTTCGGCGAGCGGCACGCCGGCGCCGTCGGCCGTGCGGAAGCGCGGCGCGAAGCGCACCGACGCGAGGCGCTCGAGCACCGCGGTGGTGTCGGCGCTGGCGGCGGCGGCCTTGGCGGTGAACTCGAGCGGCTGGCGACGGTTCACTTCGGCCCAGCGGCGCAGGTCGTCGAAGACCAGCGGCGTCGTCTGGGGCACGTCCATCGTGTCCACTTCCTCGAACGTGCGGACCCACTGCTCGCGGTAGCGGGCGAGGGTGTCGCGCTCGGTCTTGTTGTGGCGCGCGAGGGCGGCCGCGTCGCGCAGCTTGGTGGCGGCGCTGTTCTTGGGGTCCTCGAGGAGGATCTGCTCGCACAGCGCTTCGGCCTGCGAGTACTGGTCGGCGAGGAAGGCCGAGTTCGCGTCCTGGAACAGCGTGCGCAGCTTGTTCGCGCGGTAGTTGCGGACGTCCTCTTCCTTGCGGGCGGCTTCCGCTTCCGCGGCGGCCTTCTTCGACTGCTCTTCCGCCTTGCGCGAGGCCTCGAGCTGGTCGAGGGCGTCGTTCATGCGGGCGCCGATGATGCGCGCGTCGAGCGAGTCCTTGGCGATCAGCGGGTGCCACACGAGGATCGACTCGGCCTCGCGGAAGCCGGCGACGGCCGCTTCGTACTGGCCCTGGGCCATGGCGGCCTCGGCGCGCTTGACCGCTTCCTCGGCGGCCATCTGCGCCTGGGCGCGGCGCACGATCTCGCGTTCCTTCGCGTCCTGGAACTGCTCGCCCATGTCCATGTACTGGTCGCCGAGCAGCGCCTTCATGCGGCCGAGGCGCTCGCGCGCGGCCACGCTGGTCGGATCGACCTCGAGCGCGTTGGCGTACTGCGCCAGCGCGGCCGAGATGTCGCCTTCGTCGCGCTTCTTGTCGCCGACCTTGAGGTACTCGGCGGCGAGGAACTGGGCGCGGTCGCGACGCAGTTCGATCTCAGCGCGCTCGTCCTGAGCGGCCACGGCGGCCGGCTCGGGGTTGGTCGCGACGACGGTCGGAGCCGCTTCGCTCGGCGCGGGCGCGAGCTTGGTCTCGGTCGTCCGGCACGCAGGGGCGAGGGTCAGGGCGAAGGCCGGCAGGAAAAGGAAGCGCAAGCGCATGGAAGTGGGGGCCTCGACTCGGGCTCGCCGCCTCTTTGGTAGGGACGACGGCCGCGAAGGATCTGGGTGAGTGGGGGCGACCGCGGGGGCGGTCGTGGGACGGAACTGCGATGCGATGCTTCTAGAGACCGTTGCGAACGTGCCGACGCGCGGCGCATTCGCCTCCCGCCGAGGCCTGCTGCGCGCGAGGCTCGCCGCAGCCGCTCACTCCACGCGGGAGGAAGGGCAGGGAGAGCACCAGCGCATCGCAGGACTCGCTCCGGCCACGGCCGCGAGGGCCGGAGTCGGGGCGAGAGAGGGGCGGGAGCATAGCGGTGGGGTCGGGAGGGGTCAACGGCGCGCGCGGCTCGTCGGTCGCGGGGCAAGGGACGGTCGCGGCGCGGCTCTCGTACCCCCGCGCGGGACCCGAGTTACCCGTAGGGACTCAGCCGTTGCGGGGGACTCAGCCGTTGCGCCGGGGCGACAGACCGAGCAGACCCATGGCGAGCTGGATGTCCTTCCAGCAGTCCTTCTTCGCTTCCGGCGTGCGCAGCAGATAGGAGGGGTGGAAGGTCGGGACCAGCTTGCGTCCAGCGTGCTCGTGCACGCGCTCGCGCAGGGAGCCCATCGAGCGCAGCTCGGGGCCCGCGATCCCGAGCAGGTGGTTCGAGGCGTGCTTGCCGAGGGGCACGAGGACCTTGGGGTTCACGAGCTCGATCTGCCGGTCGAGCCACGGGGTGCAGGTGCGCGTCTCCTCCGCGGACGGGTCGCGGTTCTCCGGCGGACGGCACTTGAGCACGTTGGCGATGACTACCTTCGTGCGCGACAGACCCATGCCTTTTTCAATGATGTCGGTCAGGAGCCTTCCGGCTTCGCCCACGAAAGGTACGCCCTGGCGGTCTTCGTTCTCGCCCGGGGCCTCTCCGACAAACATGAGCTCGGCGCGCTCCGGGCCGTCGGCGAACACCGTCTGCGTACGGGTGCGCGCGAGCGCGCAGGCCTCGCAGCGCGCGACCGCGGCGCGCAGGCCGGCGAGGTCGCCGCAGGCCGCGGCGGCGCGGCGCACATCCTCGGCGCTGCG
>CAITGX010000477.1 GCA_903892045.1 uncultured Planctomycetota bacterium | reverse complement strand
GCGCAGGTGGCGTGCGCGGTGGGCGCCTTCTTCTGTGTGCTGTTCTCGATCTTCTTGCTGCGCCCGCTGCGCGACGCCGTGGCGCTCGTCGGTGGGGCGGAGAACCTGAAGTACCTGTGGGCGGTCACGCTGCTCGGCACGATCGTCGCGAGCCTCGCGTTCGCGCAGGCCACCTCCCGGCTGCCGCGCCGGAGCTTCTTCGCGCTCACCTTCCGTTCCGTCGCGCTCGTGTGGCTGGCCTTCATCCCCGCGATCGCGAATGCGGAGGGCGAGCTGGCGGTGCTCGTGGCGCGCGCGTTCTACGTCGTGCATGCCGTCACGAACGTGTTTCTCGTCTCGATCGTCTGGGCACTGCTCGCCGACGCGTTCGACACGGCAGCGGCGCGCCGGCTGTTCGGACTGGTCTCGGTGGGCGGCACGCTCGGCGCGATCGCGGGCTCGTCCACGACGGGTGCGGTGGCGCGCCTCGCCAAGTCGCTCGAGCGCGACGACGCGGAGCGGATGTTCGCGCTGGGGCTGGTGCTGGTGGCGGCCCTGTTTCTCGAGTTCGCGGTCCAGTTCGGGCTCGCGCTCGCGCGTCGCTCGCGACGAGCGGACGACGGCGCCGCACGGGAGGAACGCTCGCTCGGAGGCACGTGGAGCGAAGGACTGTCACTCGTGCTCTCCCGGCCCTACTTGCAGGCCGTCGCGGCCTTCACGTTCCTCCACGGCGTCCTGCAGTCCGTGCTGGCGCTCCAGCAGAACTTCCTTGCGGCACGGGAGTTCGACGGCAGCGTGGCGCGCTCCGAGTACTTTGCGTGGACCGAGAGCGCGGTGCAGGGCACGACGCTGTTCGTGCAGCTGTTCCTGACTGGGCGCGTCATGCGCCGCTTCGGCGTCGGCGGAGCCTTGCTCGTGCTGCCGGCCTTCGGAGTGCTGGCGCTCGCGGTGCTCGGCGTGCACGCCGCCGTGGGGCTCGGCGCGCTCGGCCTGCTGACGGTGGCGCTGGTGCTCTGGAAGGCGCTCAGTCACTCGGTGATGCGTCCCGCGCGCGAGTCGCTGTTCGCCGGGACGGAGCCGCGCGAGAAGTACAAGGCGAAGAGCTTCCTCGACACCTTCGCCTTCCGCGGCGGGGACGTCGCGAGCGCGTGGGTGCAGGGCACGGCGGCGCTCGGGACCGTGGCGCTGGTCGCGCTGCCGTTCGCGTGTGCCTGGGGCGGCCTCGCGGCGTGGCTCGGTCGCCGCGCCCCCGGCGCGTCGGGAGAGTCCGGAGCGAAGCTCTAGGGCAGGGCCAGCACCGCTTCGATCGCGCGTGCGAGGGTGCCGTCCTCGAGCGTCGAGTTGAGGCGGTGGTCTCCGCCTTCGATCTCCCACAGGTGCACGTTCGGTCCGGAGTTGCCCACCAGCGTGCGCGAGCCCTCGATCGGCACCACGTCGTCGGCGGTGCCGTGGATCACGATGGCGCGCGTTCCGGCGGGCAGGCGCTCGCCCTTGCCGAGCAGGGCCGCGGCCTGCGCGATCAGCACGGTGCGCGCGCTCGTGACTCCATCGCACAAGAGCGACACGGCCAGCGCGCCTCCGAAGCTCGAGCCGACGAGCACGTCGGGCTGGTGCTCGCGCACGGCGGCCTCGGCCTGCGCTCGAGCCTTCTCCCACGTCGACGTGTCCAGCGCCGGCACGATCGCACCGTAGCGCTCGCGCAGCCAGACGGCCTTGGTGCCGCTCGGGTTGGACTCGAGCCCGTGCAGGAAGAGCAGCTTCAACGCGCTAGATGTGCGGGCGCGTCAGGTTGACGTGCCCCGCGGCGGTGACGTGCACGTTGTCCTCGATGCGCACTCCGCCGAACTCGGACAGCTCGTCGATCTGCTTCCAGTCGAAGCAGTGTGCCTTGGCACCGTTGCGATGCGGGCGCAGCAGCATCTCGATGAAGTAGCAGCCAGGCTCGATCGTGAAGACCTGGTGCTCCTCGATCTTGCGCGTGGTGCGCAGGAAGGGCGACTTCGGCGGCGGGGGAACGATGCCACCGGCGGGCTCCTTCTGGCGACCGCCGACGTCGTGCACCTGAATGCCGAGGAAGTGGCCGAGGCCGTGCGGGAAGAAGGGGCTCGTCAGGCCCTCGTCGAAAGCCTCCTCGCCGCGGAGCTTGAGCACGCCGAGCTCGTGGAGGAGGTCGCCGATCAGGACGTGCGCGGCCGCGTGCAGGTCCGGGTAGGGGAGTCCCGGCACGACCTTGGCGCACAGCTCGAGCTGCAGCTTGTCCATGCCGCGCGCGAGGTGGCGAAAGCGCGAGTCGCAGTCCTTGCGCGTCCACGTGCGCGTGATGTCCGAGCAGTAGCCCAAGTGGCGCGCGCCAGCGTCGATCAAGAGCACGCGGCCGTCGCGCTTCGTGCGCTTGCCCGTGTAGTGCAGGATCGCGCCTTTCTCGTCATGTCCGATGATCGTGCCGTAGGGCAGCTCGGCTTCCGTGCAGCGCACGGCCGCGAGGTAGGCGTGGTGGATCTCGAGTTCGCTCGCGCCGGAGTCGAAGGCGGCGAGCGCGGCACGGTGTCCCCAGGAGGCCACTTTCTCGGCCTCCTCCATGCAGGCGACCTCGTACTCGCTCTTGTAGGCGCGCTCCCAGTTGAGCCTCGCAACGAGGGTCTCGGGGTTGCAGCTCGCGGTGCCGATTCCAGCCGCCTGCGCGCGCTCGGGTTCGTCGCCGATGTAGGCGGACTTGGCACCGACCCCCGCGTGCTTCCACGCGTCCTCCGGCGTGCCGACCTCGATCAGTTCGAAGTCGTCGGCCCAGAACGGGCTGCCCAGCGGCGCCTGCTCGTACCAGTAGTCCTCCGGCGCCACGCGCACGAGCCGCGGCTTCTGGCCGGGCCGCACCACGATCAGGTGGTGCGGCCCGCGCAGCGGGACCCAGTGGGCGAAGTGCCCGTTCTCGTGGAGCGGGGCG
>CAITGX010000476.1 GCA_903892045.1 uncultured Planctomycetota bacterium | reverse complement strand
GCACGAGTCTCCCGCCGACATGCTGGTTGCGCAGCGCGACCGGCGTGAGCACCAGCGCGGCGCCGAGGATAAAGCAGCAGCTGTCCGCGAGAACGCGCGTGTTCCAGCGCCGTCGCACCAAGGCGCGCCCGACAGGCCAGGTGGCCAGCACGGGAAGGAGCACGAGCAAATTGCCGCGCAGCAACGCTCCGGCCGCCGCCAGCGCTCCCAGACTGAGCCAGCGCGCGGGCGCTGTCTCCTTCTCGCGCGTGCTCACGAGTCCGAGCGCGAGCGCGACGAGCACGAGCACGAACAGGTTCTCCTTGAGCAGCAGCGCAGGAAACCAGATCGACGGCCGGTGCAGCGCCACCAGCAGCCCCGCGACCCAGCCGGCGCGTGAGCCGAAGATCCTCGCAGCCAGCGCGGCCGCGACTCCCGCCGCCAGCGCTCCGAGGCCGGCTTGCAGCCAGCGCGCCGCACGGCGCTGCTCGGCGGGCTCGTCGCCCGCGAGCGCGTACACCCCTCCGAGCACGTACGGATAGAGCGGCTCCTGAAAGAAGATCTCTCTGCCGAGCAGCTCACCGCCTGCGATCTCGCGCGCCCAGCCGTCGTAGCTCGCCTCGTCGATCGCCGGCCGCTGCGCCAGAGGATGCCGCGCCTCGTGCTGCACGACCGCGAGGCTCCGCAGGCCGAAGGCCAGGGCGATCACGAGGAGCGCGGCTCCCCAGCCGATGCGACGCTCGCTCATCGGCGCGCCGTCTCCCAGCGCTCCCCCATCGGCGAGCGCGCCTCGAGCGCCTCCGCGATCTCCATGCGCGACCGCACGATGCGCAGCAGAACCCACGCCGGCAGGAAGAGCAGCGCGTTCAACGCCGCGACCGCCATCGCGGAACCAGGCCCCATGTACCAGCCCGCTAGGAAAATGCTCCCGAGCGCGATCGCCGTCCACGGACCGCGCGCGCGTCCCGCCTGCAGGTAGAAGCCCGCTTGTCGGCGAGCGAGCCACGAGCCCGAGCGACGCAGCTCCCCGATGCGCGGGTGCCGCAGGAACTGGTGAAAGGCGCGAGCGCGGCGAATCGCCTGCTGGCGGCGTGCCTCGCCGCGTGGAGCACGAACCTCGTAGAACCGCGCCGCGCCACAGCGCACGAGACGAGCGCCGGCCACACGAGCCTGCAACATGAGGTCGAGGTCGTCGGCGGCGACTCCAGGCGTCGGCACGAGCCGCAGGGAACGTCGCCACGCCATGAGCTGTCCATGCATGCTGAACACGAGCCCGAAGCGCGACTCGAGCATGCGCACGAACGCCGACGCCCGATCGTAGAAGCTGCCCGCGGTCGCCAACGCTCGGCCTTCGGCGCCCGCAATTGCCCCATCGTCCGCGAGCGATACCACGAACACCTGCGAGCCCGTCACCATCCCGATGCGAGCATCGCGCTCGAACTCCGCCGCCAGCGCGACGAGTGCCTGCGGGGACAGCACGACATCGGCGTCGGAGAGCACGATCAGCTCATCCGCCTCGCCTATCGCCCGCAACGCGGTCTCGAGCGCGCCTACCTTTCCGGGCCGCACGGCATTCGCAAGTACTTCGAGCGTGAACGGCGCCGGAGCGATCCGTTCCGCCTCCTGCAGCGCCAACAGGGCCGTGTCGTCCTCGCTGCCGTCGTCGATCACGAGCACGCGATGGCGGGCTGCGGTGCGCGGCCACTCGCACAGCGCGAGGTTGCGCAGCTTGCGGCGAATCACGGCCGCCTCGTTGCGGCACGGCACGATGACGCACAGCGCGCTCACGGGCCCGACACGACTTCCTGCACGAGCCGTGGCCACGCACGCTTGCCGAACAGCACGTTGTCGGCTTGCGCGCATTCCCAGGTGCATGCGCACTTCGTGCGCTCGATGTCCGCGCGCAGGCTCGCCGCCGCCGCCGACGTCCAGACGCGCTCGAGATCCCATCCATGCTCGCGCAGGTTGCCGAGCTCGCGCCCGAGAATCTCGCACGGGTGCACCGCTCCATTCTCGAAGATGACGGCGGACAGCGTCCCGGCCGTGCACGGCAGGTGCGCGCTCCGATCTCCGCGCGCCACGCGCTCGACGTGCTCGTACATCACGCGATCGCGAGCCGCGGCGAGACGCGCGAGCGGGAAGTCGAAATACGGCAGCCTTCCCTCGCGCTGCAGGCGCGCCTTGGTCTCGACGAGCTCGCGATAGCGATCGAGATCCACGCGCAGCAGGCTCTCGTCGAGGGCGGTCCCGCGAGCGAGGTTGAGGGTCGCATTGTCCGGTCGAAGCTCGTCCACGAGCTGCTCGAGATGGCCCGAGAGGCTCGTCTGGTTCTCGCGCGTCAGGGTGACGAGGATGCCGACGCCCAGCCTGCGTGCGAGCGCCTTGGGCAGCTGCTCGCGTTGTTCCTGCAGTGCGCGCACGCTGCGCTTCGAGCGCTCGTGCCCGCCCGGCACCTGCCGGATCGCGTCGTGGATCTCTGCCGGCCCATCGAAGGACACGGCCACCGACAGGAACAGCTCCGGATTCTCGCGCAGGATCCGCTCCACGACCTCGCGCTGGCGCTCTTCCACCAGTCCGTTGGTCGGGATCGCAAGGTGACGCAGACCGCGGCGACCGAACGAACGCGCGAGCTCCGCGAGATCTCGCCGCAAGAACGGCTCGCCGCCCCCGAAGCTGACCCACAGGAGCGGGCCCATGCGCGCCGCCGACTCCGCCAGCCGCTCGACCTCGAGAGCGCTCGGCCCCTCGACGCCCTCGGCCACTTCCTTCCAGTGAAAGCAGTGCCGACAGCGCAAGTTGCAGCGGCCCGTGACGAACAACGTCAGGTGCAGCGGCGCTCCACGCCGCACGAACCCGCGCGCCGCGAACGATGCATAGCGAAGGGCGTTCAAGCGCCTTGACGATAGCGCCGCGGCGACGCGCTCGCGCGCAGCCACGGCCCATCGCGCCCACTTACGGGCACAGCGTCCACTCGAGACCCTGCGAGAGGTTCGTCGTGCCGGGAGCGGACGGATCGCGGAAGGTAAGCCTGTCTTTTTCTGGTCGCTGTCTTGTTTC
>CAITGX010000475.1 GCA_903892045.1 uncultured Planctomycetota bacterium | reverse complement strand
GTCCTGCACGGTCGCGACGATGCCGCGTCCGAACAGGAGTTCCCACGTGCGGTTGACGTGCGCACGCGCGGCCAAGGGATTTGCTGGACTCACGAGCCAGCGCGCGAGGGCGAGGCGCGGCGACTCGTCCTGCGCCAGCGCGCCAAAGAGCGTTGGCAGGCCAGCCTCGACGGGCTCTCCCGGCGTGAGGAAGCTGCCCCGCACGAACACGCGGCTCTGGCGCGGGGTGGCGACCGCTGCCATCACCATCACGCTCGGCAGCATCGCCTCGATCTCGTCGCGCCGCTTGCGCAGCCTCGTGAGCTCTTCCGCGAGTGCGCTGCCGAGTTCCGACGGCCCACGCCGGTACCAGTCGCGCAGCTTGCGCGCCTGCTCCGCGCTGCGCGCCTCGGGCTCGAGCCTCAGCAGCGCTTCGATTTCAGGAGTGATGCGGTCGGCCGTGTTGTGGCCGATGTCGAAGCTGAACCCACCCGGCCCGGCGCCATTCACGACCTTCGCCAGCAGCTGGTGACGGCCCTGCGCGAGCCGCACTTGGATGCGCGCGGGCGTGCCGACGAATGTCCCGTAGTCCGCACTCTCGTGGATCACGCTTCCATCGAGCCAGACGCGCACGAAGTCGTCGGCGCCGACGAAGAACTCGAGCTGCCCGTCGCGCTCGCAGTCGAGCTCGCGTGCGAAGTACCAGGCAGAGCGATCACCCTCGAGCGTTGCGCGCTTCACGTCCGCGACGCTCCATTGGAGGCCTTCGTTGCTCGCGCGGGCCGAGAGCGGAGCCGCGGGATTCCGCTCGGGCGCGTAGGCCCGGTCGCGAGCTTCCTCGAAGCTCGTGGCCGAGATCGGACCGAGGCGCTTCCAGCCGGCGCCCGAGGGCCCGAGCAGACGTCGCGCTGCGCTTTCGTCGTTCGAGGCGGAGAGTCGCACCCGCGCGAGCGCGTGGCGCAGGAACACCGACTCGAATGCGAGGTGCACGCGCAGGACCTGCTGGGCTCCGACTCGTGCCGGTCGCTCGAAGGCGAAGAGCGCCGTGCGCGGACTTCCAACCCCGCCGCCGATGGCCCAGCCCGTCTCGGAGCGGCCGTCGATCGAGTTCGCCGCCCGGAAGGGGCCGTCGGACTGCTCGACCTCGCCGATGGCGGCCGTCAAGGCAACGTCCTCGCCCTGCCGTGGATCGCTCGCATCCTCGACGCGCGCCGAGATTTCGCTGAGCACGAAGTTGCCATGAGATGTGCGCCCCGGCCCCGCCGGCGGATCGCCATCGAGCAGCGCCTCGAGCTTCAGGAGGCGCAGCTCCCCGACCGGCGCCTCGAGCCGCAGCTCGTACACGCAGCGGTCCGGAACGGGGCCTCGAAAGGCCACCGAGCCATCCTCCAGCAGCGCCCCGTCGACGCGCGCCGCGCTCGCCTCGACGGCCGTGAGCGGGCGCAGCACGCTCCAGCTCCCCTCCCGCTCGAGCTCGATCGCGGCGCGCTCCTCCCAGATTCTCTGCTCCGCATCGAGCTTCGGATTCTCCGCCGAGAGTGCGCCTTCGAGTTCCGCGATGCGCGCCCCGAGCGACGCAAGCTCGCGCTCTTGGTCCGCCGTCGGCGCGCGCAGCACGGGCTCCGG
Organism: uncultured Planctomycetota bacterium; assembly: GCA_903892045.1. GTDB lineage: Bacteria > Planctomycetota > UBA1135 > UBA1135 > F1-120-MAGs118. The sequence goes on along the minus strand of CAITGX010000475.1, from coordinate 1,034 downwards.
CGTCTTGCCGCCGTCGGCGGTTTGGTTGAACGCCGCGAAGACGCGGTAGTAGTCGACTTGAGAGAACGGGTCGTACTTGTGGTCGTGGCACTGCGCGCACGCGAGCGTCGAGCCCATCCAGATCGTCGCGGTCGTGTTGACGCGATCGATGATCGCCGCGCTGCGGAACTCCTCCGCATCGGTGCCACCCTCTTCGTTGAGCATCGTGTTGCGATGGAACGCGGTGGCGATGCGCTGCGAGCGCGTGGCGTTCGGCAGCAGGTCACCGGCGAGCTGCTCGATCGAGAACTGGTCGTAGGGCAGGTTGTCGTTCAGCGCCGCGATCACCCAGTCGCGGTACGGCGCCATCGAGCGCCGCGCGTCCTTCTCGTAGCCCTGCGTGTCGGCATACCGCGCGAGATCGAGCCACGGCCGCGCCATGCGCTCGCCATAACGCGGCGACGCGAGCAGCTTGCGCACGAGCTGCTCGTAGGCATCGGCGCGCTCGTCGTTCTCGAACTCCGCGACCTCCTCGGGCGTGGGCGGAATCCCCGTCAGGTCGAGGTGGAGCCGCCGCACGAGAGTCTCGCGACTCGCCTCCGGCGCCGGCGTAATCCCGTCGCGCTCGAAGCGCGCTTCGAGGAACGCGTCGATCGGATTGCGCACGCGCTCGACGTGCTCGACCTTCGGCACCACCGGTCGCATGGGCTTCTGATACGCCCAGTGGTTCCTGCGCTCGTCGACGCCCGCGACCTCGTCGGGCCACCGCGCTCCACCGTCGATCCAGCGCCGGATCGTCTCGATCTCGTCCGCCGAGAGCGGCGCGGCCTTGTGCGGCATACGCTCGTCCTCGTCCTCCGCGAACAGGCGCGTGTACATGGAACTCGCCGCCGCGCTGCCCGGAACGATCACCCTCTCCGTGCCGCCATAGGAGCCCGCGAACGCCCGCTCGCGCAGGTCGAGCCGCAGGTCCGCCTTGCTCTTCCCCTCGCCGTGACACTCCACGCAGTGGCGTTCGAGCAGCGGCTTCACGTCGCGCGCGAACTCGACCTCCT
>CAITGX010000474.1 GCA_903892045.1 uncultured Planctomycetota bacterium | reverse complement strand
TGACGCCCGAGCCCGCGGTGACGCCCGAGCCCGTGGTGACGCCCGAGCCCGTGGTGACGCCCGAGCCCGCGGTGACGCCCGAGCCCGTGGTGACGCCCGAGCCCGTGGTGACGCCCGAGCCTGCGGTGACGCCCGAGCCTGCGGTGACGCCGGCTCTCGCACTGCAGCCTTGGCCCGAGCACATGGTCGGCGCGCCCGCCTTGCTGGAGCTCTTGGCCAGCGAGGAACTCTGCGGTCCGCGACCGCTGACGATCGATGCGGAGCCGACCTCCGAGTCCCTGCCCGAGACGTGGAGCGGCAACCCGCGCGTGACGCGGCTCGATGTGCAGGCGCTCGTGCTCGGCGAGCGCGGAGTCAGCAAGGCGCGCGCCGATCGTGCGGGCGTTTGGAACGAGACGCGCGTGCCGCTCGAGGAAATCCCGCGTGCCCGGCGGCTCTCGACGCCGCGCATCGGTCGCGTGCGCGTCACCTTGCACACGGGCGAGGTCTTCGAGGGCCGCATGAACGCCATCGGCGAAGGCTGCGTGTGGATCGAGACGGGCTACGGCCGCATGGGACTCAACGGGACGTTGGTGCGCTCCGTCGAGCGTCTTGACGCGACCGAGAGCGAGAGCGGTGGTCTGCAGCGCGTGCGCGTGTCGACTCCGGGCGGGGAGCTCACGGGCGTGCTCGAGAGCGATGATGGCACGACCGCCACGGTGCTGCTCGACAGCGGTGCGCGCATGAGCACGCCGTCGACGAGCGTGCGGAAGCAGCGCGAGACGCCGACCGGAGCCGTCAAGCTCAAGCGCAAGCAGTGATGCACGGCCGCCGCGTGCGAGCGGTCGCCTGCGCCCTGCGGCCGGACCTCTCTCGCAGAGGGCCGGCCGCGCGCACTTGACGGGCCGAGCGCGCGGCGAGCGGCCGCAGCCCGACCTGTCTCGGCGGGCGAGAGCGTGGGCCGTGCAGATCGCGGACTGGCGGGCTGCTCTGCGCAGCGCCGCGCGCCGGATTTCCCGGCGGGTCGGGTATCCTCGGCCCGAGCGGGCCACTAGGGGCCCGCGGAGGACGTCCATGAACCGAACCTGCGCCCGCCTGTTCCGCCTGCTCGCGTCCCTCGCGCTGCTCTTCGTGCTGCTCGCGCCGGCCCATGCGGCGGATGACGAGGTCGTCGCGGACTTCAAGAAGTACTTCAAGCAGTACAAGGACACGGCGACGCGCGTTCAGGCCGTGTTCTCGCTCGAGGATGTGGACTCTCCCGCGGTCGTGGAGGCCCTGATTCCGGTGCTCAGGCTGGTCGAGGAGCCGGACGTGGTGCGCGCGGCGGTTCGTGTGCTCTCGCAGTTCAAGTCGGATGCGTCGCGCGCTGCGCTGTTCGCCGCGCTCGAGGCGCAGAAGGACGAGGCCGTGCGCTCGGGGCTGCTCCAGGCCGCGACGGCAGGCAAGTACGGTGGCGCGAACGAGGCGCTGAAGAAGCTGCTCGTCGACAAGAGCTCGGACTTGCGGCGACGCGCGATCGAAGCGCTCGTGGCGAGCGGAGACGCGACGGTGGCGGATGCGATCGTGCCGCTGTGCAACGACGCGGATCCTGCGCCGCGGTGCGCCGCGCTCGAGGGGCTCGCTGCGCTGAAGAGCCCCTCGGTCGTCAAGCCCGCCATCGCGTCGCTCGCTCACGAAGTGTGGCAGGTGCGCGTGAGCGCGATCACCGCGCTCAAGAAAGTGCGCAGTCGCGACGCGATCGAGCCTCTGATCGCGCGACTCTCGGTCGAGGAAGGCCGCCTGCAGGTCGACGTCGGTGACGCACTCAACGAGATCACGGGCCGCAGCTTCGGCACGCGGCTCGAGATGTGGCAGCAGTTCTGGGGTGCCTACAAGGAGCGCTTCCAGATCCCGACGGACGAGGAGCTCGCCAAGCTGCGCGCCAAGCAGAAGGAAGAGGCGGCCAAGTACAAGCCGGAGAAGGCCGGTACGAGCTACCACGGCATCGAGACGCCGAGCCGGCGCATCATGTTCGTGATCGACGTCTCGGGCTCGATGGAGAACCTCGTCGTCGAGAAGGAGCGCTTCGAGGACGGCGGCTACCCCTCCTTCCTGCGCATCGACATCTGCAAGACCGAGCTCGTGCGCACGATCGAGAGCCTCGAGCCCTACGTCGAGTTCAACGTGATCGCCTTCGCCACCGCAGTGCGGCCGTGGAAGAAGGACCTGGTGAAGGCCAACGTGGTCAACAAGTCCGCGGCGGTCGACTGGGTGCGCAAGCTCGAGGCGCTCGGAGGCGCGTCCAAGGAGGACCTCGCGCAGGCCGGTCTCACCAGCTCGGCCAACCTCGAGGCCGGCAAGACCAACACCTTCGGCGCGCTCTCCACGGCCCTCGGGGCGGGCGGGCGAGGGACGAAGGACAAGGCCTACGAGTGCGTGATCGACACGATCTTCTTCCTCTCGGACGGAAGGCCGACGGTGGGGGACTACGTTGACCCGCAGGATGTGGCGCGCGAGATCCGCGACCTCAACAAGCTGCGCAAGGTCGTGATCCACACCATCGCGATCGGCGAGTTCCAGAAGGACTTCATGAAGCTCTTGGCCGAGGAGAACGGCGGGATCTTCGTCGACCTCGGGCGCTAGGGAGCGACCGGCGGGGATCCCTCGGAAGCACCCCGGATCGGGTCGGCATGGCCCGAAATGGCGGGGTGCGAGCTTTCTTCCTGCCCTCTCACGCTCGTTCGCGGGGGTTGACCGGTCGGGGTTGACGCTCCCCCCCGGCGGTCGTATCTTTCCTCGCCCTCTCGGTCGGGGTGTGGCTCAGCTTGGCTAGAGCGCTTGGTTCGGGACCAAGAGGTCGGAGGTTCAAATCCTCTCACCCCGACCACCTTCCTCCTGCGGCGCACGGCGCGCGGAGGAGGGTGCGACGCACCCGCGGTGCGGCAGCCCCGGTGGTGACAGCACACTCCGCGGGCGACAGCGAACTCCGGCGGGGACAACGAGCCCCGGCGCCGTCGAACCTAGGCGGCGTCCTCGTCGACGCGCGCTGTCTCGGCCGCGGGCGGCAGCGGCAGCGGGGTGCGGATCGTGCGCAGGCGCAGGATCACGGTCGCTCCGATGCTGGCGAGGGACACCAGCACGATCTTGAGCGGCAGTGCCAGACTGTCCGAGGCCAGGCCGAAGCCGACCACGAGCGCGAGCACGCCGAGCGCCGAGACCTTCACATGCAGGCGCACGCCGCGGTGGCGCTCCCAGTCGAGCAGCAGGGGCCCGAAGAGCGGCGAGGCCAGCAGGCGGGCGTGCAGGCGGGGCGACGAGCGCACGAGGCACCAGCTCGCGAGCAGCAGGAAGGGCGTCGTCGGCAGCACCGGCAGGAACACCCCGGCCGTGGCGAGGGCCATGAGCACGGCGGCGAGGGCGAGGTAGACGGTGCGCATGGCCGGGGCGCGAGATTGTCGCCCAAGGGGGGCCCCGGCTCCACCGCCTTTCTCGCTCCGAGGGCCGCTGGCGGTGTAGAACCCCCGGCGTCGCGGGGCTAGGCCCCGGCCCAAGCCCATGCACGCACTCGCCCTCCTACTGGCCCTGCTCGCAGGCACTGCGGAGCCCGCCGCCTCCGACGCGCTCCAGATCCACTGGCAGCGCTCCCTCGAGGACGCCGCGGCCCAATCCGCCCGGGACGGCCGCCCGCTGCTCGTGGTGATCAACGCCGATGGCGAGTCCGCCAGCGAGCGCATCGTGGTCGAGCGCTACCGCGACCCGGCCTTCGTGGCGTGGACGCGCTCGTTCCACTGCGTCGTCGGCTCCTACTTCCGCCACACGCCGCGCGACTTCGATGCGCAGGGTCGTCGCGTGCCCTGCCCGCGCCTCGGCGAGGTCACCTGCGGCGAGCACATGGCGCTCGAGCCCGTGCTGCACGAGCGCTACCTGCTCGGAGAGCACATCGTCGTCGACGACGGAGTCGTGCAGCGCATCTCGCCACGCCATGCGCTCGTCCTGCCGGACGGCCGCAAGGAGTGGGACCTGTACCTCCTGTTCGACTTTCGAACGCTCGACACGCGGCTTTCCGAGGCCGCCGCGCGCTGGCCCGCGAGCGAGCCTGCGCCGTGGGAGCCGAGGCTCGCCGATCCTCGTCACCGTGCGAGGCTCGAGCGCGAGGAGTTGGCCGCGACGTGCGACGAGCCCGCGCAGTGGCTTGCGGACCTGCTCCGGCGCCCGTCGGTGGACCGCGGGATCGTGAGCGAAGTGCGACGACTCTTGCCGCGACTCGACACGGCCGACACGTCCGTGCGTCGCGCGCTGTTCGACGTCGGGGCGCGCGCCGGTTGCACGAGCGAGCTCTCGGGCGCGCTGCGCTCCCACGCGCTCGGCTGGCATGCGCACCCGTCGCGCTGCGTCCCGGCACTGGTCGAGCTCGCGTGGGACGACGCGGGGGCGCGCACGTTCGCGCTCTCGCACGCGGTCCTCGCGCCCGCGGACGAGGCCGGCGCGCTGCGTGCTGCGCTCGCCGCGCGCGGCGTCGTCGACCTGCCGGAGCCCTTCGACTTCGGACGCCGCGCGCTGCCGCAGCGCGAGCCGGTGCGCGAAGGCAAGGGCAAGCCGGCCCTGCCGCCGGCCGACGAGCTGGAGGCGGCGCTCGAGGCCGCGGACGAGCGTCTCGCGCGCGATCGCGCGGACGCGGCGGCGCAGCTCGAGCTCGGCCGCGCGGCGCTGTTGCTCGCGCGGCGGCGCATGCAGGATGGGGGAGCGGGCATCGAGCTCTTGCTGCAGGATGCGCGCATCGCGCTCGCCCGCGCGCAGGAAGCGCGGCCGGACGACGTGCTGCTGCTGCTCGACCGCGCGCGCGTCGCGAACTACCTGTCCGACTTCGAGGAGCAGGAGCGTCTCGCGCTGGCCGCACTCGCCACGCGGCGAGTGGACCTCGCCGGTCCGCCGCTCGACGACGACATGACCGAGGCCGCGCGCTGGGTCGGCGATGCGGCCGCGCGGCTCTTGTGGCAGCGCGCGAGCGGCGATCCGCTGCGCGCGGCGCAGGGCATGCAGCGCGGAGCTCTCGCCCTGATGCAGGCGGCCTACGGACCCGAGACGGACGCGACCGACTGGCTGAGCCTCGCGTCGTTCTTCGGCGCGCTCGGTCGCCAGCGCGAGCGCGTCGAGCTCGCCTTCGCGGGGCTGACTTCGTTCCCGCTCGACCTCGCGCTGCGCAACGAGCTCTCCGCAGCTTGCTGGGCGCTCGGTGAGCCGGAGCTGCTCGCGGAACGCAGCGAGAACCTCGCGCAACTGCACGTCGAGCGGGGCTGGCCCGAGCTCGACTGGTACCGCGGCTACGCGCATCTCCTGCTCGCGGAGTGGCGTCGTCGCGGAGCGGCGAGCGATGCCGCGCTCGAGAGCTACGCGAGCGCGCAGGCCGCGTTCGAGCGCGCGAGCGACTCGTCGTTCCGCGATTCGTGCCTGCATCACCTCGCGCTGTGCGAGCTCGGTCGGGGCTTCGCGCAGCTCGCGGCCGGCCGGCGCGAGGCGGCGGCCGAGGCCCTGCTCGCGGCGGCGAACCTGCGGCCCGCGATCTTTGGCGTGCGCGATGGTCTCGACCGCGAGGCGGCCGACCTCGTCGACGCCGTGCTCGAGTGGCGCACGAGCGGCCCGAGCCCCGTCGACGCGCGCGCGCTGCTCGCCGGACTCTCCGCGGAAGCGCGCGCGGACACGCGCTGGGCGAGCGCGATCTCCGACGCGAACCTGCGCGAGGCGCTGCGGGCCTTTGGGCGCGGCTCGAGCGGGGAGGCGTGGGGATATCTCGATGTGGCGCTTCTCGGCGCGCGCGAGGCGCTCGACAGCGCGCCCGACGAGCTCGCGCGGCGCGCCACGGCACAGGTGCTGACGATCTTCGCCGAGCGGCTGCTCGACGGCGGCCTTGGAGCGGATCGCGTGCGTGCGAGGGCCGCACTCGACGAGGCCGCCGAGTTGCTCGAGCTCGAGGTGCCGAACAGCGGGCCAGAGGAGCTCGCGCGCGCCCTGCGCCAGCGCCTCGGCCCCGCCCGGCCTGTGTTCCGGCCTGGTCGCTAGCCGCTGGATTCCTGCACAGGCCGCTGGAGAGCCGGGCCCGTGCGGCCCAGATTCCGAGCGCGGAAGGCGGCCCTCCGGCAGCTCCCCCGGCGAAAAAACCAAGGTTTTCCCTTCGCCGGAGGAGTCCCATCGGGCATCCTCCTTCCGTCGCCCGAATCCTCTGGGAGCGAGTCTCGCGGGGGAACGGGCAGTGCGAGCAACGCCGCGCCGTGCGAGTCGATGAAGACCGCGGCAACGTCCGCGTGCTCGCCACCAAGTTCCGGGCCGGGACTCTTCCGCGCGCCTTCCCGTTGGGGAATTCGTCCGGGGAAGCTCCCGTTCCGGTTGCACCGATGACTGCTCACGCACCCGTGGGGGTGCGCGGGGCCACAGCCGGGCCGCGAGCCCGCGCCGTGACCGGCGAGGAGCCCTCCAAGGCCGCTCCGAGCCTCCCCGCGCTCCCTTGGGGCACGTTTGGCGCACCCCGAGCCTGTGCTCGGGGCTCCTGCACTCTCCGCGCGCGTCGCGGCGGTGGGCAGGGCCCCTTGGACCGCGCGGGATCCACCAAATGACCCCGGCGCCCCGACGGCGCGCGTCCCGAGCTCGCAGGCCCCTCGCAGGAGGTCGGCCCGGATGCGAGGCGACGGGCGCGCCCAAGGCCAGCGCCGCGACGTGCTCGGACTCCCTTGCGTCCCGCCCCTTTCCGGGCGGGCAAATCACGACGTGAACGACCGCTCCAAGCCCAAGACCTGGGAAGAGATCCCTTTCGGCGCCCTCGACCTCCCGCCGGACGTCGAGCCGCCCAAGCTAGCTCCGGCACCGGTGCAGCCCCCTGCGCCCGCTCCGGCCAAGGCACCGCCGCCGGCTGCGCCAGCTGCGCGCCCCATGGCCGCGCCGCCGCCGCGCCGCGAGGAACGTGGGGCGACGGCCGCACCCGATCAGGGTCGGCCCCAGCCCGAGCGGGGCGAAGACGACGGACCGGGTGGACGTCGGCGCCGTCGCGGTCGCCGCGGGGGCCGTCGCGAAGGTGAGCCCGAGCGCGAGGAAGGGGCCGGGCGCCCCGAAGGCGAGGCGCAGGAGCCGGAGAGCTCGCACCCCGGCCAGCAGGGCTTCGACTTCGAGCCGCGCGGCGAGGACGCCGGCGAGCATGGAGACGAACACGGCGACGAGGGTTCCGACGACGGCACCTTCGAGGAAGGACAGCCGGGCCCCGAAGGTTCGGGCGGTCCCGACTCAGGCGAGTGGCGCGATGGCCGTCGTCGTCGCCGCCGCCGCGGTCGGCGCGGGCGTGGAGGTCAGGGCTTCGAGGGCGGTCCGCGCTTCGACGAGCATGGACAGCCGCTTCCGCCGCAGGCCGAGGGCGCCGGTCCGGCGCTGGAGCCGCGAGCGCCGCAGCACGGTGGGCGCTCGGGCGCTCACCCCGGCGGGCCCCACGGCGGACATCCGGGCGGGCCGCAGGGCCAGCATGGGCAGCGTCCGCGCGAAGAGCGCGCTTCCGCGCAGCAGCTCACGGGCATGCTCGTGCTCGAGAAGAGCGGGCACGGCGTGCTGCGTCGCATCGAGGCCCAGTACCTGCCGAGCAAGGAGGACATCTGGGTGCCCCCGCATCTCGTGCAGCGCTTCAAGCTGCGCGAAGGCTCGCTCATCACCGGCAACTGCGGACGCGGCCAGCAGCACAAGTACGCGCTGCTCTCGGTCGAGCAGGTCGACGGCAAGGACCCGCGGCAGATGCTCGACGTGCCGCAGTTCAAGAAGCTCACCAGCATCGACCCGGACTTCCACTACGCGGTGGGGGATGTGCAGGGCGACGTCTCGATGCGCGTGCTCGACGTGATCTGCCCCGTGGGCCGCGGCTCGCGCGGCCTGATCGTCGCGCCGCCGCGCTCGGGCAAGACGATCCTGATGCGCAAGTTCGCCAACGCGATCACCGAGGGCTACCCCGACGTGCACCTGATGGTGCTGCTGATCGACGAGCGGCCCGAGGAAGCCACCGAGTGGCAGCGCAGCACCAAGGGCCAGGTGTTCGTCAGCACCAACGACGAGGACACGAAGAACCACGTCGAGATCGCGGAAGTCGTGTTCAAGCGCTGCCAGCGGCTGGTCGAGCTCGGGCAAGACGTCGTGCTGCTGCTCGACTCGATCACGCGCCTTGCGCGCGCCTACAACAACCACGCCGGCACGAGCGGCAAGACCATGTCGGGCGGCCTCGACTCGCGCGCCATGGAGCGTCCGCGCTCGTTCTTCGGCATGGCGCGCAACACGGAGACCGCGGGCTCGCTGACGATCCTCGGCACGACGCTGGTCGACACGGGCTCGCGCCTCGACCAGATGGTGTTCGAGGAGTTCAAGGGCACCGGCAACATGGAGATCGTGCTGTCGCGCAAGCTCGCCGACCGGCGCATCTTCCCGGCCATCGACATCGAGCGCTCGGGCACGCGCAAGGAAGAGAAGCTGCACTCCTCGACGCGCCTGCGGCGCGTGCAGGTGCTGCGGCGCGTGCTGCTCAAGATGAACTTCGCCGAGGCCATGGAGCTGCTCGTGCACAAGCTCGAGAACGTGGACAAGATCGACGACTTCCTGAAGCGCTTCGACGTCGATCCGGACGCGTGAGCGCGGCGCACGGGGCGCAAGCATGACGACGACGGCCAGGCTCGTGCTCGCGCTCGTGCTGCTCGCGCTCGGCTTGCGGCTGGCGTCGATCGGGCACGGGCTGCCGCGGCGCTACGTGCCCGACCACCACATGATCAAGCGCTCGCTCGTGATGGCGAGCGAGCGCGACCTCGCCCCGCCGATCTCGGCGGAGATGAGCTACCCGTACCTCGTGCCCTACCTGCTGCTGCCGACCTACGCGGCGGAGTACGCGCTGGGGAAGGTCGCGGGCCAGTGGGGGAATCCGCAGGACTTCCAGCGCGAAGTGACGCTCGATCCGGCGCTGCTGCACATTCCGGCGCGCGCGTGGATGGCGCTCTTCGGCGCGCTGACGGCGTGGGCGGTGTATCGCGCGGCGCGAGCGGCAGGGCTCGAGCGCGGCGCGCTCGCCGCGGGCTACTTCAGCGCGACCTGTCTGCTCAACCTGCAGATCTCGACCCACGAGCGGCCGTGGGCGGCGACGATCTTCTTCGGCGCGCTCGCCAGCTGGGCGGCGATCGTGCATGCGCGCGAGGGGAAGCGCGGGGCGCTGCTCGCGTCCGGCGCCGCGGTCGGCCTGTCGTTCGCGTGTCATCCCTCGGGACTCGTCTTCGCTGCGCTTCCGGCCCTGGCGTGGGGCTTCGCTCCCAGCGCGTGGAGCGGCGCCGAGCTGCGCGCGCGGCTCGGACGCGGCCTCGCGTGTGCGGCTCTCTTCGCGCTGGTCGCGTTCGTGTGCGGGCACTTGTACTACGTGCACGGACGTCCGGGTGGCGAGCAGGTGATCGGCGGCGGTGCCCACGCGAACACGCTGGCGATCGGCGGGCAGGCGATCCGCACGGACATCTCGCTCGCCGGCGCCCCGCGGCTGCTGAAGGCTATGTTCGGCTACGACCCCGCGCTCGTGCTGCTCGGCGTCGCAGGGCTCGCGCTGCTCTGGCGCGAGCGTGCGGCGCGCGTGGCGGTGCTCGGCTGTGCGCTGCTCGCGGTTCTCGCGCTCGTCAATCCCAGCGATCACGTGCGCTACCTGCTGCCGGCCGCGATGTTGCTCGCGCTCGGTGCCGGCGCGTCGCTCGAGCGCCTGTGGCTCGCGCGCGCCTGGCGGCCGGTGCTCGTGGCGGCGCTCGTGCTGCCTCTGGCACAGGCGCTGCGCTTCGACTGGGTCCTGCGGCAGGTCGACACCCGTGCGCAGGCGGAGATCGCGCTCGCGACGCTTCCGCCGGGCTCCGTCGTGGCGATCGACAACTACGGTCCGCAGGTCGATCTCGACGCGCGTGCGCTCGAACGGCTCGCGAAGCTGCGCCCGCTGTACGCGCGCGAGGAGCTGCGGCGCGCGTACTTCGAGGCCGAGGCGGCGCCGCCGACGGGCCCCGGGGTCGACGCGATCCAGTGTGAGGACTTGTTCGGCATCGATGCATCGACGCTCGAGTACGGCGTCTCGCGCGCCGAGTCCGTCCGCGCGCTCGGCGCGACGCCGCGCGAGGTACTCGCGTCCCTCGGCGTGACGCACCTGCTGCTCGCGGAGCGTCGACCGGGCGGCGAGCCACGGCCGCTCGCGGCCCTCGCGAAGGAGAGCGACATCCTGACGACGATCGACCCTTCGGCCGAGCCTCGTGATCCGTGCGACGAGGCTTTCCTGCCGACCGAGATGGACTTCCCCCTGACGGCCCTGTGGCAGGTCTCGCGGCCAGGTCCGCGCATCTCGCTCTACGAGCTCAAGGACCCGCGATGAACACCGGCTCACTCGTCGCGCTGCTCGTGCTCGTCGCAGGTTGTGCGCGCGAATCCGGCCCGATCGCATTGCCCGTCGGCGGCACGTGGGAAGGCGAGTTCGAGCTCTCGAGCGACGCGCGTCTCGACTTCGTGCTCGAACTGCCGCCCGACGCGGTGATCGCGCGCGTGCGCCTCGACAGCGATGTCGCGGAGCTCGACCTGCACGCGAATCCGCACGAGCGCGCGCTTGATCTCGACGACGCGCTGTACCTGTTCGACAGCACCGAAGGGGCGCCGCAGTTCGAGCTGAATGCGCTGGGGCCCGATCCCGTCGCCGGCGCTGCGTGGCACGTCTCCGTGCACTGGCCGTTTGACGAGGCGCCGCGCATCGGCGACCGGCGTGTCGAGAGCGCCTCGATCGCGCTCGAGGTCGAGGTGTTTCGCGCGCGCGTCGACGGGGACCTCGCGCCCGGAGTTCCGCTGCGCAGCGCCCTCGATCATTCGACCGGGGGATTCCGCTCGTTCCGCGTGTTCGTGCCCGAAGGCGCGCAGGCCCTGCGCATCGATCTGGCCGACGTCGAGAGCGATCTCGACCTGTATGCACGCGCGGGCGCTCCCATCCTGTCCATGGACGACTCGGTGGCGTTCTCCGAGCACAACTGGGGTCGCGAGTCGCTCCTGATCCTGCCCTTCAGCGATCCGCCGCTCGTGCCGGGCGAGTGGCGCATCGACGTGCAGGACGCGATCGGCCCTACGCGGCGACTGCCATTCACGATTTCCGCGAGCTTCGAGGAACGCGTGCCCGAGGCGCTGCTCGCCTTTCCGCGCTCGGTCGCGCGCGCGGACGAGACGCCGCTGCAGCGCGCGCTGCGCTCCGTGGTGGAGATCGCGACGCCGGACGCGCTCGGCAGCGGAACGATCCTGTCCTCCGACGGCTGGATCCTCACCAACGCGCACGTCGTCGGCGACGATCCGGAGCTCGACCTCGTGGTGTCGCTGCTCGTCGATCCGGCGCGACCGGCCGTCGAGAGCTTCCTCGCGCGCGTGGTCGAGATCGACGAGGCGCGCGATCTCGCTCTGATCCAGGTGACGAGCGGGCTCTACGGACAACCGCTGCCCGATGGATATGAGCTTCCGGCGCTCGGTTTCGGGGACGCGCGCTCGCTCGGCATCGGCGAGCCGCTGTGGCTCGTCGGCTACCCTGCGACGGGTGGCACCGGCAGCCGCGTGACGATCAGCGCCACACGCGGCATCGTCTCGGGCTACGAGAACGCCGACTTCGGTCGGCTCGTGAAGACGGACGCGGAGATCACGCGCGGGAATTCGGGTGGCGCCGCGATCGACGGGCGCGGCCTGCTCGTCGGGGTGCCGAGCTCGACGGTCGAGAACGGCTCGGGCCAGATCGGGTACGTGCACCCGATCGACGCCCTTCCCGAGGCCTGGCTGCGGCGTCTGCGGCGCTCGCGCTAGGGGCGCTCAGAGCGTCTTCTGGAGCTTCTCCAGCTCGGTCCGACCCCGCTCGTCGCCGAGGACCTGGGCGAGCTCGAGCGCACGCTCGATGACGGTCCGGGCGCGCGGCTTGGCACCGGTCTCGATCAGGACCGTGGCGAGCCGGCGCAGGGCGACGTACTCGTCACCCGGCAGGCGCAGGTTGCGGTAGATCAGCGCGGCTTCGCCGAGCGGTGCCACGGATTCGGCGAGCTTGCCGCCGCCGGAGTACGCGGTGCCGAGGGCGGAGAGACCCATCGCATGACCCCACCAGTCGCCGAGAGGCGCGGCGTGCTCGACGCACTCCCGCGCCTTGGCCTGAGCCTTCTCCCAGTCACCGGCCTTGACCGCGGCGCGGGCCTCGCCGTGCGAGCGCTGTCCGGAGCGGAACTGCTTCTTCTGGGCGTCCGTCTGGCCCGCGAACGCGCTGGCGTAGTCGAGGAAGATCGGGGCACCGAGCGCCTCGCTCGCCATGCGCGCTCCCCACAGGGCGCGTGCGTGCAGCGCCGCGATGGTCGCGCTGTCGGGCTTCTCCGGCGACTTCTCCCAGGTGGCGAGCGCACCCTCGAGGTCCTCGTCGATCGTGTAGAGGATCTCGTGCGGGCTCGCCTTCCACAGCGCCTTGCAGCCTTCCGCGTCCTGCTTCGCGTGCAGCTCGACGAAGCGCTCGCGCACGGACCGTGCTTCCTGCTCCAAGGCGAGCGGGCTGGCGGGCACGCGCGCGGCGGTGGGACCGAGGAACAAGAGGGCGGTGAGGATCAGCATCGGGGACGGCTCCGTTCGAGGAGATCGAAGTAACGGTAGAGCGCCATCGCGGAGAAGGCGTCGAGGATCTTGCCCGAGCCGAGCAGCGCGCGCACTTCCTCGAGCGTGAACACCTTCACGCAGATGCGCTCGCTCGACTCGTGCTCCGTGGCGTGGTCGAGGCGGCAGCCGAGTGCGGCGAACACGTTCGCGTAGTGGTCGCTGATGCCGTAAATGGCGTAGAAGCCGGGCAGGCGCACGATCTCGCGCGCCGTCGCTCCGGCCTCCTCGCGCAGCTCGCGCTCGGCGGCGAGCAGAGCGTCCTCGTTCTCGTCGATGCGCCCGGCCGGGACCTCCCAGTGAGTCGTGCCGATGGGGTAGCGGTACTGGCCGATGAGCGCGATGCGGCCGTCCTCGAGCACCGGCACGACGACGGCCGCGGGGCTGATCTCCACGACGTGGTGCACTCCCGGCTTGCCGTCGGGGAAGATCACGTCGTCGGCACGCAGGCTCACCCAGCGCGACTCGTAGATGCGCCGCGAGCGCACGAGCTCGTAGGGTGCGAACGGCTCCGGATCGGGCGGGAGGGAGTCGCTCGATCCGGAGGTCTGGCGCATGGTGCGAGCGGGCTAGTGGGCCGAGCCCGCGTCGGGCCAGAGCTCGCGCCAGTCGGACTTCGCGCTGCCGCGGCCGGCGAGGCGCTCGAGCAGCTCGCGCGGCACGCGCAGGTCTTCCAGCGCGGTCTCGGAGAGCGCCTGGCCGCAGGCCTCGACGACCGAGTCTGCGTCGAGGTGGTGCAGCGCGAACACCTGGTCGGGGCGGCCGCACTTCGAGAAC
>CAITGX010000473.1 GCA_903892045.1 uncultured Planctomycetota bacterium | reverse complement strand
GTCGACGCTTCTGGCGCGCGCGCAAGCGCGAGGGCCTGCGGGTCGACGGGCAGCGCGGGGCACCGTCGTGGTCCCAGGACGAGCTCGGCCGCCTCGCGGTCGCGCTCGGCAGCCCGAGCGCGGAGGCGATCCTGCGCGAGGACCTCGACCGGCTCGCGCTCGCGCTCGAGGAGCTCTCCGAGTTCGACGGCGAAGTGATCCGGCTCGTGCGGCTCGAGGGCCTCTCGCATGCCGAGTTCGCTGGTCGCATGGGCTGCACCGAGCCCCAGTCGCGCAAGCGGCTGTTCGAGGCATTGGCGCGCCTCTCGCTGCTCTTGCGGCGCGGACAGACAGGTTCCTGACATTCCGCGCGCGCGGCGCGAGAGTATTCTCGCGCCCATGAAGATCGCGTCGCTGTCGCTCGCCCTCCTCGCCGCACTCGCTCCGCACGCTTCCGCCCAGGCCCCGACGGCCCCGACGCTGTCCGTCGAGCGTCCCGGCGACGGCAAGCCGCGCTGCGGGCTCGGCAGGGAGTTTCACGCGGGACGGCGCGCTGCCCTGCGCTCCGCGCTGAAGAGTGGCGTGGTGGTCGTGCGCGGGCTGCCCGCGACGCGCGACTACGCGGCCTTCCGGCAGGACAAGGTGTTCTGGTACCTCACCGGAGTCGAGAGCCCCGGTGCGTGGCTGCTCATGGACTGCGAGAGTGGGCGCGAAGTGCTGCTCCTGCCGGACCCCAACCGCATGGAGGAGATGTGGGAGGGCGAGTGCTGGGACGCGGGCGACGCGTGGGTGAAGGAGCTGACAGGCTTCGCGGAGGTGCGCTCGACCCGCGATGCGCGCGAGCTCATCGGCCAGCTGCTCGGCAGCTCGAAGGATCTGTGGATCTCGATGCACCCCAACCTCGCGCTCGCGGGCGCCGCGGACCGCGCGGGCCCCTACGATCGTGCGCGGAAGAAGGATCCGTTCGACGGGCGCGTGGGGCGCGAGGAGGCGTTCAAGCTCAAACTGGAGGAGCTGTTCGGGGTCGAGCCCAAGGACATGAGCGCGAAGCTCAACGAGCTGCGGCGCGTGAAGCAGCCGGTCGAGCTCGATGCCGCGCGGCGCGCGGGTCGCGCGGGCGCGCTGGCGATGGCCGAGGCGATGCGCTCGACGAGGCCGGGCGTCGGCGAGTGGGAGCTCGAGGGCCTGATGAGCTGGTTCCAGCTCAAGGAGGGCGCGGCCGGACCGGGCTACATGGCGATCGTCGGCTCGGGCTCGAACTCGCTGATCCTCCACTACGGCAACAACAACCGTCGCGCGCAGGACGGCGAGGTCGTGCTCGTCGACTACGCGCCGGAGCTCGACCACGCGGTGTGCGACATCACGCGCACTTGGCCGGTGAACGGCAAGTTCTCGCCGCGCCAGGCCGAGCTCTACGACGCGGTGCTCGCGGCGCAGGCGGCCGGCATCGCAGCGGTGAAGCCGGGCCGCACGCTCGGCGACATCGAGCAGGCCTGCAGCGCGGTCATCAAGCAGCGCGGCTTCGAGAAGTTCGTGCGCCATGGCGCGTGCCACTTCGTGGGCCTCGAGGTGCACGACGTGGGCGACCAGCGCAAGCCGCTCGTCGAGGGCGCCTGCTTCACGATCGAGCCGGGGCTGTACGAGCCCGAGACCGGCATCGGCATCCGCATCGAGGATGTCGTGATCGTCACCGCGGACGGCTGCGAGGTCGTGTCGGCCGCCGTGCCCAAGGAACGGTCCGCGATCGAGGCTCTGATCGCCGAGGAGGGCGTGCTCGACCGCCTGCGTTGAGCTTCCGCGCCCGGGCACCTACACTCTTCGCCCCCATGGCCTCCCTCAAGGAATACCGCGATCGCGTCCCCGCCTTGCAGCGCCACCTCGAGCAGCTCAAGGTGAGTCTTTGACTACGGCAAGCACGAGACGCGCCTGAAGGAAATCGAGGAGCAGGAGCTCCAGCCCGGCTTCTGGGACAACGTCGAGCGCAGCCAGAAGCTGATCGGCGAGAAGAAGCTCGCGCGCGGCGTGGTCGACCCCGTCGGCCGCGTGGAGAAGGCGTTCCGCGACATCGACGACTTCTGCAAGCTCGGTGAGGAGCTCGGCGCCGACGAGGTCACCGCCGATCTCGAGCGCGTGTTCGGCGAGATCGACGCCGAGCTCGCCAAGCTCGACTTCCGCGTGATGCTCGGTGGCCCTCAGGACGCCTCGAGCGCGTTCTTGCAGATCACCCCGGGCGCCGGCGGCGTCGACGCCTGCGACTGGGCCGGCATCCTGCTGCGCATGTACACGCGCTGGGCCGAGGAAAAGGGCTACACGGTCGAGGAGGTCGAGCTGCAGGAAGAGCCCGAGGGCGGCATCCGCGGCGCGACGATCCGCATCGTGGGCGACTATGCCTTCGGCTACCTCAAGGCCGAGCGCGGGGTGCACCGCCTGATCCGCATCAGCCCGTTCGACGCGGCCGCGCGGCGCCAGACGGCGTTCGCGGGGGTCGACGTGACGCCGGAGCTCGGCGACGACATCAAGGTCGAGGTCAAGGAGGCCGACCTCGAGATCGAGACCATGCGCTCGGGCGGCGCCGGCGGCCAGAACGTCAACAAGGTCGAGACCGCCGTGCGCATGCGGCACGTTCCGACGGGCATCGTCGTGCGCTGCCAGAGTCAGCGCAGCCAGCTCAAGAACCGCGAACTCGCGCTGCAGATGATCAAGGCCAAGATCCTCGCCATGCGCGAGGCCGAGCGCGACAAGGAGCTCGCGTCGCTCTACGGCAACAAGGGCGAGATCGCCTTCGGCAGCCAGATCCGCAGCTACACCATGCATCCCTACCAGCTCGTCAAGGACGAGCGTACGGGCGTGCAGACGGGCAGCATCCAGGCCGTGCTCGACGGCGAGCTCGACAAGTTCATCGAGGAGTACCTGCGCCAGAAGGGCGCGGCCAAGTAGCGCAGGCGGCGCTGCGCGGACGCCGAGACAAGGGCGACACCCGCGGGAGGGCCTGCCAGAGCGCGCCTCCCGCGGGGTCGCTTGGTCTTCAGGGACCCGAGCGCGCGGTCAGGCTCTCGACCTGCAGCGCGCCGGACTTCACGTACACGCCAGCGTAGTTGGGATCCGGCAGGTCGATGCCGAGCCGCATCGGGAACGGGCCTTCCTTGCCGACGCTGACGTCGACGCCGCCGTCGGAGGTCACGGTCACGACCAGCTCGAACGGGGTGCCGAAGGCCGGCGGGTTCTCGAGTGCGATCGTCGCTCCGTCCTTCTCCGCGCGGCCGGAGCCCGTCGGCTCCGCGAAGCGCTTGAGCACGAGCTGTCCTTCGCTGTCGATCACGATCGCCACGCACTCGCCCTCCGGCGTGCCCGCGACGAGCAGGCCGTGCTGGGAGCCATCCTTGGCCTCTCCCTGCCGCACGAGTCGCGCGCGCAGCTCGTAGTCGGCACCGAGTGGAGCTTCCGAGCACAGCCGCCCGCAGCCCTTGCCGGCCTCGATCAGGATGCGGCCGGCCTTGACGTCGAACTGTGTCTCGAAGCTCTTCGAGATCGGCTTCCACGCCGCCATCGCGCCGCCGAGCTTCACGGTCGGTCCCTGCACGCCCGCCGCGCGCGCCGACTCCTTCAGCTCGTCGAGCGCCTCCTGCAGGCCGTTCGCGCCGCCGAAGGCCTTGGTGGCGACCTCGGCCAGCGTGTAGGCGCGCAGCGGCATCGGCACCGGCTGGGTGCGGTACTCGTTGACGAGGTCGAGCGCCTTGCGGGCGTGCTTGCGGAGCGCCGTGCGCGCGTCGCGCCAGGCCGCGTTGGCCTTGTCGAGCTTGTTGAGTCGGTCGGAGACCGCCTTGACCTCGGCCTCGGTCGCGAGCCACGTGCCCTTCTCGTAGAGCGCGAGCAGGTCCTCGAGGATCGGCGCCGCGATGCGCGCCTCGCCGATCTTCTCGAACAGGTCGGCCTGCAGCGCGAGCACCTTCGGATCGGGCGCATCGGCCTTGTCGAGGTGCGAGCGCACGAAGTCGAGGTGGCCAAGCGCGCGCAGCAGGAGCTCCTTCTCGGAGATCGTCGGCGTCTTGCTCGCCGCGGCCGCGGTGGCCGCCTTGCGGTAGCGCTCGACTTCCGCGAGGCGCCGCTCGCGCGCGGAGGAGCCGAAGTGCAGCGGGTAGATCGTCTCCTTGATCCACTTGCGCCAGAAGAGCTCGAACTCCTCGAGGCTCGCGTGGCCAAGCGGTGAGACCGAGCCCGTGAACTGCCGCGCGAAGGTGCCCTTCGAGTCGGTGATCGCCTCGCCCTTGAGCTCCTTCAGCGCCGCGTCGTACAGCGGGCGATAGGGATACTGCAGCGTGGTCGGGTCCTCGTACTGCAGGAAGAAGTACACGAGGCCCCAGCCCCACTGGTAGTAGTCGCCGGGGTACGAGGGCTCGCGCGGGTTGTTGTAGGAGATGACGTTCAGGAAGTTGGCCGGGCCGGCCTCCTTGGCGTCGCGCGGCGTCGCCGGTGCGCCGGGCTGACTGGCGCTGAGCGCGCGGTACAGACCCTCGAGGCGATCGCGGGCGGCGTCGGGCCACAGCACGCTGCCGTCGGCCATCGCGCTCGCGCCCTCGAAGAAGCTCGACGTGCCCTCGTTGATCCACGCGGGTGTGCGGCCATCGCGCGTGAGCATCGCCATGAAGTGGTGGCTCGCCTCGTGGAACAGCGTGCCGATCATCGGCTCGAGCGAGCCCGCGGTGGTGGTCGTGTCGTAGACGTGCACCTCGCGCGGCATGTTGCGGAAGAAGCCCTCGACCGTGCCGCGCATCGGGTCGCCGTCGGGGCGCCCCTCGTTCCACGGCCGCATCATCTCCGCGCGCGTGGGGTGCACGAAGATCGTGGCCTTGCCGGCCTCGAGGTAGGCCGGGTTCCCCGCGAAATAGACCTTCAGGTAGTACTGGTAGATCGAGTCCATCATGCGCCCGAGCCGATCGGCGTCGGCGGGCTTGAGGTGGGCCTCGATGCGATAGTGCGCGGTCTCGAACTTGTAGAGCGGCCAGCCCTCCGGCGGGCGCGAGCGACGACCGGAGTCGAGCTGCAGCTGCTGGCCGCTGGCGCGGATCTTGGCCACGAGCTCCGCCACGCCCGCGAGCTCCGCCCCGCGCGCCACGACCTGCGCGGTCTCGAGCACTTCCAGCGCGCGCTCCTTCTGCCCGCTCGCTTCGAGCGCCTTGGCCTTCTCGAGCAGGTCCTTGCCCGCGTCCTTGAACCACTTGTCGCGCTTGGCGACGAGCGGATCGGCAGTCTTGAGCAGCTTGGCGAGCTCCTTGTCCGGGGTCGGCAGCGCCGCGAGTGCGCGCTCGAGGTGGCCGGACGCCTCGTCGTTCTTGCCCTGCTGCGCGAGCGCCTGACCGAGCAGCCCTTCGGCCGCAGGATTGGCCGCGCCCGTGGCGAGGTACGCCTTGAGCGTGCTCTCGACCTCCGCCCACTTGCCGGCCTTCGCCAGCTCGCGCGCATCCCCGAGCGCATCGGCACCGCCCCACGCCACGACCCCGAGCGTCACGAGCGCGAGCAGCGCCGCACCCACCTTGCCTTGCCATCCAGCCATCATCTGCCAGCGATCTCGTCGAGGACTGCCCGTGCCGAGCGACGTGTCGGCACCGAGTCTGCACGAGAATAGCGCCCGCAGGCCCCGCACGGGCCGTATTGGGCAGCCCGCGCGACATTCCTTACCATCGCTCCCCATGCAGAAGTCCCTGACCGTGTCGCGGCCCATTCGCAGCAAGGAGCGCTTCCTCGTCTTCGGTCGACCGACCATCGAGGAGGCCGAGATCGCGGAGGTCGTCGACAGCCTGCGCAAGTGCTGGCTCGGCACCGGCCCGAAGGTGGCGCGCTTCGAGCGCGACTTCGCGGCCTATGTCGGGAGCCCGCACGCGATCGGAGTGCACTCCTGCACCGCGGCCCTGCACCTCTCGCTGCTCGCCGCCGGGCTCCAGCCCGGGGACGAGGTGGTCACGACCCCGCTCACGTTCTGCGCGACCACCAACGCGATCCTGCACGCCGGCGCGACCCCGGTGCTCGCCGACATCGACCGGCGCACGTTCAACATCGATCCTGCCGCGGTCGAGCGCGCGATCACGCCGCGCACGAAGGCCCTGCTGCCGGTGCACTTCGCCGGCCGACCCTGCGACATGGACGCCCTCGGTGACATCGCGCGCCGGCGCGGGCTGGTGCTGATCGAGGACTGCGCCCACGCGATCGAGACGCGCTACAAGGGGCGCCCCGCGGGCACCTTCGGCGACTTCGGCTGCTTCTCGTTCTACGCGACGAAGAACATCACGACCGGCGAGGGCGGCATGGTGATCACGCGCGACGAGGAGAAGTCCGCGCGCCTCAAGATGCTCGCTCTGCACGGCATGTCGAAGGACGCGTGGAAGCGCTTCAGCGACGACGGCTACAAGCACTACTCGGTCGTCGAGCTCGGCTTCAAGTACAACATGATGGACCTGCAGGCCGCGATCGGCCTGCATCAGCTGCCGCGCATCGAGCGCTGGCTCGAGCGTCGCCGCCAGATCTGGGACGCCTACGACCGCGCCTTCGCGGACCTGCCGATCGAGCTCCCCGCGCCCGAGGAGGCTGGCACGCGCCACGCGCTGCACCTCTACACGATCCTCGTCGACGAGGCGCGCTGCGGCATCTCGCGCGACGCCTTCCTCGGCGCCATGACCGCCCATGGCATCGGCGTCGGCGTCCACTACCAGGCGCTGCCCGAGCACCCGCTCTACCAGCGCCTGCTCGGCTGGAAGCCCACCGACTGCCCCCACGCCACCGAGGTCGGCCGTCACACGGTCAGCCTGCCGATCTCCGCGGGCCTGACGGACGAGGACGTCGCCGACGTGATCGCCGCGGTGAAGGCGATCCTCGCCTAGCCGGCCGTGCGCGCGCTGGTCGAGGCTCTCGCGTTCGCGTGGCTGCTGCTGCGGCGGCGTGTGCTCGGTTTCGAGCAGGGTGCCCTGCAGCCGCTGCGCAACGCGAGCCCGCGTCTCGTGCGCAAGCTTCTCGTGCACTACGGTGCGCGGCTCGGCGAGCACGTGCGGCTGCACGCACCGCTCGTGATTCACAACGCCGATCGCTCGTTCGCCCACCTCGAGATCGGCGATGATTGCCATCTCGGGCGGGACGTGTTTCTCGACCTCAAGGAGCGCATCACCCTCGGCGCGCGCGTGACCGTCTCGATGCGCGCGGTGATCCTCACCCACACCGACGTGGGTGACTCGAGCTGGAAGGAGCGCGGGTTGCCGCCGAGCGCCGCGCCGGTGACGCTCGAAGACGACGTCTACATCGGGGCCAACGCGACGATCCTCGCCGGAGTGCGCGTCGGCCGTGGCGCGCTCGTCGCTGCCGGAGCCGTCGTGACGCGCGACGTGCCACCGGGCATGCGGGTCGGCGGGGTGCCCGCGCGCCCGCTCGCGGGCGACCCTCAGGCCGGCCGGCCGACGAGCTCGTCGTAGAGCTCCTCGAGCCGCGCGAACTGGCGTGCGAGCGAGTACTCGCGCTCGACGTGCGCCCGGCCGGCGCGACCCCACTGGCTCCAGCGCTCCGGAGCCCCGGCGACCGCGAGCAGCGCCTGCGCGGCCGCGTCGAGGTCCTGCTCGCGGAAGATCGCGCCCGACACGCCGTGCGGCGCGACTTCCGGGATGTCGCAGTGGTCCGAGCCGACGATCGGCATGCCCGTGGCGGACATGTCGAGGATCGACACCGGCGCGCCGCCCTCCGCGTCTCCATCGCTGGCGTGCAGGCTGGGCGCGAAGAACACGTGGTAGTCGTAGAGCGCGCGACGGTACTCCTCGTAGGGTCGCGGCGGCGGGAACTCGACGCAACTCTCGAGGTCGAGCTCGCGCACCAGCGCGCGCACGCGCTCGAGCAGTGCCTTCTCCGCATCGTTCTTCGCGATGAGCATCAGGTGCAGGCGCAGGTTCGGCAGCTCGCGCCGCGCGCGATCGAAGGCGCGCAGGCCGAACTCGAAGCCCTTCTTCTCCACGGCGCGGCCCGAGGCGAGCACGCGCACGAGGCCGTCCGCAGCCTGGCGACGCTCCCGGAAGGCGGCCTTGTCGACGTCGACGCCGAGGTGCTGGATCGTGACCTTCTCCGGCGCGCAGCCGAGCTCGACCACCTTGCGCTTCATGGCGTTGCCTTCGACGAGGAAGCGCTGGCCGTGCGCGAAGAGCTCGCGATAGCGCTGTCGCCAGCGCTCCTGCCGCGAGTAGCGCCAGATGTCCGCGCCGTAGAAGCTCGTGGCGTGCGGCAGTCCGCAGCGACGTGCCAGCCCGAGATCCTGCCAGCCCTGGAAGGCGAAGTGCGAGTGCAGCAGCCGTGCCTGCGATTCGCGACACGCGCGGACCATGAACGGATAGGCACCTTCGAGCGCCCGGCGCAGGCGCTGCCACTGCTGGCGCAGTACGCCGAAATCGTCCAGCGAGCTCACGCGCTCGAACGGATAGTCCTCGCGGTTCTTGCGTCGCCGGCACACGACGAGCGCTTCGTAGCGTCGAAGGGACGTCAATTGGGTGTAGACCCAGCTGCCCGTGGGGAACAGGAACGGCGACACCGAGTGCGCGACGACCGGCATGGCCCCGTAACGTAGGCTCCGGGCGGAGCGGATGCCATCGACGGTCCCGGGCGCTGAATCCGCGCCACACCCGCGAGCGAACAGACAGGCCTATGGGACGCATGTGGAAAGTGGTGGGCGGGCTGGCGGGCGCGGCGGGGCTCCTCGCAGGCGTGACGGCTTGCGCGGGGCTCGAGAAGCAGGTGATCGGCGAGCGATTGTTCGCACTCGGAAAGAACGCGCCGCTGCGCGCGGCGGGCGTGAGCGTGCGCGCGGGCCGGGCGCGGATCGGCGGTCGCGAGCTCGAGGCCGAGTTCCGCTTCGTGCACCTCCCGGCGCGCGCGGGCGCGAGCGGCGCTCCGATCGTGTTCCTCCACGGCACCCCGTCGACCATGACGAACTGGGCGGCGCTCGTGAGCGGGCCGGGCGCGGAGCCCGCGCTCGCGGGTGACTGCGACGTCTACTTGCTCGAGATCGTGGGCCACGGCCAGTGCCGGACCCAGCTCGAGAGCTACTCGTTCCAGGCGTGCGCCGACTGGGTGACGAGCTTCCTCGCGACTCTCGACCTGCGCGGCGTGACGCTCGTGGGGCAGAGCTATGGCGGCGAGTTCGCGTGGCGTGCGGCGCTCGACGCTCCCGAGCGCGTGGCGAAGCTCGTGCTGCTCGACTCGTCGGGCTACCGGCGCGGCGACGGCGAGTGGCTCCCCGAGGAGCACAAGCTGCGCGAGTGGCCGGGAGCGCAGTACGGCTACGTGCTCAACGATCGCGAGCGCATCCGGCCTGCATTGCAACTGCACTTTGGCCAGCCGATCGCAGAGGACCAGCTCGACGAGATGTTCCTGTGCTGCGACAACTCGGACAACTGGCGCGCGATGACCGAGCTGTGCCGCGACGAGAATGGCACGCGCGAGGCCGAGATCGCGAAGATCGCGCAGCCGACGCTGCTCGTGTGGGGCGCGAAGGACATCGCCTACACCATCGACAAGGTCGCACGCCGCTTCGAGCGCGATATCGCGGGCTCACGGCTCGTGCTCGTCGAGAACGCCGGCCACTATCCGCATGAGGAGCGCGTCGACGACGTGCGCCGCGCCCTGCGCGACTTCCACTTCGGAGGCGCGAGGTGAACATCGCCCTGCTCGTGCTCGCGCTCGGCACGAATGTCGAGGTCAAGTCGCGCGTGGCGACGGGACAGGAGCTGCGCACGGAGGTCTTCGAGCCCGCGTGGCGCCTGCCCGACGCGCTCTGGATGCCCGCCAAGGATGCGGACAGGCTCGCGCTTCCCGTGAGCGTGCCTGCGCTGCTCGCGGAACGCTTCGAGGGGAGCGAGCCGTGGATGCGCAGCGTGGGGGACATCATCGCGGAGCACCGTCGCCGCGGCGGCGATCACCGCACGCTCGAGCTCGTGCTGCGCGAGCTGGCGACCGGCGCGCCGGCGGCGCATGCGCGCGCGGGGAAGCTCCTGTCGGAGGTTCTCGACGCACGCGAGCTGGCGAATCCCGGCTGGAATCCCGATCTGGACCAGCACGACGACGGCATGCACTTCGGCCCGATCCTCGCGCGCAACAAGTCGAGCGACGAGCCGTGGCGCTCGCAGTCCGGCGCGCGCACCTTCCATCAGGCGGTCACGTTCGTGCACGCCGACCTCGACGCGATTCTCGGCACGATCCACGACTATGCGAGCTCGGTCCGCGACCCCGGCACGAGCTACGAGCGGCTCGAGCCGCTCGCGGGCTCCTTGCTCGTCGGGAAGTCCGACGCGCTCGGCGACTTCGCGGCGCTGCGCGTGCGCGTGCGCTCGGACCTTCCGTTTCCCTTCACGCACTACGACTGCGACCTGCGCGTGCTGCACGTGCTCGAGCGAGGCACGCTCGTCACCGACATCTACTCGCCGAGCCGCGATTTCTATTGGTTCGCGGGCAAGGACTGGTACCTGCCGGTGCGCGCGAGCGACGGCACGTGGCTCGGCACGATGATCGTGCGCCTCTCCGGCTTCGACCTCTCGGGAGTTCCCGACGGCGACGACGATCGCAAGTCGGGCACGCGCACGGCGCTCGGGAGCGTGCGGCGGCGCGCGGAGGCGAGCTTTGCAGCCGCGGGCTCGATCCCGCGCACGATCGAGGGCGCGATTCCTGCCTTCGTCGCGACGGTGCCCGCCAAGGTGCGCTGAGGCTGGAATGGCCGCGGGGTGCTGCGTACCCTCTGCGCCCCAAGTCTTCGCTCTCCGCAGTCCTTTCATGCCCGGGTGGGCAGGAAGTGTCCGATGAACAACAAGGTTTCCCGTGCTCTCCTGAGCGTCTCCGACAAGACCGGTCTCGAGGGCTTCGCGCGCCAGCTGGCGCAGCAGGGTGTCGAGCTGCTCTCCACTGGCGGCACCTACAAGGCGCTCGCGGCGGCGGGCATCCCGGTGCGCGAGGTGTCCGAGTACACCGGCTTCCCCGAGATGATGCACGGGCGCGTGAAGACGCTGCACCCCAAGGTGCACGGCGGGATCCTCGCGCTGCGCGACGAGCCGAGCCACGTGAGTGCGATGAAGGAGCACGGCATCTCCGGCATCGACCTCGTGGTGATCAACCTCTACCCGTTCGAGGCGACGGTGGCCAAGGAGGGCGTCTCGCGCGAGGAGGCCATCGAGCAGATCGACATCGGCGGGCCGTCGATGGTGCGCTCGGCGGCGAAGAACCACCGCTTCGTCGGCATCGTCACCGATCCGGCGGACTACGGCCGCGTGCTCGACGAGCTGCAGCGCCAGGGCGGTTCGCTCGGCGAGGGCCTGCGGCGCGAGCTCGCGCTCAAGGCCTTCCAGACCACGTCGCGCTACGACGCGGCCATCGCGGCGTGGCTGTTCGAGCAGGAGCGCAACGACGGGCGCGCGCAGGATCCGTACCCGGAGGTCGCCGCGCTCGTGGGCCGCAAAGTGATGAGCCTGCGCTACGGCGAGAACCCGCACCAGACCGCGGCGTTCTACACCCAGTCGGGCGTGCGCGAGCCTTCGATCGCCACGGCCGAGATCCAGAACGGCAAGCAGCTCTCCTACAACAACCTCGTCGACCTCGATTCGGCGCTCGCGCTGGCCAAGGAGTTCGACGAGCCCTTCGTCGCGGTCCTCAAGCACAACAACCCCTGCGGCGCCGCGGCGGCCGCGACCCTCGCGGAGGCGCTCGAGAAGGCCTGGGCCGGCGATCCGGTCTCGGCTTTCGGCTCGGTGCTCGCGTTCACGCGCCCGCTCGACCTCGCAGCGGCGGAGTTCCTCGTCTCGGGCAATCGCTTCGTCGAGGCCATCGTCGCGCCGTCGTTCGACGCGGACGCGTTCGCGCTGCTCACCCAGAAGCCCAAGTGGGGCAAGAGCGTGCGACTGCTCGCCTGCGGCCCCTTCGGCACCCGCTCCCGCGACGCGCGCGAGCTCGAGTGGAAGAAGATGGTCGGCGGCTTCCTGCTCCAGCAGCGCGACCTCGCGGCGGAGACGGAACCCGAGTGCAAGGTCGTGACCAAGTCGGCCCCGAGCGCGGAGCAGATGCGTTCGATGCTGTTCGCGGCGCGCGTGTGCAAGCACGTGAAGTCCAACGCGATCGTCGTCGCCAGCGGCACGGAGGTGCTCGGCGTGGGCGCGGGCCAGATGAGCCGCGTCGACAGCGTGCGCCTCGCGATCCACAAGGCCGGCCCGCGCGCGCCGGGTTCGGTGCTCGCCTCGGACGCCTTCTTCCCGTTTCCTGACGGCGTTCAGACGGCGATCGACGGGGGAGTGGTGGCCTTCCTCCAGCCCGGCGGCTCGGTGCGTGACGCCGAGGTCATCGCCGCCTGCGACGCGGCCGACGCGAGCATGGTCTTCACGGGCCTGCGCCACTTCCGCCATTGATGTCCGCAGACCGCACGGGAGCTTTTCCCGCCCCGGCGAATCGACTAATCTGGCTGCGCCTTGAAGACCACGCTTCAGAAAGTGGCAGCCGGCGACGCTGCGGCGGTGCAGGAGTGCATCGACCGCTACGGCGGGCTCGTCTACACCTTGGCCCGGCGCATGTGCCCGGCCGGGGCTGAGGTCGACGACGCCGTGCAGGAGGTCTTCATCGAGCTCTGGCGCAAGGCCGAGCGCTACGACCCCGGCATCGCCGAGGAGTCGGTGTTCGTGGCCATGATCGCCCGCCGCCGCCTGATCGACATGCAGCGCCGCCTCGCCCGCCACGGCGGCCAAGAAGAGCTCCCGGAGTCCCTCGACTCCGGCCTCGAAGGTGCCGATGCGGCTGCCGAGCTCCGCGACAGTGCCGAGGTCGCCGAGCGCGCCTTCCGCGAGCTGCGGCCCGAGCAGCAGAAGGTGCTGCGGCTCGCGGTCTGGGACGGCCTGTCCCACCAGCGCATCTCGGAGGCCACCGGCCTGCCGCTCGGCACCGTCAAGACCCACGCTCGCCGCGGCCTCCATCGCCTGCGGGAGCTGCTCCAGCCCAGCCAGAGCCCGGCCGGCGGCGGTGCGTCGTGAGCGATCGAATCCAGAGCCAAGGTCGTCTCGTAGACCTCTGGACGGACCGTGCCGTGTTTGGACTCGACCCAGAGGAGGAGCGGGAGCTCGCGCGGCTGCAAGGCGGCGATGGTGCGGACGCATGGGACGAGGCCGCGGAGCTCGAGCAGGCCGCGGCTGCCGTAGCGATGCTGCACGCCTCGCGGCAGATCCTGCCGCTCCCGCCGGCCCTGCGCGCACGGCTCGAGGGTGGCGCACACGCCTACTTCGCCGCGCGCGCCGAGACAGACCGCCCGATCCGGCCCCAGCCCGCCCCCGTGGTCTCCCAGTCCGCCGCGGCACCGCAGCCCGCAGCCCGCTGGCCACTCGCGCTACTCGCCGCGGCCGCCAGCGTGGCGGCCCTTCTCGGCTGGTGGCCCCGAGCGGCCGAGCGGCCCGACCCGCAGGTCGTGGTGGCGCCCGCGGCCGCGGAGCTGCGTCAGAAGCTGCTCGGCGAGTCGGACACGCTGCTCGTCGCCGCACAGGGCACCGACTTCGCGAAGGGCGCCTCGGGCGACGTCGTGTGGCAGTCGCGAGCGCAGTCGGGCTGGATGCGGCTCGTGGGCCTGCCGGTCAACGACCCCACGGTCGAGCAGTACCAGCTGTGGATCTTCGACGAGGCGCAGAAGCACCCCGTCGACGGGGGCGTTTTCAACGTGAGCGCCAGCGGCGAGCTGCTCGTCCCGATCGACGCGAAGCTGCGCGTCACGAAGCCCACGCTGTTCGCGATCACCATCGAGAAGCCCGGCGGCGTCGTGGTCAGCGACCGCGAGCGCATCGCCTGGGTCGCCAAGCCGATCTGACGCGCGCGCTTCAGCCGGCGAGTCGCTGCGAGCGGCGCACGACGAGCCCGCAGGCGACGAACAGCGCCAGCCCGCCGAAGAACCACGCGCCCCACGCCTCGGCGTAGTCGCTGCCGCGCTCCCCGAGAATGCCCGAGCCACTGAGGCCGTGCAGCACGCCACTGCAGGCGAGAGCGGCCGCGCTCCAGCGCCACGCGCGTTCGCGCGTGCCGCGCTCGACGAGCGTCCACAGCAGGTAGGTCACCGGGATGCACAGCGTGACGTAGTGCTGCTTCCAGCTGCGCTCGGAGAGGAACAGCATCAGAAGCACCACGAGCGCGAGCTCCCCGAGCGTGTCCGCGCTGCCGCGTCGAGCTCGCGGCACGCAGGCGCACAGCGCCGCGAATGCCAGCAGCGCGAGGGCACAGGCGCGGAAGATGAGCTGCAGCGTCCCCGGTCCGAGCGCGAGCACGTGAATCGACACGTCCGCATCGAACACGCCCGGCCGGGCTCGAATCGCGGTCACGTCGCTCGTCACGCGCGCGAGCACGCCGAGCAGCGACTGGTTGGTCTGCTCGGTCTGCACGATCCTCAGCGGAGCGCCCGCCGCGTAGGGTTCGACCATCTGCCGCCACCAGCCGCCGAGCAGCTCGAGGTGGTGGCCCGGTCCGAGCACCAGCATCGGCAACAGCACGCCGAAGACGACGATCGCGGCCAGCATGTGCACCAGCGCGCGTGGCGAGCGCTTCCACGCGAAGTACGCGACGAAGAGCGCGGGCGTGATCTTGAGCACGGCGGCGAAGCCAGCCCACCAGCCCGCCGAGCGCTCCCTCCCGAGCTGCCACGCGCGTCCCGCGGCGACGACCAGCGCCGCCACGAGCATGTTCACGTTCCCGTGCGCGATGTCCGAGAGCAGCACGCGCCCGCAGAGCAGCAGCAACGCCACGAGCGCCCAAGGGGGAAACGTCCGGCCCTGCCCGGCCGCCATGCGACAGCAGGTGGCGAGCATCCACCATGCCAGCGCGATCTTGAGGCCCGCCCAGAGGACTCCCGCGGGCACGTCGTCCAGCTGCAGGAAGGGCCACAGCGCGAGCGCGGTCGTCGGCAGCGTCGGGAAACCCTCGGCCACGCCCGTCTCCTCGCGCGCGTAGATCATCTCGCCCTGCACCAGCCGCTCGACCTGCGGTCGCCACTTGAGCAGCGCGCACTGGCCCTTGCGCGCCTTGTGCACGGCTTGCACGAGCGCGAAGAGCGTCAGCACGAGCGCGAGGCCCCACGCGGCGCGTCGGGCGGCGCGCGAGGATCCGGTCGAGGCCTGTGTGGTCGTTGCGATGGCGCGTGGATCGTCGCGCGCTGCGAGACGAAAGCAAGCGCGCCCTGCGCGACGAAAGCAAGCGCGCGCTCGCGCGGGTGGGCTCTAGCGCGAGGCCGAAGCCGTGCGCGGGGAGGCCTGCGGGTCGACGAGGCTCGCGTGGCCGGTCCGGTCGAGCCACTCGTAGATCACGGGCAGCGGCGTGGCGAGCCCCATGTGCGGAACGATCGTCGAGCGCGCGG
>CAITGX010000472.1 GCA_903892045.1 uncultured Planctomycetota bacterium | reverse complement strand
GCCGCACGGGGGAGCGCGCGAGCTCGTCGACGCCAAGGTCGAGCGCTTCGCGCGCGAGGGCAACACGTACACGCTCGTGTTCGCGGGCTCGAGCCGCGTGCACCGCGGCTTCGTGCCGGAGGTCTTCGACGCGCGCACGGCTGAGGCCGGCGTGCCGACGCGCTCGTTCAACTTCGGCGCGCCCGGCTCGCGCGCGTTCGAGATCGAGCGCCTGCTGGAGCGAGTCAGTGAGCTCGGACCCGCAAAGCTCGACTTCGTGCTCGTCGATCCCGAGGGCATCGCGCTCCTGCGCGACGAGCGCAACGTGCTCGCCCGACAGGTGATCGAGTGGCACGACCCGGCGGCGACGCTGCGGCTGTCGCGCTGGATCGCCGGCGCGGGGCTCCCCTACCCGCAGCTCTGGGCCGCGCTGGCGCCCCACTGGAAGTCGTGTGCGTACAACGTGTTCAACATCGGGCGCTCGCAGCGACTCGTGGATGCGGCGCTCGGCGAGAGCCGGACGGAAGAGGTCGAGCGCGAGCTCGTCGGGCCGCGGCTCGATGGCTATGCGCCGCTCGGCGACGAGTCGGAGGAGCTCGGGCGCCGGGGCCAGCGCTTCCAGAAGCGCCGCGAACGCTATCTGGCGCAGCTCGAGGAATACAAGGCGCTGCGCGTCGGAGACGGGCCGGCGGACCCGTTCGCGCTCGAGATGTACCGCACGCTCCGCGCGCGCATCGAGGAGCTCGGTGCGACGGCCGTGTTCGTCACGCAGCCGGCGCTCTACCTGCAGGAGGACCTCGTCAAGGCCGCGGCGACCGGTGAGCTGCCGCTGCTCCTGCGCTTCGATGACGCGGAACGCTTCGCGGACCTGTACGCGCCCGAGCGCCGCTACGACGAGACGCACCTGAACGACGAGGGCGCGCGGCTCTTCACGGAGAAGCTCGCGGACGAGTTCGTCGCACGCGTGAAGCGCGGGGAGCTCGCGCCGCGATGATCTTCACCGAGCTCTCGTTCCTCGCGTTCTTCGCGCTCGTCTTCGGCGTCCACTGGGCGCTGCAGGGCGCGCGCGCGCGCAAGCTGTGGCTGCTCGCCGCGAGCTACTTCTTCTACGGCGCGTGGGACTGGCGCTTCCTGTCGCTGATCGTCGGCTCGACCGCGCTCGACTACCTCGTCGGCCTGAAGCTCGAAGCGAGCGACGACGAGCGTGCACGCAAGCGCTGGATCACGCTCAGCGTCACGCTCAATCTCGGCCTGCTCGGCGTGTTCAAGTACGCCAACTTCTTCCTCGACTCGGCCCTCGCGCTCGCGCGCTCGCTGGGCTTCGAGGCCAGCCCGCACGTGCTGGGCATCGTGCTGCCCGTGGGCATCTCGTTCTACACGTTCCAGACGATGAGCTACTCGCTCGACGTGTACCGGCGCCAGCTGCGCGCCGTGCGCGATCCGCTCGACTTCGCGCTGTTCGTGACGTTCTTCCCGCAGCTCGTCGCGGGCCCGATCGTGCGCGCGATCGACTTCCTGCCGCAGCTCGAGCGCGTGCGACTGTGGAGCGACGTGCGCGTGCGCGCATGCCTGACGCTGTTCCTCGTCGGGTACGTCAAGAAGGCCTGTGTCGGCGACAACGTCTCCTCGCTCGTCGATCCGTACTTCGAGAATCCGGCGCAGTTCGATGCGCTTTCGGCGTGGAGCGCGGTCTTGTTCTACGCCGTCCAGATCTACTGCGACTTCTCGGGCTACAGCGACATGGCCATCGCGACCGCGGGCCTGTTCGGCTACGAGCTGCGCACGAACTTTGACTTCCCGTATCTCGCCACGTCGATCCGCGACTTCTGGCGGCGCTGGCACATGTCGCTGTCGAGCTGGCTGCGCGACTATCTCTACATCCCGCTCGGCGGCAACCGCGGCTCGCGGCTGTTCCAGCACCGCAACTTGCTGCTGACGATGCTGCTCGGCGGCCTGTGGCACGGCGCCGGCTGGAACTTCGTGATCTGGGGCGCTCTGCACGGTGGCGCGCTCGTCGCGCACCGCGAGTGGGAGCGCGCGGGGCTGCGACTGCCCGCGCTCTTGGGTCTGCTCGCGACCTTCTGGTGGACGTGCCTCGCGTGGATCTTCTTCCGCGCGCCGACATTCGAGGGTGCGCTCGTCACGGTGCGCTCCTTCGTGCTGTTCGACAGCCCCGGCACGCGCTCGACGGGCTGGATCCCGATCGCGACGTTCGCGGGACTCGCGCTCGTGCATGGGGCGTGCTCGAAGCGCTGGCTCGAGCGCACGAGCGAG
>CAITGX010000471.1 GCA_903892045.1 uncultured Planctomycetota bacterium | reverse complement strand
TGCAGTCATTCGCGCCCGACAGGCCGCCCGAGTTCTGCAGCGTCGTGCGCGTCGTCGGCGGTGCCACGCACAGCGTGCCGCCCTGGAACGGCACGTTGGTGCCGTTCCAGCCATAGAACAGCAGGCCGTTCTTCTGGTTGATGACACGATCCGCCACCACCCAGTACGCCGCCGTCCCCGACAGCCGCGGCTGCCCGACTCCATCGATGCGCGGCGCACACCCCGCGCTGTTCACCTTCGCCGCGCAGTACACCAGCGTCAGCGCCGGCGTCGAGTCGCGCACGAACACCTCCGGCCCGGTCCACGTGACCGGCATCAGCGACGTCGAGTAGTCCGTGAAAGCCAGCGCCGTCCCGTCGGCGGACCACGCCAGATCCGAGCTCGAGTAGTTGCTCGGCGTGCCGCTATTGCTGACGCTCTCTAGACGTGTAGTACCCGTTGTGAGGTTGCGAACAAAAGTCCGATAGCCGGTAGACGCAATACCCGGCACGAGCTCGGAAGACTCACTGTAGAACGCTACTTCTGTCCCATCGCCGTTGATCGCCGCGTAGCCACTCCAACTCGGCGCCACGGTACTGCCCCCGGCCGGCCTGGCGCTCACAAGGAAGAGCTGATCGAGTAGCATGTCCTTCACATAAACATCGTTCCAATTCAGGTCATCGGCAACGAGAGAAAGACTTGTTTGGAAAGTGATGAGTCGCCCGTCGCTTGAGATATCCGGAAAGTGGCAGCCTCCTTGCGTGGTACCAGCCGCGACTATCACGATCGCACCGGTGGCTCGGTCAAGTCGATAAATGCTGTTTGCTGGCGCCGAAAAGCTCGGATCGAAACCACCGAAACTGCTC
Source organism: uncultured Planctomycetota bacterium (assembly GCA_903892045.1). Lineage (GTDB taxonomy): Bacteria > Planctomycetota > UBA1135 > UBA1135 > F1-120-MAGs118. The sequence goes on along the minus strand of CAITGX010000471.1, from coordinate 22,069 downwards.
TCGAAGACGACATACCGTCCATCCGGAGTGATCCTAGGCCGATACGACTCAGCCGAGGCAGGGAAGTTGTACGGCGGTGCTTTGGTAAGCAGTGAACTTGTGCCGAGCAAGCGATCGCGCAGGATGATCTGGCCGGGCGCTTGGTTAGCTCCGTACAGCCAATACCCAACATAGACGACGTAACGCGCATCGGGCGTTGCCATTGCCTGCGAGGCATTGCCGGTGAACTGATTGGATCCAAAGGGTGGGGCAGAAATGAGTGTCGTGGTCGATGTCTGTCGGTCGTGGCAGTATACATTGGTGCCGATATTGCCGACGCCCACCACATTACCCTGGCTTGCAAATAGCACGTGCCGTCCGTCCGGAGTGAGATATGGTGAAAAGCTCGGGCCACCGGTAATCTGGCCCCCGCCCGTCGTTACGCTAACGCGAGACAATTCGCCGGTATCGCGATCGCGCAGAAAGATATCGCTATTGCCGTTGCTGTCGCCGGGGACCAAGTTCGTTTCGTCTGACACGAAGGCCACAAGACGCCCATCTGCCGAAAGAGACGCTTGTCGCCCTGACGCTCGACCTGCAGCGATTGTGGTGCTTGCACGAAGCGTTGAGTTTGGACGAGTATCGAATACGAAGGCGTCCGAATTGATGTTCGCATCCCCGGAAACCAAGTTGGATCCAGTTGAATGGAATGCGACCAGCGTTGCATCGCTAGAAATTGAGGGAGCTTCACTCGAGCCGTTCGACTGTTGGCCAAGGAAGGTCAGGCTCACCCTGCGCACAAATCCGGTCAGGCGATCTCGGAGAAAGATGTCATCCGCCGAATTGCTGTCTGAATCAGCAAGATTGGTCGCGGCGGATTGGAAGGCCAAATAGCGGCCACTATTTCCTAGGGAGGGACTCGACGACGGTCCGTTCGTCGCGATGCGCATCGAAGTCAAGCTCTCGATCGACGTGGTGTTGAACTGCAGGTCGCGAACGAAGATATCCGCGTGACCGTTGGTGTCGCCGGGTACGAGATTCGTGGAATCACTGACAAAGGCGACGTAGCGGCCGTCCGAGGAGATGCAAGCCCCCCACGAGTCTCCGTTGCCTTGCAGGCCGCTGGTCGAGACGCTCACGCGCCGGGGGCTGGCCGCCGAGCAGAAGACGTCGCGCTTGCCGTTGCTGTCATTCGGCACGAGGTCGCTCGCGAGGCTCTCGAACGCGATGGCTCCGTTATCCGCCACGCACGGGGCGAAGGAGCCTGCGTTGCCAGGGTTGCCCTGCGGTCCCCAGCTGATGAGACCGACAGAAGGGGACGGCGTGTTGAGGTTGACGGAGAAGACGTCGGGCGAAGCATTGCCGTCGAACGGCGTCAGATTCCACGCGTCGCTCTCGAATACGGCGAAACTGCCACTCGGACTGATCCGCGCCTTGCGCGACGGCAAGTTCGCTTCGAAATTGAGGCCCGTGCTGATACGAACGGTGCTCTGTTGGGCTGTGTTACGCACGAAGATGTCCCGCACTGCGTTCGTGTCGCCCGCGACCAGGTTCGATGCGTCGCTCTCGAAGACGACGCGATCATAGATCTGACCATAGGACGCGCGCTCCGAGGCACCGTTGCCCAGTTCGCCTGAAGTGCTGACGCTGACGATTTCTAGCGTGTCCCGGTCGAATCGGCGCAGGAACACGTCGGCCGCACCGTTCGTGTCGCCGGACACGAGATTGCTCGCGGTGCTCGTGAAGACGAGGGAGCGAGTGTCCGCGGAAATCTGCACCTGAGTGCTCGCGCCGTTGCCTTCGACGGGGATTCCCGCGCGGCGGCTGGCGACATCGGTCAGAGTCTGGGAATGGGCGAGCGTGGACAGAATCGGCAACGACACCGAGAGAATCGGCAGGCGCATCGAGGGAAGCTCCGCGGGGGGACGACGGGAACCGCAGCACGGTAAGCGCTCTGGCGAATTCTCGCAAGGCGGTTGATGACCAGCGGAGCCGCGGAATCGGGGACTCGCTACTCACAGCGGGGCGCGGGGGGTGCTCACTCGGGGGAGTGCGAGTGGGGGGCGGGGCGGGCGAGAGGGGAGCGTGGAGACGGGAGTCGGCAGGGCGGGGGTGGGGACGGGGCGCTTCGAGACGTTCGAGCACGGGGCGGATGTCGGAGTGCGGGGCTATGGCGCCAGTGCGGCGGAGGCGTTCGAGGAGGCGGCGCGGGCGCTGGCGAGCGTGGTGGTGGACCTTGGGACCGTCGAGCAGGACTGCGAGGTCGACATCGAGTGCTGTGCGGAGGATCTCGAGCTCCTGCTGCTCGACTTCCTGAACGAGCTCGTGTTCCAGATGTCGGCGCACGGACTCGTATTCACGTGCTTCGAGGTGCGCATCGACGGGCTGCACCTGCGGGCGCGGGCCTTTGGCGAGCGCGTGGAGCTCGCGCGGCACCAGCCGGCGGTCGAGGTCAAGGCGGCGACGTGCACGGAGCTCCGTGTCACGCAGCGCGAGGACGGCCAGTGGATCGCGCAGTGCGTGGTCGACGTCTAGGAGGCGATCCAGTGAACGTCGTGGGTGTCGAGCGGAGGAGCGCGTGGGAGTGGCGGGTTCCCGCCACGGGCGCGATGCGCGTTCCGGTCGTGCTGTACGCGGATGCGACCTTGCTCGAGGGGCTCGACGAGCGCGCGCTCGAGCAGGCCCGGCATGTCGCCAGTCTGCCGGGCATCGTCGGTGCCTGCTACGCGCTGCCCGACGCGCACTGGGGCTACGGCTTCCCGATCGGCGCGGTGGCGGCCTTCGATCCCGAGCAGGGCGGAGTCATATCGGCTGGCGGCGTCGGCTTCGACATCTCCTGCGGCGTGCGCATGCTGCTCACGGGACTGCCGCGCGCGGTCGTCCACGCGCGACGTGTCGAGCTCGCCGATGCGCTGTTCGACTCCGTGCCCTGCGGCATGGGGCGTGGCGGTCGGCTGCGTCTCTCCGACCACGAGCTCGACATGCTTCTCGCCGGCGGCGCGCGCTGGGCCGTGAAGCACGAGTTCGGCTGCGAAGCTGATCTCGAGCGCATCGAGGAGCGCGGCTGCGTCGAGGGCGCGGATCCGGGCAGCGTCTCGCTGCATGCGCGCGAGCGGCAGCGCGCCGAGGTCGGGACGCTGGGCTCGGGGAACCACTACCTCGAGGTGCAGCACGTCGCCGAGGTGCTCGACGCACGCGCGGCTGCGGCGTTCGGGCTTGTCGAAGGCGAAGTCGTGGTCACGATCCACTGTGGCTCGCGCGGGCTCGGGCACCAGGTCGGCACGGACTACCTGCGCGAGATGCTGGGTGCAGCCCGCAGCTTCGGCATCGAGCTGCCCGACCGCGAGCTCGCGTGTGCGCCGCTGCGCTCCGAGCTCGGTCGGCGCTACCTCGGCGCCATGCGCGCGGCGAGCAACTGCGCGCTCGCGAACCGGCAGGTCATCACGCACATCGTGCGACTCGTGTTCGCACGGCTGTTCCAGCAGCACGAGCTGCCGCTGCTCTACGACGTCTCGCACAACACCTGCCGAGAAGAGCGGCACGAGGTGAACGGCCGCGAGTGCACGCTCTTCGTGCATCGCAAGGGCGCGACGCGCGCGCTCGGGCCCGGCCATCCGGAGCTTCCGCTGGACCTGCGGGGAGCTGGGCAGCCGGTGCTCGTCGGCGGCAGCATGGGAACCGGCTCGTGGGTGCTCGCCGGGACGTCCGCTTCGAGTCAGCGCGCCTTCGGCTCCGCCTGCCATGGCGCCGGGCGAGCGATGAGCCGCAACGAGGCCCTGCGCCGCTGGACGGGCTCCACCCTCGTGCACGAGCTCGCCGAGCGCGGCATCGTCGTGCGCAGTCCGTCCTTCCGTGGCATCGCGGAGGAAGCGCCCGAGGCCTACAAGGATGTGCATCGCGTGGTCGAGATCGCCGAGCGAGCCGGACTGGCGCGTCGCGTCGCGCGGCTCGAGCCCGTCGCTTGCATCAAGGGCTGAGGTGTCGCTGTCGCGAGGGTGGGGCCCGTGCTCGACGAGAGCGTGCGGCGCGCCGTCGGACGAGCTCGTGTGACGTGGCGGCGATCCGTGAGGTGCGGACTCGGCGGGCGCGGCGGAGAGCTCGTCGAAGTCGACGTCGCGAGCGTGCGCGCGAGCAAGCGCTTCGCAGAGGCGGAATCACTGTGCCTTTCGAGACTGCGGCAGCGCAGGAACGCGTCGAGCGGTGTTCGAGCGGTCGCGCATCGAGTGACGCGGGCAGGGTGCGACGCGAAACGGCTCCGCTGCGTGTCGCGGAATCCCGCGAGGAAGTGCCGCTCGGCCGACGGAGGACTCACGGGCTCGCGCCCAGTCCAGCCCAGCGCTGCGTGGCGTGGGGCGCGTGGCGGGGCTATCGTCTCCCCATGGAACAAGCCCGACGTGGATCGAAGCGCGAGACGCTCCTGATGGCCTCGCTGGCGCTCTTCACGGGCTTTTTCGTGGCGGCGAACTTCCTCGGCAACAAGCTGTGGGAGTTCACGCTGTTCGGGCTCGCGCCGAGCGATCTCGGCCTCGAGGGCGAGACCTTCGTCGCGACGGCGGGCATCATCGCCTTTCCGCTGACATTCATTCTCACGGACCTCGTCAACGAGTACTTCGGCAAGCGCATCGTGCGCACGTTCACGTGGCTCGCGATCGCCGTGAACATCGTGCTGCAGCCGGTCGTGATCGGGGCGGCGGCGGCGCCGACGGTGAGCTTCACGCCGGGCATCGACTCGGAGTCGGCGCACAAGGCCTACGAGCTCGCCTATGGCGCGACGTGGACCATCACGATCGCGAGCCTCGTGGCCTTCGCACTCGGGCAGTTCGTCGACGTGGCCGTGTTCTCGTGGCTGCGCCACCGCACGGGCGGGAAGATGATCTGGCTGCGCGCACAGGGCAGCACGGTCGTGAGCCAGCTGATCGACACGCTGATCGTGATCTACCTCGCGTTCTACCTGCTGCCGGCGCTCGCCGGCGACGAGCACATGAGCGCGGGTCAGGCCGGGCGCATCGCGCTCACCAACTACATCTACAAGTTCGCGCTCGCGGTGGTGATGACGCCCATCCTCTACTTCGCGCGCGGCCTCGTCATTGCATGGCTCGGCACCGAGGAGGCCGCCGCGCTCGCCGACGAGGCACATCCCGCAGACCCGCACTGAGGAGCGTCCGAGCATGAGCGCGTTCTGTCCGCACTGTGGCCAGCCTGCCCACGTCGGAGCGTCCTTCTGCCCCGCGACGGGCGCCTCGCTCGCGAGCGAGCCGCCGCCGCCGCGTGCCGTGCCGATGCCCGCGCCGCCGCTCGAGGAATACGGAGCCGGCGGAGTGATCCTGCTGAGCTTTCTGACCTGCGGTATCTACGGAATCGTGCGCTTCTACCAGTGCGCACAGGCCTACCGGCGCGAACTGCCGGGCGCGGCGCCGAACTTCGAGTGGCAGTTCTGGACGTACGTGGTCGCGTCGCTTGTCGGGGCGGCAACGGCGAGCTTCGGAATCGGCTTCGTGGCGCTCGTCGGCGCGATCGTGGTGGGCGCGCTGATGCTCAGCGAAGTCTGCGCGGCGCGCGCGGAGCTCGCCCGACGCACGGGCGTCGAGCCTGCACTCACGAGCTCGAGCACGCAGGTGACCCTGTGGGTGCTCGGCGAGGTGCTCGTGTTCGTGGTCGTCGGCCTCGTGCTGCTCGTGATCCAGGGCCTGCAGTTCTTCGAGGACCACAACACTGTGGTGCGCGCCCTGCGCAAGCGCGCGAGCTCCGGCAGCTAGCTCGCGGGTTGCTGCTGCGAGAGGCAGTGGATCGCGCCGAGGCCCCAGATGAGCTCGGTGCAGTCGATGCCGATCACCTTGCGCGAGCGGCCGTAGAAGCGCTGGAGCGTGTCGAGCGCCTCGGCGTCGTTCCTGCGATGGCGATAGGTCGGCACGAGCAGTGCGCCATTGACGAACAGGAAGTTCGCGTAGGTCGCGGGCAGGCGCTGGCCGTCGTGCTCGACCGTGCCGGGCATCGGCACGGTGACGATGTCGTAGGGCCGGCCGTCGGGATCCCGCAGGAACTGCAGGCGCAGCAGGTTGTCGGCGAGCAGCTCGTGGTTCTCGTCGCGCGGGTCGGGCTCGATCGTGGTCAGGATCGTGCGCTCGTCGAGGAAGCGCGCGAGGTCATCGATGTGGCCGTCGGTGTCGTCGCCGACGATGCCCTCGCCGAGCCACAGGACGCGCGTCGCGCCGTACCACTCGCACAGCGCGCGCTCGATGTCGCGGCGCTTCATGTGCGGGTTGCGGTTCTTGTGCAGCAGGCAGCCTTCGGTCGTGAGCACCGTGCCGCGGCCGTCGAACTCCACCGAGCCGCCTTCCATCACGATCGGCGCGCCGTCGTGGCGCGGCAGCCACAGGCCGTCGAGCTGGCCCTCGATCGACGTGTCGCCGGCGGCCATCAGCTCGGCCACGCGCGTCGGGACCGCGTCGTCGGCATCCCACGGCGGATACTTGCCGCCCCACGCGTTGAAGCCCCAGTCGACGATCGAGAGGCGCCGCTTCCCGCCGCGCCCGGGCTTCACGAGGAACGCCGGGCCGTGGTCGCGGCACCACGCCTCGTTGGTGGGGATGCGGTGGAAGCGGACACGCTTGCCGAGCCACGCGCGCTTCACGCCGTTGGCGACGAGCTGCTCGGCGACGATGCGCTCGTAGTTGCCGTTGGGCACGTTGATGTGCACCAGCTCGCGCGGCGCGATCTCGCGCACGATCGCGGCGAGGTTCGCCGGGACCGTGTGGTACTTGTCGGGGAACGAGATGCCCTCCGGTCGCGGCCAGCTGAACCACGTGCCGCTGTGGCGTTCCCACTCGGCCGGGAACGTCCAGCCGTGCTGCACCGGAGTGCCCGCGAGCAGCTTGGGCTTGCGCGCGGCCATGGTCAGGTCGCGAAACGGCGCGTGATGCCGTCGTAGGCGTCGATGCGTCGGTCGCGCAGGAACGGCCAGTGCGTGCGGCTGAACTCGACCTTGTCGAGGTCGGCGGGCTGCACGATCACCTCTTCCTTGTCGACGCTCGCGCGGTACTGCACCTGCCCATTGGGCGCGGCCATGAACGACTGGCCCCAGAACTGGATGCCGTCGGCGTTCACGGGCTTGCCGTCGAGCCCGAGGATGTGCTCGTGGCCGATGCGGTTGGGCGCCACGACGTAGCAGCCGTTGGCGACGGCGTGCGAGCGCTGGATCAGCTCCCACGAGTCGTGCTGCGCCTCGCCGTACTCGGCCTTCTCGCTCGGGTGCCAGCCGATCGCGGTCGGGTAGAAGAGGATCTCGGCGCCCTGCAGCGCGGTGAGGCGCGCTCCCTCGGGGTACCACTGGTCCCAGCAGATCAGCACGCCGATCTTCGCGTGGCGCGTGTTCCAGGTGCGGAAGCCGAGGTCGCCGGGCGTGAAGTAGAACTTCTCGTAGTACAGCGGGTCGTCGGGGATGTGCATCTTGCGATACACGCCCATCAGCGAGCCGTCGGCGTCGATCACGGCCGCGGTGTTGTGGTAGAGCCCGCTGGCGCGCTTCTCGAACAGGCTGGCGACGATCACGATGCCGTGCTTCTTCGCGAGCTTGCAGTACAGGTCCGTCGTCGGGCCGGGGATCGTCTCCGCGAGCTTGAAGAAGCGGTGGTCTTCGATCTGGCAGAAGTACTGACTCGTGAACATCTCCTGCGTGCAGACCACCTGCGCACCCTTCCTCGCCGCCGCCTCGATCAGGGCGGCCTGGTGCTTGCGGTTGGTCGCGACGTCCTCGACGCAGCGCATCTGCGTGAAGCCGACGTTCACGACGCGGGAGGAGGCCTGCTTGCCACTCGTGCTCTTCGTGCGTGCCATGGGGGCCGGAGATTATGAGCATCGCGGCGGCCGGGCGCGAGCGTCGCGGGCTATCCTCGGGCGCCATGTCGCAGGCAATGGACGGGACGACGGGTCGGGCCGCGCGCCTCGCGGGTCCGGCGCTCGTGGCGCTCGCGTTCCTCGTTTGGGGGGCGGCGATTCCCGCGGGCTACGTGCTCGATGGGGCGCTCGTGGTGCGCGACAACGCGCTGCTCTCGCCGTTCGAGCCGCTGCGCATCGCGTCGCTCGACTGGTGGGAGGGTACGGGGCGGCCCGGCGGCCTCTACCGCCCCGTGCCGCTCGTGTCGCTCGCGGCGCTGCGCGCGCTCGGCGACGGTGCGCCGACGTGGATCAACGCGAGCAACGTGGCGCTGCTCGGCCTGGTCGCCTGGCTGCGCTTCGAGCTGCTCGTGCGGCTCTGCGCGTCGCTCGCGAGCGGGCGAGGGATCGCATGGTTCGCGGCGGCTCTCGCGCTCGTGCATCCGGCGAATGCGGAGCTCGCCGGCGGCCAGGTTGGGCATGCGGACCTGCTCGCGATGGTCTTCACCACGGCCGCGCTGCTCGTAGGAAGTAAGGCGGGAATCGCATCCGCGGTCGTCGCGGGTCTGCTGGCCGCGCTTGCGACGCTGTCGAAGGAGTCGGGCGTGCTCGTCGTGCCGTTCGCGCTGCTGTTCGAGGCACTGCGGAGCGACGAAGGCCGGTCTGGACGCGTGCTGCGCGCGCTCGGCTGGTCCGCCATCGGAGTCGCGCTCGCGCTCGGCCTGCGAGTCGCCGTGCTCGGGAGCCTAGCCAGCGTCGATGACCCGGTGTACGCGGGATTTGGCACGATCGAGCGTGTCGCGAGCGCGCTCGCCGCACTCGCGCAGCACACGCTGCCGCTCGTGCTCTGGCCAGTGGCCCCGCTGTCGGTGGTCGGTCATCAGGACGTGTCGCCGGCGCACGGACTCGCCGATCCGCGTGCCTTGCTCGGCCTCGCGACGCTCGCGACGCTGCTCGTCGGCGCCGCGCTCGCGCTGCGGCGCGGACGGCGCGAGCTTTGCTTCGGGCTCGCGCTGTTCCTCGTCGCGTGGCTGCCGACGTCCAACATGCTCGTCTCCACGGGCGCCATCGCGGCCTCGCGCTTCGTCGTGCCCGGACTTGTCGGGCTCGCACTGGCGCTCGCGTTGCCCTTGGGCTCGCGCGCATGGGGGCGTGGAGCGCTGGCGGCGCTGCTGCTCGCACTCGGAGCGCTGTCGTGGCGCGAAGTGCGAGTGTGGGCCACGCCGGAGGCTCTGTTCGAGGCGCAGGCAGCTCGCTCACCGAAGTCCGCCTACGCGTTGGTCGATCACGCGCTGTTGCTGGCCGAGCGAGATCCCGCCGGTGCGCAGGGCTTCTACGAACGTGCGCTCGCGACGCCCGACGTCTCGTACCCCGGGACGCAGGTCGTGATCGAGGAGGTGCAGGAAGCGCGCTGGATCGCAACGAGCGAGCTGGCGCGGCTCGCCGAGCGGGAGGGCGATCTCGCTGCGGCGGCCCTGTGGCATGGTTCCGCGGCCGCGCGCGCGGAGCAAGCCTTGCATGATGCGGCCGCCAAGCCCTTCGTGGAGGACTGGACGCGCTCGCGGGACCTCTCGCTCGAGCGGCTGGCGGCGACGGAGCTCGCGCGGAGCGCGATGCTCTCCGGCGAAGCGCGCGCGGCCTGCGTCGACGCCGCCGACCGCGCGCTGCAGCGCTGCCAGAGCGGCACCGCGGAGTCCGTGCGACTGCGCGCACTCGTGTTCGAGCGACGCGGTGAATCCGCGGCACGCTCGGAGCTGATCGAGCGCGAGTGGCGCGCGCGACCGGAAGACCCGCTGCTGCGCATCCTGTGGGCAAGCGAGCTGCGAGCCAAGGGGCGTGCATCCGAAGCACTCGACATCGAGCTCGACGTGGCGACGCGTCTGTTCGGCAGCTACGACCGAGCTCGCTCGCTCGGTGTGGCGCGCGAGGCGCTCGCGCATCCGGACGTGCGGCTTGCGAGTCGCGGACGCGCGCTGCTCGAGCAGCTGGTACGCGGCGCAGACGCCGTGTCCGCGGAAGCTGCGCAAGCACTGCGGTCGAGTCCGCCGCGACGGCCATGAACGCCGACGAGTCTCGTGTGGGGCGCAGCGCGCTCGTGGGCGCGGCCTTCCTGATGGCGACGTCCGCCATCGGGCCGGGATTCCTCACGCAGACCGCGGTGTTCACCGGGCAATTGGGCGCGAGCTTCGGTTTCGCGATCCTTGCGTCGATCGTCATTGATCTTGTCGCGCAACTCGCGATCTGGCGCACCGTAGTCGGCGCGGGTCGGCCGGCGCAGGACGTGGCGAACTCCGTGGCGCCCGGGCTCGGCACGGCGCTCGCGCTGCTGGTCGCGCTCGGCGGTCTCGCCTTCAACATCGGCAACGTCGCCGGAGCTGGCCTCGGTCTCGAGGCTCTGCTGGGCCTCGACGTGCGCTGGGGCGCGGCCTTGTCGGCGGCGTTCGCGATCCTGCTGTTCCTCTCGCGCGAGGCGGGGCGGGCCATGGATCGCGTCGCTCAGGCGCTCGGTACGGTGATGCTGGCGCTGATGAGCTGGGTGGCCTTCGCATCGCGGCCGCCGGTCGGTGACGCGCTCGTGCGCACGGTGCTGCCGGAGCGCATCGATCCCCTCGCGATCGTCACGATCGTCGGTGGTACGGTCGGTGGCTACATCACCTTTGCGGGCGCGCACCGCTTGCTGGACTCAGGAGCGCGGGGCGAGTCCGGAGTCGCCCTGGCGACGCGCTCGGCGATGCTCGGCATCGGTGTCGCTTCCGCCATGCGCGGGCTGCTGTTCCTTGCGGCGCTCGGCGTGGTCGTCGGCGGTGTCTCGCTCGCGGGTGCGGCGAATCCGGCGGCGGCGGTGTTCGAGGGCGCGGCAGGCGCCACGGGTCGCAGGCTGTTCGGGCTCGTGATGTGGTCGGCGGCGATCACTTCCGTGGTCGGTTCGGCCTACACGTCGGTGTCGTTCCTGCGCACGCTGCGACCGGGACTGGACGATGCGCGGCGACCGATGCTGCTCGCCTTCGTGGCGCTCTCGACCGCGGTGTTCCTCGCCGTGGGCAAGCCCGTGAAGGTGCTCGTGCTCGCGGGAGCGCTGAACGGCCTGATCCTGCCGCTCGGACTCGCTGCGATGCTCGTCGCCTCGCGCCGCAGCGCGCTGTCCTTGCCGCGCACGCTGGAAGTGCTCGCGTGGCTCGTCACGCTCGCCATGGGCGCGATGGGGTGCTTCACCCTCGCCACCGAGCTGCCCAAGCTCTTCGCGAGCTAGTCCGCGCCGAGCGAGAGCACCTCACCCTCGCGCGCGACGCGCAGGCCGGCGTTCCGGATCGCGCGAGCTGCGGCCCCGTGCGGATCACAGGCCGGATTGGTGTGGTTCAGGTGCGTGAACACGACCTTGCGGCGCAGCTCCGCGGGCGCCGCCGCGAGACGAGCGAGCGTCTCCGCGATGAACGGATGCGGGATCTCGGACATCGCGCGACCGGGGAGCTCTCCGTCCGCGTAGAACGTGCCGTCGACCAGCGCGACATCGACGCTCGCGAGGAAACGCTCCAGAGGCAGCTCCCAGCGCTCCCACTTGTCGATGTCCGGCAGATAGGCGACGGAACGGGACGGGCTCCGCACGATGAATGCGAGCGTGTCGCTGAACTCGTCGCGGTGGGGCACGCGCAGGGCCTCGACCCTGAGATCGGGCGCCAGCGCGACGGTCGTGCCCGTCTCGATCTCGCGCAGCTCGATGGCGCGCGTGTCGACCAACAGGCTCCAAGGGCCGTTGGCGCGCAGGAAGGCGCCCATGCGCTGCGTGCACCACACCGGCACGTCGCGTGCGCCGTACACCTCGCGGCCGAGCAGCGACAGGCCGACGTAGTGGCCGATGTGCGCGTGCGTGAGGAAGATGCCGTCGAAGAGCGGGGGCCGCGCGCCGCCCTCCGTCCTGAGCGGCGCGAGAGGCTCGAGACGCTCGACCTGCTCGCGCAGGTCGGGGCTCGCGTCGAAGAGCCAGCGCCTTCCTGAGCGGGGATCGACGAGCGCGAGCGAGGTCACGAGTCGCCGGTGATCCTCGTCGTCGCGCGCGCGAGCGCACGCGGGCTCCCGACAGCCGACCTGCGGGAAGCCACCGTCCTGCGCGGTTCCGAGGACGACGACGAACGGCTCGCGCGGCCGCTCGGGCGTCGCGCTGCACGCGGCGAGAGCGACGAGCAGAGTCGTCGCGGCGAGCCTCACGGGCACACCATCACGCGCAGGCCGTCCGTCAGGCCGATGTTGTCGGGCGCGGCGTAGCCGTTGTCGCGCGACCACCACTGGAAGTAGAGCACCTGTCCGGCGAGGAATCCGTTGGCCGCGACCAGCGCGTCCGAGAACGGCTGCGCATAGGTCCCACTGCAGTCGCTGCCCGTGGCCGAGCCGCCCGAGTTCTGCACGGCCATGCGTCGCACGGGTGCGCCCACGCAGCGGAATCCCGCGCCGAGCGGAGCGAGTACGCTGCTCGTGCCCCACATCAGCAGGCCCTGCCGGTTGTTGAGCACGTTGCTGGCGCGCACGACGAAGTCATCGGGGGCGGACAGCGTGGCCGAGCCCGTGGCGGAGATCGCAGGCGTGCAGCCCGCGCTGTTCTGCAGCGGCAGGCAGTAGCTCGAACCGCGGCAGTCGCACTCGTCGGGCAGACCGTTGAGGTCGCTGTCGGGACTGGTGCCGCTGACGAGGTCGCAGGCATCGTCGTTGCCGTTGCCATTGCAGTCGGGGAGCTCGCGATGGAACACGCGCAGCAGGTTGGCGCCGCTCGTCGTTGGGCTGCTCGCCGCATCCGCGTACAGGTCGGTGAAGTAGAGACCATCGGGACCGGCCTCGAGCCCGCAGACGGTCGCGCGCCGCGAGCCGGTGTACTCGACGAACGGGATCGGACCCGCGACGAGCGCGCCGTTCGCATCGAGAATCCACTCGGTGATGCGCTTGCCCTGCGAGTTCTGGCCGTAGGCGTAGGTGGGCCCCGACTCGGTCACGAAGGCGTGGTCTTGATGCACGGCAGGGAACCCGCTGCCGCCAAAGGTCTGCGGCTGCACGAAGGCGAGGTTCACGGGGCCGACCGCGGGATTCCAGTTCTTGAGGGCGAAGTTCGCCATGGACGCATCGCTGCCGTCCCACAGGTAGTTGCGACCGGCGACGAGCTTCGCGAAGCGGTCGATGCTCGGCCCATTCTCCACGATGTAGTGCGCTCCGTCGCTCGCGCGCCACTCGCCGCCGAAGGGGTTGCGCACGCCGTACGCGTAGACGTAGTCGCGTGCGGTGAGGCCATCGGCCGCGTTGTAGAAGGGGTTGGACGGGACGGGCGTGCCGTCGAGCCGCAGACGCAGGATCTTGCCGCGAAACGAGCTGAGGTTCTGGGCGGTGGCGGCGTCGAAGCCGTCGCCCATGTGGCAGAGCAGCGTGCCATCGGGCAGCAGCGTCAGGTTCGAGATCTGGTGCGACTGCCCTTGGGTCTCGCCCGGCATGTCGAGGATCGTCGTCGCGACCGCGGCGGTGCGTCCGCCGTCCGTGCTCGAGAAGCGCACGAGCTTGGGGTTGTGGTTCGCGGGGTTTGCGATCGGCGCGTAGAGCATCGCCGCGATCACGTCGCCGCTCGCGGGATCGACCACGATGCCGGTGACGCCTTGCTCGCCCGAGCCGGGGAACGCGCTCGTCGGGTTGAAGTTCAGCAGGTTGGACGCATAGGTCCCGACCGCGCGGTTGCGCTGCACAACCTTGATCTTGCCGTGCAGCTCGGTGACGTAGAGCAGCGGGTCCGTCGGGGCGTTGCCGGCATTCGGCTTGAAGGCGATGTTGACGGGCAGCTGGAAGCCGGTGGCGACGACCTCGACCGCGAAGCCCGGCTGGCGCGCGCTCCACGGGGGGCTTGGCGCGCGCGCGAGGCTCGAGAAGTTCGGCGCAGTCTGCGCGGCGTTCGCGACGTAGGTCGCTCCGCTCTGGGCGACCCACAGCAACTGGGTCGAGCCGGCGGACAGCGAGATGGCCGGAAGGTACAGCGTGTGGCGTTCGCAGTGCGCGTCGACGACGGCGAGGTCGCTCCCGGGAAGCTGCATGCCGGTGGAGCCCGCGACGATGCGCAGCCGCACGGGCTCATGCATGGAGAGCGCCGGTTGGTCGACCTGAACGTTGCCGCTCGAGCCTCCGCGGATCTCGTACAGCAACATGCCTGCTGCGCTCTCGATGCGGAGCTGGGCGGGCGTCGAGCCGCCGGGCAGCACGATCGGAGCGAGCGACGCTGCCGCAGTCCAGCGCGCCGGGGGCGTGAGCGCGAGATCCTCGAGCTCGAGTGCAAAGGTGGCCGTGGCCGCGCCCGTGACGAAGCTGCGCTGCGCCCACGGGCTCCAGCGCGTGGCCGGATCGCCGCTGTCGTCGGAGTGGCGCACGCGCAGCACGTAGTTCGACGAAGGGAACAGCTCGCTGCGTCCGGAGTGCGAGCCGACGAAGCTGCCGTCACCGAAGTGCGTGTGCGTGCGCTCGACGCCCTGGATGCAGCTCGTGAACCAGACGCGCTCGGCGAGCCCTGCCGTCCAGATCTCCCAGTCCGTGCAGAAGTGCGTGTCGCCCGCGTTGGGATCCGAGAACGGCGCCGTCTCCATGTGCACGTCGGCGGCGCTCACCGTGGCGCCGTTGGCGACCGGCTCCGTGATGACGGGCGCGAGCGGGGGCAGGTTCGATCCCTGCAGGGCGAGCAGGAGCGCGAGGGCGTGGCCGGGCATGGTCCCGAGGCTAAGCGATGGGGGGCGATCTGGCAGCGTTCGGCCCGTCGACGGGCCGTCCCAAGGGGCGCGGGGGTCATCCGCCGAAGCGAACGACCCCCGCGTCCTGTCGAAGCGCTGGCCCGCGTCGCGGGCCCGGCCGCATCAATCGTCGATCTGCGCCTCGATCTCGTAGGCCTGGATCTCGTTCGGGTTCACGATGCCGATCCCGTGGACCTCGACCTCGAGGGACTCGCCCTGCTGCAGGCCGTTGAACAGCGCGTAGAACTCGCTCGCGTTGGAGGCTTCGTCGTCGAAGTAGCAGGCCGCGTCGATCGTCGCCGTCGCCGGACCGACCGTGACGCTCGTGCCGAACGAGTCCTCGATCTGCGCGATGGTGAACGTGAACTGGTTCACGTTGGGCGAGATCGAGGTCACGAAGCCGCGTGCGCGGCCGGCGTGGATCTTGGTGCGGTCGGCCACGACCGTCGGCGCCGTGTTCGGGCCGCTGATCGCGCCGCGAACTTCCAGTCGCAGACCGGTCTTGAGCTGGGAGGTCGTCAGAACCGGGTCGCCCTCGGTATCGAGGAACAGCGAGCTGCCGGTGAGGTCGACGATGACGTCCGTCGTGGTCGTCGCGACCGAGCCACCGAGGGCGAGGTTGCCAGGCAGCAGGTTCATCACCAGCGAGCCGGGGAGTCCCGCGATGCTCGTGATCACGCCTTCGAACTCCGGCTGGCCTTCGACCTCGACCGCCACCGCACGGAAGGGCTCGGCGGTGAAGCTGGCGAACTTGGCCTTGATGCGCTGGCCGCTCACGAGGCTCGTCTCCGTGGTCGGGACGTTCTCGTCGAGCAGGAACAGGGTCGTGGCGTCGTCGTAGTCGCAGGCGATCGGGTTGCCGAGCAGCGACAGCAGCGGGTTCGCGATGCTGCCGCCCTTCTCGACTTCGATCACGAGCAGGTCGAAGGTGTTCGTCGTCGTGTCGACGTTCTGGGCGATGCCCTCGAGCTTGACCGTGTAGGCGACACCGCCGCCGGCGTCCTCGACTTCGATGCGGGTGGCGAGGATGCCACCGTTCACGAGGCTGCCGTGCACTTCGACGTTGGCCACGTTGGGCGTGAGCGCCGCGAAGAAGGCGCCCACGTTGGCGTAGGCGATGCCGCTGTCGTCGAGCAAGAGGGCCGTCGGCGAGGGCGTGATCGTGATCTGGCCGAGCGCCACCGTGCGGTCGTCATCGGCGAAGGCGTCGACGACGAAGTCCGTGGTGCCGTTGACCGAGCGCACGACGCCTTCGACCTCGTCGATGCCGATCGGCAGGGTCGCGTTGGCCTGCGTCGTGACGATGCCGGTGGGGTTGAAGACGATCGGCGGCGTGGCGACGTCGCCCGTGAGCGAGGCGCTGAGGTCGATGTCGAGCACGATCTGCGGGAAGTTGCCGGCGACCACGGTCAGGGGCGCGGCGAAGTTGGTCGTGAAGGTCGATGCGACCTGCGTGACGGCGACCGGTGCGCCGGAGAGGTTCAGCGCGACGGGCGTCGCGGTGTCCTCGAGCGTCGCTTGCACGCCGCTATAGGTGCCGACGGGCAGGCGCGCGCGGCTGACCCAGCGCGGGGCGAGCCCGGCGCCGATCAGCTCGATCGCGAGGTCCTCCTCGAGCACGTTGGGCGTGAGTGCGCCCGTCGCGCTGTTCACTAGGCGCAGCGACTGCACCTTGACCGTGAACGAGAGCAGTCCGTCCACCGTGGCGTCGGTGATGAGGAGGTCGGTCGAGACCGTGGTGCTGCTGCCACCCCCGTTGTCGTCCCCGCCGCCGCTGCAGCCGAGCGCGAAGAGGGGCAGTGCGGAGCACAGGATCAGGTTCCGGATGCGGTTCAGGTTCATGAAGGTTCGAAGCTCGATGGCGAGTGGTTGGCGGGTCGAAGTGGCAGTCGCAGACGGCGATCCCGCAGGAAGGTCTTTCGGTCCACGGGCTTCCCCAGATGAAGCCCCTGTCATCTCCACAGGACGCGGGTCTCGTTTCTGGAGATCCGTGGCTCAAGGTAGGAAATTGCTTTTAGGGCAAGAAAGCGAGCCGCCACCGGGCCTGACTAGCCCGGCGGCGGGTCTTCAGGTGGAACTTTTTTCCACCTACTGCGTGAACTCGACCTCGATCGAGCTCGACTTTCCGTTGGGCGCGAGCGTCGCGAGCGTCTCGCTGGCGTCGAGGGCGGTGATGGTCACGTTGTCCGGCAGGGTGGCGCCGGGCAGGACCGACTGCGCATCGAGCGAGAACGTGATGCGCCACCAGCCGAGCCGCTGCGCTTCGGTCAGATTCCAGTTCTTGAGGCGCAGGATGTATCCATACACCAGCTTGCCGCCGACGTTGACCTCAGGACCGAAGCGGCCCGGGCCGTCTCCGCCGAGGCCTTCGTAGGCCGACATGCTGAACGGGGTCACCGTGTTGTCGACCGCACCACCCGGTCCGAGCAGCTTCTCGATCGTGAGGCGCGCGTTGAAGGCCATCACGGTGCGCAGGGTCGACTGGGCCGTGACGCCGTTGGTGCCCTGCATCTCGGTCTGGCCCGAGCCATAGAGCAGAGTCATCTGGTATGCGTCCAGCGGGTCCGAGGGGTCATCCTTGTAGAGCGTCGCCTCGATGCGCAGTGGCGAGTTCGTCCGCAGCGACGCGCTCGTCAGGTTGTCGCCCCAGTCGAGGTAGACCTCCTGAGGCGTGCCTGCGCCGTTGCGCCAGTGGGCCTGCCAGGTGCTCTCGGTCTTCTGCTCCCAGTAGTGCTGACCGTTGAGCACGTAGGCATTGGCCGGATCGAGGTACGGGAAGCTCGCCAGCACTTCCGTCGAGGTCGGCCGCAACCCGGTGTTGTAGTCCATCCACGGGCTGACCGTGCCGTCGATGGGCAGGCCACCGAGGCCGTAGCCGTCCGCGAACAGCAGCGGGAACGACAGGTTGTTGCCGAGCCCCTCGTCACCGCCACCTCCGCCACCGCCACCGCCGCCGCCGGCCGGCGGACCATGCGGAGTGCCCGCAGCCTCGGAGGAGAGTTCGCTCTCGACTCCGCCGTGGACCGCGGTGAGCGCGTAGTAGTGCGTCGTCTGGCCTGCGAGGCCGGAGTGGACGTAGGGCGACACGACCCCTTGGAGCACGTTGTCCGCCGTGGTCACTCCCGGCGCCGTGTCCCAGTACAGGTTGTAGGAATCCGCCGTACCAATCAGCGGCGGCGACCACGAGATCAGCAGGGTGCTGGTGGTCTCCTCGACCAGTGCCACCGTGATGCCCACGGGCGCGCCGATCGGGTGGAGCGGAGTGCCCGAGATCTGGCCCGAGGCCGGGGAGCGTCCGCCTTCCCCGACCACTTCGAGGACGTAGTAGTAGGTCGTGTCATTCACGACCGTCGTGTCCTCGTACGGCGAGGTCACGTTGGGGAACAGGGTGCCGTTGCCGGGCGTCACGCCCGGCTCGGTGCCGCGGTAGAGGTCGTAGCTGGTCGCGCCCGGAACCGGATCCCATTGGAGGGTCACGGTGCTGTCCGCCACCGCGATGCTCAGGGTCGTCACGGGGCCCGGCGGCAGGACGATGTCGCACTCGGGGCACAGCTCGCTGTCACGGTTGCGCACCTGGTCGCGGGCGCGGACGCGGAACACGTAGTGCTGGCCATTCTCGAGTCCAGACACCGTGTACTGGTTCTGCTCGTGGTTCTCGAAGCGGTTCTGGGCCTGCTCGGTGACGCCGTGCTCGGTGTCCCAATAGATGCAGTAGCTGTCGGCGCCGGCGACCGCTTCCCAGTCGAGGGTGACCGTGCCATCTCCCGCGGTCAGGGTGAGGTTGGCCGGGGCGGCGAGCGGTGCCGGACCATCGTCGTCGTCGTCACTGCAGCCAGCGGCGAGGGCGAGCACGAAGGCGAGCAGCAGCAAGGGCAGCTGGAACGGCCAGCGGCCGAGGGGGGCGCGAGCAGAATGGGGGATCCGTTGCATGACGGGCCTCCGGCGGGAGTGGGTCCCGCGTCGAGAGAGAACTGAGGAGAGCGTGGACTCGCGGGCTGGAGCCCGCACCGAAGCCACGCTGGCAACCTCATGGGGTCCCGTGGCCGGTGCTGGAGGTGGCCCAGCACGGCAGCGAACTCGGTATTCGGCGCGTAGCCCGCCGGTGCAGCGAGGGCAGAGTCCGTGGCCTGCGACGGCCCGACTGGGGAAGGCCAGCGGTATTGGCAGCATTTACCATCTTGACATGGCGCTATGGCGACTTAGAGTTCCCCCCCATGCAGCCGCCCGCCGAACCCCACCTGAGCCTCGAGGACCTCGAGCAGCTCTCCGGGTTTTCCGAGCGCACCATCCGCAGCTACATCGCGCGCGGACTGGTACCTCCGCCGAGGGGGCGCGGCCGCGGCTCGAGCTACGGGGAGGAGCACCTCGTCCGGCTCAACTTCCTCAAGGCCATCCGCGATGCGGTTCCCCGCGAGCTGCCCCTCTCGGTTCTCGAACGTCTGTTGGAGGACCTGCCCGAAGAGCAGATCGCGCGCATCGCGCGGGGCGAGGAAGCCGTCGTGGCCGCGGCCCTCGACGGACTCGACATGTCCCTGCTGCGACGCCGTCGATCGCACTCCGCGCCGCGCGAGGACGCCGCGCCCCGCTTCGACATGGCCGCGGAGCGAGCGCCCCCGCGCTTCTCTCTCGGGGCGCCGCACTACAGCGCGCCTCGCGACGACGACCCGGATCCGGAAGACCGGGACGAAGTTCAGGACGAGGTCTGGAGCACGATCGACGTGACTCCGCGGCTGCGCATCTCGATGCGTGGACCCGCGGGCTCGACGAGTGCTGAACTCAAGCGCCTCGCGCGCCGAGTGCGCGCCTGGCTCACGGGCGACGACTCCGGCTAGCGTCGCGAGTCGCCGCACGATCCAACGACAACCCGTTGCGCACCGCGCCACGGGCCAGCGAATGCTCCGTGCATTCCGCACGGTGATTTCGAATCGAGGAACGCACGCGTGTGCGTGGACGCTGCCGGTCTGTCCACGCTCTCGCATTCCGACTTCCACCGGCCTTGCCAGAAGAGAGTCTCGCCATGCCCAACTCCGATCCCAGCCCGCTCGGGTTCCGCCTTCGCTTCGACAGTGCGCACTGCCCGACTTCGGGAGGTCGCGTCCACCTCATCTGCGAGCTCGCGCCTCCGTCCGCCCGGCACGCGCGCGAGCGCCAGCCGCTCGACCTTCACCTCGTGCTCGACGTCTCCGGCTCGATGACGGGCGAAAAGCTCGCTGCGGTGCAGCAGGCCTGTGCCGGCATCCTCGCTCGCCTGCGCGAGGGCGACCGGGTGTCCGCCGTCACGTTCGCGAGCGACGTGCGCGTCCATGCCCACGGGGTGCACGCGGGCAGCGCGGAAGTGCGAGCGCTCGAGCAGGAACTGCGCGGCCTCGTGACGCGCGGCAACACGAATCTCTCGGGCGGCTGGCTCACCGGCGTCGAGCTCGCGAGCAGTGCGCGCGCGAGTGGTCGTCGTGCCGCGGTGGTGCTGCTCTCGGACGGCATGGCCAACGACGGCGTGGTCTCCCCGCCGCAGCTGGCGGAGATGGCGCGCCGCAGCGCCGAGCAGGGGATCTCGACGACCTGCGTCGGCGTGGGTAGCGACTACTCGACCGAGCAGCTCGGCGCGATCGCGGAGGGCAGCGGCGGCCGCTTCCACCACGCGAACACGGAGTCCGAGATCCAGCAGGTGCTGCTCGGCGAGCTCGACGAGCTCACCGCCGTGTACCTCGAGCGCGTCGAGCTCGCCCTCGACGCTCCGGCGGACTTCGTGGTGCAACCGCTCGGCGGGACCACGGGGCGCGTCGTCGGCGGCCTGCAGCTCGTCCAACTGGGAGCGCTCTACTCCGGCGTCGCGCGCAAGGTGGTGATCGCGCTCGACGTACCTCCGCGCATGGAAGGCAGCGCGCAGTCCCTGCACGTGGCGCTCACCGGCTCGCTGGCCTCGAACGGCGAGACGCTGACGCTGGGCGAGAGCGTGCAGCTGCGTTGGACCGACCTGCGGCCGGTCGTCATCGCACCGCCCGACCTGCTGCTCGTCGCACAGCACACCGCGGCGTGGCTCGAGCGCACGTGCGCTGATCTCAACGAGCGGGGCGACTTCGCACAGGTGCGCCGCCTGCGCAGTCGCTACCTGCCGCAGATGCGCCGTCACGCCCGCGAGGACGAGCAGGCCCTGCACGAGGTTGAGCGCGTCGAGTCCCAGCTCGTCGAGGCCGAGGACGCCATGTCGCCGATGGCGCGCAAGGAGATGTACGTGCGCTCGATGAAGGCCCCCCGCGGCGAGCGCGACCTGCGCGGCTCGTAGCGGACGAGGTCGGGCGGCGAGGCTGGCTCCAGCGGCCAGCCTCGCTCCGCCCGGCGCTACAGCGGAAAGCGCCGACCGTCAGAGAGCTCGATCCCGAGCGGCCGCAGTGCATGGTCGAGCACGAGCCAGAACGTCGTCTCGCGCAACAGAATCCCGTAGAGCTGCGCATTCACCTGCGCCGCGCGCGGGAAGCGCTTCCGGTCGACGACCTCGACGCAGTGGCGCGCAGATCCGACGAAGGCCGCTCGCACGGTGAACTTGACGTAGTAGTCACGCGCTGCCGGAGTCTCGCCGTAAGGGGATGTCTCGAGCTCGAGGGCGTCGACCGAGAGCACGTGGAGCGGGCGACTCGCCCAGCGCCACGTCCAGCCGAGCCACGCGGGCGAGAGTGCCAGCGCACCCCACTCGACGCCACGCCGAATCGAATCGGAGTCCGACAGGCCCCAAGTCACGAGTGCGACTCCGCCCAGCAGAATTGCGGCGAGGATCGGGATGCGGAAGCGCCGGTCGAATGCGGGGGACCAGCGCACCAGCAGATTCTGGGCGTCGAGCGGAGTCATGGAATCGAGGGTCGGCGCGGGAACGCCGACATTTGGACGGGGAAGCGCGCAGGAAGAGAATAGCGGCGGGCTGGCCTCGATTCGAAGGCCCGCTCGCACGGAAGCTGGGAACCTGACCTTGCTCCCGTGCGTCCCACGGCGACATGCCCCCCGTTCGCACCGCCGTCGCGCTTCTCGCGCTCTTCGGCCCCGCCAGCGCCCAGTGGTCGCCGGCGGCCGGGCAGTGGGGCAAGGTCGATCCGCGCGACCTGCGGGTGATGAGCTGGAACGTGCAGGACGCCCTGTGCTCGTCGAACGACAAGCTGGAGGGCGCCAACAACTGGACCGCCTGCGCGCGCACGCTCGCGGCGCTGCGGCCGGACGTGGTGTTCCTCTCCGAATGCGCCGACAACTCCGGCAACGGGACCGGCTCCGGCGTCGACAGCGTGGCGAACCTGACGCTCGTGATCGACGACTTCCTCCACGGCGGCACCGATTCCTTCCACGGCAACGTCGCCGTCACCGCGTGGGTCCAGAAGTACGCCCCGGGCTACGACCTGCCGTACGTGTACGTGTCGAGCTCGAGCGACGGCTTCAATCGCAACGTCGTGCTCTCGCGCTTTCCGTTCTCCGACCGCAACGGCGACGGCAAGAGC
>CAITGX010000470.1 GCA_903892045.1 uncultured Planctomycetota bacterium | reverse complement strand
CGTCGAACACGAACGTCTCGAACTTGACGCCCTGCTTCTTGACGACCTGCCCCGCCTCCCAGACCTCCATGGACTTCTTCGCGAGGTGCCAGGGGAGCTGGAGGCCGCCGCGGTTCAGCTCCGCGATGAACTCGACGTCGAGCACGTGCAGGGCGATGTTGCCGGCGCCGAAGCGCAGCTTGCCCTGCTCGTCGCGGGCCTCGCGCAGCTCGGCGGGCAGGTCGGTGTACTCGATGCAGGAGAGCTTGCCGTCGACGCGACCGATCACGCCGACCTTCTCCGCGGCATCGCGCTTCTCGACCACCTTGCTCGACATCGAGGCGCCTTCGAGCGCGTGCAGGCCGAGGAACAGCGGATCCGCCGGGGGCGCAAGCGGATTGTCGACCTGGAAGTACGACAGGTGGCGCAGGCCGCGACGTCGCGCGTCTTCGAGTGCCCCAGAGCGAGCGAAGGCCTCGAGTGAGCCACCGTGGCCGTTGGGCGCGAGGAACAGGCGATCCTCGCCCGACATCAGGATGCGGCCCTCGAAGTCGAGCGCCGGGATCATCGCCTGGCTGAAGAACATCACGTCGTGCGCGTCGAGGCCGAAGTAGCCGTGCTCGGCGAAGAACTCGCGCGTCTGCGCGTCGTTGCCGCGCGACGTCATCACGTACCAAGGCGCCGGACGGCCGTAGCGCGCGGCGGCGGCGCGCAGGCGGCGTGCATGGATCTCGAACAGGGACCAGTCGCTGACCGGTCCGATGCGGTACGCACCCTTGGGGCCTTCGTAGCCCAGGCGCGAGGCCTGGCCGCCGGCGACCAGCAGGTAGCCGACATGGCCGCGGGAGAGCGCCTCGATGCCGCGCTGCTGCGCCTCACGCGCCCGAGCCTCGTGGGACGCGCGGCGGGCCAGCGGGAACACCTCGGCCGGAGCGAAAGCCGGCTGCTTGTCCGCGGGGAGTTCCCCGCGCACCAGCGCGCGGTGGCGCTGCACGAGGTCGAAGTCGACGCTCTCGATCTCGTCGAGCAGACGCGCGCGAGAGGAATCGGACAGGGCCGTCCAGTGCCGGAACAGGTGCTCCTGTCCCGCTGCGACAGCACGCGCTCGAAGACGGTCTTCACGGGCGTTCATGCCGGGATCCTATCACGCTCGACCGCGCGGGGTCGGCGTGCCCAAGGGGCCCGCGAGCTCGGCGATCTAGGCGAGGAAAGAGCCGGAAAAAGCTGCCCGCCGAAGTGCTCCGGCAGCGGAAGTCGAGCGCGCGGCCACGGGCCGCGAGCCCCTCGCCCGCGGCCGTGGGCCCCACGCCACCCCTCGCCATTCGTTGGAGAAGTGACCGACTGCGGCTGTGCGCTCTTCGCCGTGGCTTCGTCACGCTCGCCGGGGCGCGCTCCGCGGCCACGAAGGCCGCCGCCGTCCCTCCGTCGCGTCCCTCTCCACGACAAGTCGCCCACCTCGCCGCGTGACGATTCCCGTGAGCGCTAGCGCTGGACGTGCTCGCGCGCGCCGGGCTCGCTCAGCACCTCGAGCAACTCGCGCTGGAACTGCTGCATCGTGTCGAGGCGCTGCTCGAGGCGCACTTGGCGCGCCACGAGCTTCTCCACCACCGGCGGCAAGATCGCCTCGCGGACGTAGTTCTGGATCATGTTGATGATCTCCGCGCGATCGGCGTCGGGCAGCTTCTGGAAGTGGTAGCGATACTTTTGCTTGAGGACGTCCTCGGTGATGTGCAGGCACTGGCGGGACAGCTCGTCCACGCTCTGGCGATCGTGCTCCTGATGGAACGTCTGGACCTTGTAGCGGTGCAGCAGGTCCTGAAACTTCTTGTTCATGGGAGCGGCCCTCCTTCGGGCATGCGGTTCGGGTCCGGAACGCTGCGCAGGAACTTCCCTGCGCCCGACACCGCGATCCTAGGAGCGAAGCCTGCGCACGGAAGCTCGTCCCACTGCGTAGAAACGCCGCGCCGAGGGCCCATGCCCCCGGCGCGGCGTTCGTGAGCGTTGAAGCGGAGCGGCTAGCCTTCGAGCTGGCCGACGCAGATGGAGACGTTGTGCCCGCCGAAGCCGAGCGAGTTGGAGAGCACGTTGCGCACCTTCATCGAGCGCGCGGCCCCGGGTACGTAGTCGAGATCGCACTCGGGATCCGGGGTCGTGTAGTTGCGCGTCGGATGCACCACGCCGTGGTGGATCGTGAGCGTGCTGACGACGAGCTCGACCGCGGCGGATGCGCCGAGCAGGTGGCCGACCATCGACTTCGTCGAGGACACGGCCAGCTTGCGAGCGTGCTCGCCGAACACGAGCTTGATGGCGCGCGTCTCGATCGCGTCGTTGTACGGCGTGCTCGTTCCGTGCGCGTTGATGTAGTCGACCGCGGTCGGATCGATCTTGGCGTGCGCGAGCGCCTGCCGCAGGGCACGCGCCGGACCGCGCCCCGATTCCTCGGGCGCCGTGATGTGGTACGCGTCATCGGTGGAGCCGTAGCCCTTGACCTCGGCGTAGATGCGCGCGCCACGCCGGCGGGCGTGCTCGAGTTCCTCGAAAACGAGGATGCCGCAGCCCTCCCCCATCACGAAGCCGTCGCGGTCCTTGTCGAACGGGCGGCAGGCGAGAGCCGGATCGGCGCGCTGCGAGAGGGCCTTCATGTTGGCGAAGCCCGCCAGCGAGAGCGGGGTGGTCGCGCTCTCCGCGCCGCCGGTGACGACGATGTCGGACTCGCCCCACTGGATCGAGCGCCATGCCATGCCGATCGCGTGACCGGCCGAGGCGCACGCGCTCGACGTGGTGAAGCACGTCCCGAGCAGGCCGTTCTTGATCGCGACCTGACCCGACACGGCGTTGGCCATGATCTTCGGGACAAAGTGCGGACTGACGCGGCGCGGCCCCTTCTCGAGCAGGCCTTGGAACTGCTCCTCGATGCCGGTGATGCCGCCGATGCCGGTGCCGATGATGCAGCCCCAGCGCTCGCGCAGCTCATCGCTCACCTTGGCGGGCTCGAGACCCGCATCGCGCAGGGCCTCGTCCGTGGCGACGAGCGCCCACATGGTGAACGGATCGAGCTTGCGCTGGTCGGGAGCTTGGAAGTGCAGCAGCGGGTCGAGCTTGACCTCGGCCGAGATCTTGACGGTCTGGTCCTTGGTGTCGAAGCGCGTGATCGGACCGATGCCGTTCTCGCCGGCCACGATCCGAGGCCACGACGTGGCCACGTCGTTGCCGAGGGCGTTGATGGTGCCCAGACCCGTGATGACCACTCTGCGCATGGGAACTCCGAGATGACGCGCTGCCCGAGGGGCGCGGTGACGCTCGGCCAAGGACGCGCCCTGCCCGCTCGACGACCTGCCCGAACGATCCGCTTTGGGGCGGCTCTGTCGGCGAACGCGCCGCCGACAGGCTCGCCCCTTGGCGATCAGGACTTGGCTTGGATGTAGTCGATCGCGTTGCCGACCGTCTGGATCTTCTCCGAGTCCGTGTCGGGGATCGAGATGCCGAACTCGTCCTCGAGCTCCATCACCAGCTCGACGATGTCGAGCGAGTCCGCGCCGAGGTCGTTGATGAACGAGGAGTCGCGCGTGACCTGCTCGGGCGTCTTGCCCATCTTCTCGCAGACGACCTTGATGACGCGTTCCTGGATGTCGGTGGTGTTGCTGGTCACGTTCGTGATCTCCGTTTCGTTGCCTGGACGTTGGACGAGGCACGGGGCGGACTTGGGTCGCCGACGCGGGCGCGTCGGCGGTCCTCCCTGCGCCTTTGGAAAGCTAGAGCGAGAGGCCCCCGTCGACGACGAAGGTCTGGCCGGTGATGTACGCGCCGCCGGGGCCGCACAGGTAGTCGACGAGGAGCGCGATGTCCTCGGGCGAACCGGTGCGACCGAGCGGGATCGATGCGATCAAGGCCTCCTTGGCCTTGGCGTCGATGGCGGCGGTCATGTCGGTGTCGATGTAGCCCGGCGCGATGGCGTTGCAGCACACCTTGCGCGAAGCGAGTTCCTTGGCGACCGAGCGCGTGAGGCCGAACACGCCGGCCTTGCTGGCGGCGTAGTTGGCCTGACCGGCGTTGCCGGTCACGCCGACCACCGAGCCGATGTTCACGATCCGGCCCGAGCACTTCATCAGCGTGCGCGTCGACGCCTTGATGAAGTTCCAAGTGCCCTTCAGGTTGGTCTGGATCACCGCGTCGAAGTCCTCCTCGCTCATGCGCAGGAGCAACTGGTCGCGGGTGATGCCGGCGTTGTTGACGAGGATGTCGAGCCCCCCGAGGTCCGCCTGGACCTTGGCCACGAGCTCGGCCACCGCGGCAGTCTTGCCGACGTCCACCCCGTAGGCGACGCCCTTGCCGCCGGCCGCCGTGCAGGCGTCCGCCGTGGCCTGAGCACGCTCGGCGCTGGTCGCCACGCAGGCGACGGCCGCACCCCGGCTGGCGAGCTGAACCGCGATGGCCCGGCCAATGCCGCGGGACGCGCCCGTGACGAGGGCGACCTTGCCTTGCAGGGAGTGGGAGCTGGCGGTCACGGTTGGGGAGCCTTGGGGTGAACGAGGATTCGAGCGAGCCGCGGGGGCGATTTCAAGGGTTCGACGGCGCCGGCGCAGGGGCCGCGAGGTCCGCCGGAGCGGCCACGGAGCGCACCTTGGCCCGTTCGTCGATTTTGGACAGCAGTCCCGCGAGCACCTTGCCCGGGGCGGGTTCGAGGTACTCGAGGATCCCCTGCCCCACGGCCCAGCGCATGCTCGCCTCCCACAGCGTCGGCGCGCACACCTGCAGCGCCAGATTGGAGCGGATCGCGTCGGGAGACGCTTCCGGCTGCGCCGTCACGTTGGTCACGAAGGGAATGCGGGGCGCCACGATCGCGACGCTCGCGAGCGCGCGCGCGAGGTCCTCGGCAGCCGGACGCATGCACT
Source organism: uncultured Planctomycetota bacterium (assembly GCA_903892045.1). Classification (GTDB taxonomy): domain Bacteria; phylum Planctomycetota; class UBA1135; order UBA1135; genus F1-120-MAGs118. The sequence goes on along the minus strand of CAITGX010000470.1, from coordinate 1,969 downwards.
CGGAGTGGAAGCCACCGGCGACCACCAGTCGCCGCGTGCGGCGAATGCCATGGTCCTTGGCGACCGCTTCGAGGTGATCGAGCGCCGCGAGCTCGCCGCTGACGATGATCTGGCCCGGTGCGTTGAGGTTCGCGACGGAGCAGATGCCGACCGTCGCCGCGGCCGCGGCCACCGAGCGAGCCTGTTCCTCCGTCGCGCCCATCAGCGAGACCATGCCGCTCTGGATGCGCTCGCTCGCGCGCTGCATGGCCTCACCGCGCAGGCGCACGAGCCGCACGGCATCGGCGAACTCGAGGGAGCCAGCGAACCACAGCGCGGTGTACTCGCCGAGCGAGAGCCCGGCGGTCATGCGCGCGGCGCGGGGATCGAGACCGCGCTCCATCAGCACGCGAATCACGGCGATGCTGGTCACGAGGATGCCGGGCTGGGCGATGTCCGTGCGATTCACGTCGTCGCCCTTGTTCCAGCACGCGTCCTCGAGCGAGAAGCCCAGGACGCGACTCGCCTCGGCGAACGTCTCGCGCGCGACCGGGAAGGCCTCGCACCAGTCCTTGCCCATGCCGACGAACTGGGCTCCCTGACCGGGAAACAGCAGCGCTTCGCTCATCTCGCTCGACTCCAACTTGGACAGCGCGGAGAGAACCGATCACCAGCGCAGCAGGGTGCCGCCCCAGGTGAGGCCGGCGCCGAACGCGCAGATGACAACCAGCTTTCCTTGCTCGATGCGTCCCTGATGCAGGGCCTCGTGGAACGCCATGGGCACGGTCGCGGCCGACGTGTTGCCGTACTTGTCGATGTTGACGAAGCACTTATCCATCGGCCACTCGAGCCGCTCGAGCGCGGCCTCGATGATGCGTGCGTTGACCTGATGCGGAACCACCAGGCTCACTTCGTCGCGCGGGAAGCCATCGCTCATCTGGGCGATCAGGTCCGCCATGCGCGTCACGGCGAAGCGGAACACCTCGCGACCGCGCATCGTGATGAAGTGGTCGCCGCGATCGACGCTCTCGTGCGTCGGCGGGATGCGCGAGCCGCCGCCGCGCATGTGAATGAACTCGTAGCCAGAGCCATCGGCACCGAGCGTCGAGCGCAGGATCTCGCCGCGTCCCGTCTCGGCGTGCGGGGCGAGCACCATGGCCCCGGCACCGTCGCCGAACAGGATGCACGAGGTGCGATCCTTCATGTTGAGGAAGCGCGAGAGGCACTCGGCACCGAGCACGAGCACGCGGCGCGCGCGTCCGGCGGCGATGAAGCTCTCGCCCGTGTGCAGGGCAGTGAGGAATCCGGTGCAAGCCGCGTTGACGTCGAAGGCGCCTGCGTTGGTGGCGCCCAGCCGACTCTGCAGGATCGCGGCACAGGACGGGAGCATGAAGTCCGGGGTGATCGTTCCGACCACGATCAGGTCGAGCTCTTCCGGCTTGGTCTTGGCCGCATCGAGGGCCTGACGGGCGGCCTCGAGGCACAGGTCGCTCGTCGCTTGGCTCGCCTCCGCGAAGTGCCGTTCCTTGATCCCCGTGCGCTGGACGATCCACTCGTCGGAGGTGTCGACCAGCTTCTCGAAGTCGTGGTTGGTCATCACCACCGGCGGGGCATAGGAGCCCGTACCGGCGATTCCGACCGCTACGCGTGAGGTCATCGTGGGATGTGGAGGGGGGCGAGGAGAGGCCGAAAGCGGGACGGTCCGCCGCAGGGACGGGATTCTAGCGAGGTCGGGGCGGCGACCCAAGTCCGGGCCGCCTGCCGCGGAGCTACGCGGTCTGGGCCCGCAGGCCCTCGATGATGTGCTGGTTGATGCCCGAGTCGACCGTGCGGGCCGCCACCACGAGCGCGTTGGCCACCGCGGTCGCGTCCGAGCGCCCGTGGCCCTTGACCACCACGCCGTTGACGCCGAGCAGCAATGCACCGCCGTACTCGGCGTAGTCGATCTTGCGCCGCAGGTTCCCCAACGCGTCCTTGGCCCAAGTGGCCT
>CAITGX010000469.1 GCA_903892045.1 uncultured Planctomycetota bacterium | reverse complement strand
CGACGTGGTCGCGATCGCGCGCCAGGGCGCGTGGTTCACCTACTACTACTGGCTCGACGACGCGCAGGCGCCGGACTTCGCGCGCACGGTCGACATCCACCGCAAGCCGGGCTACGACCCGTGCGAGCTGTTCCTCGATCCGGCGCTCGCCTTTCCGAAGCTGCGCATCGCGCGCCGCCTCGCGCAGAAGCTGCTCGGCATGCGCTACCTGATGGACGTGATCCCGCTCGATGCGCGGCTCGTGAAGGGCAGCCATGGACGCATTCCCGAGGATCCGAAGGACGGGCCCGTGTTCCTCTGCTCGCGGCCGTTCGGCGCATGCGGAGACGAGCCGCGCGATGGCGTGCTGCCGATGACGAGCGTGCACGACCGCGTGCTCGGGCTCCTGTTCGGCGGGGCGTGAGCGATGGACGAGAGCCGCAAGGAGGGACTGCGGGCCAAGGCGCGCGAGATCATCGCGCGCAACGCCGAGGCCTGCGTGCCCGTGCCGCCGCTCGGCGAAGGCAAGCCGTGGCTCAACGTGTCGCGTCCGATCTCGAGCGCGTCGGACCTCGTCGGCAAGCTCGTGCTGCTGGACTTCTGGACGTCGTGCTGCATCAACTGCCTGCACGTGCTGCCGGATCTCGCGTGGCTCGAGGAACGCTTCCGCGGCGAGCCGTTCGTCGTCATCGGAGTTCACACGTCGAAGTTCGCGAACGAGCGCGACGCCGAGCGCGTGCGCCAAGCCGTGCTGCGCGAGGGCGTCGCGCATCCGGTGGTGCTCGACGGGGACTTCGACATCTGGAAGCGCTTCGGCGTGCGCGCGTGGCCGACGCTCGTGCTCGTCGGTCCGGACGGCCACGTGCTCGCGCAGCTCTCGGGCGAAGGTCAGCGCGCGGTGCTCGACGCGCTGATCGAGGCTGCTCTCGAGCACTACCACGCCTTGCCCGGCGCGTTCGAGGCCAGTGCCCTGCCGCTGCGTGCCGAGAGCCGGCGCGAGCTGCCGCGCGAGCTGCGCTTCCCGGGCAAGCTGCTCGCCGATGCGGCCCGCGACCGACTGTGGATCGCCGACAGCGGGCACGACCGCGTGCTCGAGCTCGACCTCGAAGGCCGCTTCCTGCGGCAGTTCGGCAGCGGCAAGCCCGGCCTCGAGGACGGCGACGCGGGCGAGGCGCGCTTCCACGGTCCGCAGGGACTCGCGCGCATCGAGGACGCGCTCTACGTGGCCGACACGCGCAACCACGCGCTGCGCCGCATCGACCTCCGCACGGGCAGCGTCGAGACCGTCGCCGGCAACGGACGCATCGGCTACGAGCGAGCGCGCGCCCTGCCCGCGCGCTCGGCGTCGCTCAACTCGCCGTGGGCCTTGTGCGCCGTCGATGGCGAGCTGCTCGTCGCCATGGCGGGACTGCACCAGGTGTGGAGCTACGACCCGCGCACCGAGTCCGTGCGCCCGCTCGCCGGCGACGGCAGCGAGCTGCGCCGTGATGGCGCGTTCGAGCTCGCTGCGCTCGCCCAGCCATCCGGACTCGCGCTGCTGGGTCGCAACGTGCTCGTCGCCGACTCCGAGTCGAGCTCCGTGCGCGTGCTCGACCTCGACACGCGGCGCGCGACGACGCTCGCCGGCGGCGCCAGCGAGCCACGCGACCTGTTCCACTACGGCGACGAGGAAGGTGCGGGCCTTGGCCGGCGTTTCCAGCATCCGCTGGACGTCGCGTGCGATCCCGCCGCCGACCCCGAGCGCGCGCTCGCCTACGTCGCCGACAGCTTCAACCACCAGGTCAAGCTGCTCGACCCCGAGTCGGGCGCGGTCTCGCGCTACGCGGGCTCCACGCAGGCCGGCTGGATCGACGGGGAGTGCGAGCGCGCCCGCTTCTGCGAGCCCGGCGGTCTCTCGCTCGCGGGCGAGCGGCTCTTCGTCGCCGACACGGGCAACCACGTCGTGCGCGTG
>CAITGX010000468.1 GCA_903892045.1 uncultured Planctomycetota bacterium | reverse complement strand
CGCTTCAACGCGATGCGCGGCGAGCTGGCCCAGCTGAACCAGGCGCTGCGCGCCCGGCAGGCGGAGCTCGGCTGCGAGACGCTCGCTCTCGGCGACCGCTGGGTGCAGCTGGACGGTTCGATTTCGACATCGGACATGCCCGACCACTTGCACCTGTCCCCTGCGGCCTACGGACAGTGGGCCGACGCGCTGGAGCCGGTCTTGCGAGCCGCGTTGCGCTGAGCCTGCTGCCTCACATGGGAGCGGAGCCAGGAGTCCGCCCATCGAGCCGTGACGACTCGGACAGGTGGCCGTCGTGCTCGTGTCGGTGACACCCGCGAGGCTCGGTCGAAATTCCTCTCCGGCCTGCCGGCGACGCCCGTCGGCCTCGCTAGGGATTGCATCCTCGGAGCGGCCAAGCAGCCGGCACCTCCCACGGAACGCTCGACTTCAAGTGGTTGCGCAGGCGGTGCAGGTGAGCGCCGCCAAGCTCGCCGGGCCGCGGATGCGGCGCAGGCTCGGCGGACGCCGACTCTTCTGGAACTCAGGGGCAGGCGCGGAACTGCAGGGCGTTGGACATGCCGACGCCGCCGAGCGAGGCCGAGTCGCGATACCAGAACTGCGCGTAGACATCGACGCCGATCGAGAGCGCCGGATCGATGCCGGAGCGCAGGCGCGTGTTGAAGTCGAACGCGAAGCCGCCACTGCAGTCGTCCGCGCCCGTGTTTCCTCCGGAGCTCGGCATCACGATGCGCTTGAGCGGCGAGGCCGCGCACTTCGTGCCGCCGTAGAACGCGCCCGCGGCAGGGGCGAGTCCGTAAAACAAGAGTCCATTGCGCTGGTTGATGAGCTGCGTCGCCGTGATCGTGAAGGGCGCGAGGTTCGTCAGGCTCGGCGTGCCCGAGAATCCCACCGCCGGAGTGCAGCCCTGGCTGTTGACCTTGGCCGTGCAGTACGCGACGGGAGTGGGGCAGTTGAACGTGCCCGGGCCGACCTGCACCAGCTGGACGTCGTCGATGTTCCAGCCGCCGAAGACGATGCCCGCGTCGCTCTGCAGGGTGAACTCGAGCTGCACGGCAGCGCTGCCTGCGGCCAGTGCGGTGACATCGATGTCCATGGGCACCCACTCGGTGTCGATCAGGTCGCCCGTGGTCGGGTTGGTCCACACGACGGTGCCGTTGACCTTCACGCGCGCCTTGTCGTGCAGCGCCGACTCGATCGTCAGCCAGCGCCGGAACTGCAGGCGCACGCTCGTCGCACTCGAGCAATCGATCACCGGGGAGCGCAGCCAGCAGTGCGAGCCGTTGTTGTAGTCGCCGTACCACGTGCTCTGGGTGCCGAGGTCGTTGCCCCAGCACTTGGCGCCGCTGAAGGCGCCGGGCGCGTCGCCGGACTCGCCCACGGGACTCGACCATTGCCAGTCGTTCGGGCCGCTGTAGCTGCCCGTCAGCCACCCGCCGGTCGTCGCGCCTTCGAAGTCGCTGGCGTAGAGCACCGCGCGCGTGCCGACGAAGAACTTCCAAGGGGGCGTGCCGGAGTCCACGCCTTCGGGCGCAACTTCGACGTTGCCGAGCGAGTCCACGGCCTCGATCCAGTACCAGAGCTCGCGCGGCGAGCCGAAGGTCGGGATCGCGGCGCTCCACAGGTTCCCGCTCGCCGTCATCGCGCGCGTCTGCCACGTCTGCCCGAGATCGCCGGTGTAGTGCACCGTCGCGGAAGCCACGCTGGCGCCGCCGCTCGCGGTGATGGTCGCGTTGACGACGAAGGGGCCCGTTGCATCAGTCGTATTGGGCAGCGCGGTGTGCGCGATCGTCATGTCGAGCGGCTCGGCGAGCGTGACGCCGCAGGCCACCACGCCCTTGACGATCATCTGCGCGAGGTCGAAGTCGTTCGTGGAGATCGCGAACGCGTCCGAAGGCGTGTGGATCTGCGTGAAGTACTGCCCGAGGTCCTCGAAGAAGAACGCGGCCGGAAAGCCGGCCCCGTGGAAGGCCGCATGGTCCGAGCTGCCCGCGAGCAACGAACCCGTGGTGGCTGCCCAGCCCGTGACGTAGCGCGGCGCGGTGGCAAGGCAGAAGGCCGTCAGCGGACCCGAGGTGTTGTTGACCGCCAGATCCGCGTCGCGCGCGTCGTTGGTCGCGCGGTACGCGATCATGTCCATGTTGAGCATGCCGACGACTTGCTTGCCCTGCTGCAGCATCTGCTGCGCGAGCGCACCGGAGCCGAGCAGTCCATACTCCTCGCCGGAGAACCACGCGAGGCGGATCGAGTTCTCGAACGGCCCCTTGCCGGCGAGCACGCGCGCGATCTCGAGCACGCCCATGCTGCCGCTGGTGTTGTCATCGGCGCCCGGCGCGGACGCGCTCGTGCCGGAGCTGTAGTTGCGCGTGTCGAAGTGCGAGCCGATCACGACGTAGCGGCCGGGATTCCGCGTGCCGGGGATGTCGACGAAGATGTTCGAGCCGTGCTGCGCATCCCACTGCTGCGTCGTCGGCGCGTAGCCCCAGGCCTGAAGCCGTGAGATGAGCTGCGCCCTGCCCGCGTTGAAGTTGTTGAGGTTGCGCGAGTCGCGGTTCGTCCACGTCGACGAGAAGTACTGGGTGTTCGTCTGCAGGTTGGTCTTCGACACCGCGTCGACGAGCGACTGGATGCGCGGGTCCGCATTCACGAGTGCGGCCGGTCCCTGTGCGGCGCTGCTCGGCGTGGCCGCATTGCCACTGGACTGGCCCGGCGACGAAGCCGCGAACGGCACAAGCGGCGAGCCCGGTGCGGGGGCAGGCGCCGGACGCATCGCGACGCGCGCGACGGCCGTGTGACCGCCGTGGCACGTGCGACCTGGCCTAAGGCTCTCGGGATACTCGTCGAGGTCGATCGGCACGCTGACCAAGGCCTGCCGACCGTGGCGATAGAGGATCGTGCCCGCCGTGTCGATGTCGGCGCGCACGTCGGCATGGGCGAGATCGACCACGAAGAGCGGATCGGACGGTCCGAGCGCCGCGAGCTCGGTGACGCTCGTGCCGCGCTCGCGCAGGGCGGCGACGTCCGCCGGCTTGAGCGCACCGACGAGGAAGTCGCCCGCGTCGAACCAGACCTCGCCGGCGCGGCACAGCCGCTCGCGCAGCGCCACATCGTGGGCGTGCTCCACGGCCACCGGCACGGGCCGGTGTGCCGCCGGCGCCTGT
>CAITGX010000467.1 GCA_903892045.1 uncultured Planctomycetota bacterium | reverse complement strand
TTCAACCAGATCCACTTCGGTCGCGACGCGTTCGTGGCCGCGCTCGCTCTGCTGCTGGTGTTCCTGATCGTGCTGCCGGGGCTCCTGTGGTCCCTGTTCGCGCGCAAGCGCCTGGAGCTCCTGCCGTGAGCGCCGTCTCGCTCTCCGCCGTCACCGTCCAAGCCGCGGGCCGAACGCTGCTCAACTCGATTTCGCTCGAGGTCGCCGAGGGTGAGCACCTCCTCGTCGTCGGCCCGTCGGGCTCCGGGAAGACCACGCTGCTGCGAACGATCGCGGGCCTCACTGTGCCCGCGTCCGGTTCACTCTCGCTCTTCGGCACGTCGGCCAGCGAAGGCGCGCGCGTGCTCGTGCCCGCCGAACGCCGACGCATCGGCTTCCTGTTCCAGAACGGCGCGCTCTGGCCCCACATGAGCGCCGCCAAGCAGATCGGGTTCGTGCTCGAGCACGCGGGTGTCGCCGCGAGCGAGCGCTCCCGTCGCGCGAGCGAGCTGCTCGACTGGGTCGAGCTGCGTGGCTTCGAGCAGCGCATGCCCGCGACGCTCTCGGGCGGCGAGGCCCAGCGCGTGGCGCTGGCGCGCGCACTCGCGGTGGAACCGAAACTGCTCCTGCTCGACGAGCCGCTAGGCCCGCTCGACTTCGAACTGCGCTCCGCTCTGCTCGCGAAGCTCGGAGAGCTGCAGAAGCGCCTGGGGCTCACCGTCGTCCATGTCACCCACGCGCCCGATGAGGCGCGCGCGATTGCGACGCGCACGCTGCGCCTGCGCGCAGGACGCATCGAGGAGGCGCGATGAACCTCAAGTCGCTCGCGGGCATCGCGGTAGCCGCGCTCGGTGGCTGGGCACTCGTGGCGATCTTCCACGAACCTGCGAAGGCGCATGCTCCCGTCGCGTGGGAGAGCTCGAAACAGTGCGCGGAGTGCCACCGGCAAGTCCACGACGAGTGGTCAGGCTCCTGGCACGCGCAGGCGTGGACCGACGAGGAAGTGCGCAAGCTCAGCGAGAACTTCTCCAACACCGACTGCATCGACTGTCACGCGCCCCAGCCCGTGTTCGAGACGGGCATCGGCAACCGGCCACTGGCGCGCTCGACGCGCCGCGCCGAGGGCGTGGACTGCATCTCGTGCCACCAGATGAAGGACGGACGCATGGCGGGGACGCTCGACAACCCCACCGTGCCTTGCCGCCCGAGCGCGCAGCGCGAGCTCAATCGCCCCGAGTCCTGTGGCGGCTGCCACAACCAGCACGGCACCGTCGACCAGTGGAAGGCGAGCCGCTACGCGCAGCCCGGACCGGGCTTTCAGGACTGCGTGAGCTGCCACATGCCGCTGCGCGATCCCGCGGATCCGTCCAAGGGACGCGTGCACGTGATGCATGGCGGTCACGACATCGAGCTCGTGCGCTCCGCAGTCGCGCTGCGAGTCACGCGCGCCGAGGGCGTGCCCGTGGTCGAGGTCGAGAACGTCGGCGCCGGTCACAACTATCCGACCGATGAGCGCAGCCGCGCCTCCGACATCTTCTGGCGCGAGCTCGCGAGCGACGGCACGAAGGGCGAGTGGCGCAAGCTGTACCGCTTCCGCAACCCCTATCGTTTCGAGGTGGGCGAGCCCAACACCGAGCTGCCCGCCGGACAGACGATCACCCTGCGCATCGAGGATGAGCTCGCGCGCCGGGAGATCGAAGTGGCGCTGTTCTACAAGCTCTCGCCGTACTACGCGGATCCCGCGCGTCCGGATCCCGAGCGCGAGGCAGCGCTGGTGCACTCCGCGAGACTCGCGCCGTGAAGCGCGCGCTCGTCCTGCTCGCGCTCTCCGCGGCCTGCGCCGAGGAGGCCCCGCAATCGAGCACCCCGGCGCCCGTCGTCGCGAGAGACCTGCGCGACGTGGCGCGAGCGAACGTCGTCCGCCTCGAAGCCGAAGTCGGGCCCCTTGCCGAGCCGGCGAGCGAGGATGCGGAGCTCGTCGAGCACGTCACAGGCTTGCTCGAAGCCGTCGAGAGCGCTTCGCTGGGCCGCGTCGCGCGCGAGGAGCTCGCCTCGCTCGCACCCGCGAGCCTGCCGATCTTGGCGCGCTGGCTCGACGACGCAGAGCGTCCCGCCGCTCAACGCAGCGCCGCGATCGAGGCCCTTGGATCCGCGGACACGCGCTACTCCGCCGAGAAACTGCTCGCGCGCATCGAAGCGATGCGCACGCGCAAGAACGACGAAGCTTGGGTGCGTGCGCACTGCGCGTGGCGCCTAGGCCAGGGAACTCAGGACTGGATCGTGCCGCGCATGATCCGCCAGATGCGCTACGAGACGGACCACGAGACCGTGATCTGGATGGCGCGCGCGCTGGCCCGCTTCGGCAATCTCTCGGGTCTCGACGCACTGTACGTCGTGCGGCAGAAGTCGTCCGCACAGGAGCTCCGCGACAGCGCCAACCTCGCCCTGTACGAGCTCGCCCGCGAGCGCGGCTTCGACGCGCCCGAGGCCTTGTCGAGCGCGTGGTTCTCGTCCGACGGACGCCTGCCCGCGCCGACGCTCTCCGGCGCGCGCCAGCTCGAGATCTGGCGCGTCGTCGCCGGCTTCGCCGAGTGGCAGCTGCGCGGCGTCGACGACGGGCGCTTCACTCTCGCGCGCGAAAACCCGGCCGCGGCCGCACTGCTCGCCGAGGCGCTCTCGGACGAGAATCGCTACATCCGCACGCATGCCGCGCAGTCGCTCGAGCGCATGGGCGCCCGCGGCCGTGCCGCAGGCCCGGCCCTGCTCGCCGCGCTCGACGACCCGGAGGCCGGTATCTTCTTAGCCGAGGCGCTCGGCGGCGTGGGCTACGCGCCTGCGGAGGCGGAGCTCGTCGCGCGGCTCGAACCGCCTCGGTCGCTCGAAGTACGCACCGCCGCCGCGCGCGGACTCGCCTCGCTCGGCTTACCGAGCAGCGCCGCTGCGCTCGATCGCCACACCGGGGAGTCAGCCCCGCGCGACCTGCGCTTCTCCGCGGGCTGCGCTCGCCTGCGCTGCTCGCCTGCGGATGCGCCCCTCGCGCTCGTGGAGTGGCTCGTCACCGATTACGCGACGGGCACCGGGGAGACCTACTCCTCCGAACCCGCCTTGCGCACGTGGTATGCGGCCCGCCCCAACGCCGACCTCCCCGCGTGGGACTCCGCGCCGGGAAGCACGCCGGGCGAGCGCATCCGCGTGCGAGTCGAGCTGCTGCGCGCGGCGCTCGGGGCCGGTCGCTGAGCTAGCCGTAGACGACGAAGCCCGTGGCCGCGACCCACAAGAGCGCGTTCACGACGAAAATCGAGTCGCCGCCGAGCAGCACGCGCGTGGGGCTGCCGCCGCCCTTCTGCTGGCTCACGAGCAGCAGGTAGCGCGCGAGCCCGAACACCACGAACGGCACGGTGTAGATCAGGTTGCGGCTGCCGAACTTGGCCACGGTCTCCTCGGACACCGTGTACATCGTGTAGCAGACGATGGTGCAGGCGGCGAGCGCGGTGACCATCTGGTCGAGAAAGCCGCTCGTGTACTGCATCAGGTTCGCGCGGTGGCTGCCGCGCTCGTCGCCGAGCAGGTCGATCTCGGCCTTGCGCTTGCAGAGCGCGAGAAACAGCGCGAGGAACAGCGTGCACAGGACCAGCCAGTGCGAGACCTCGGCGTGGGCCGCGAAGGCCCCGGCCTGCACGCGCAGCATGAAGCCGGTGGCGATGCAGAACACGTCGACCAGCACGATGTGCTTGAGCCGCACGCTATAGCTGAAGTTGAGCAGGATGTACCCGCCCGTGATCGCGAACACGATCGGATCGGCGAGCCACGCGAGCGAGAGCGCGCCCGCGACGCACAGCACCGACGTGACGAGCGCCAGCTGCACCCCCACCTCGCCCGACGCGATCGGCCGGTGACGCTTCGTCGGGTGCGCGCGATCGCTCTCGACGTCGAGCACGTCGTTGACGAGGTAGATCGCGCTCGCGCCGAGGCAGAACGCCGCGAACGCGTAGAGGGAGCGCAGCACGTCGCCGAACTCCGGATCGTGCGGCACGCTCGTGTCCGCGCGCGCGAACGCCACCGCCGCGAGGACGAAGACGTTCTTGACCCACTGCTGGGGCCTGATCGCGCGCAGGATCGCGGGGAGTCGCATGGGAGCACTTCTTCGGACGAGGGAGCCCGCGGGCGAGAGGCCCGCGCGTCCCGGCCCCTTGGTGCCGGCCGGAACTTCTTTCGCGTCCGCCGCCCGCGCGGGGCGCGCGCCGCGCCTAGTCGAGCGAGAGCTTGCGCAGCTCCTCGACCGGCGAGTCGGGGCCGACGATCAGGTGGTTCTCGTCAGGCCCGAGCACGCCGGACTCCTTGAGCAGCGCGATCTCCCACGTGTTCACAGAGCCGTCGGCCATCAACGCGACGGTGGTGTGGCGGTGGTTCATCTCGGGATCGTTGTCGTCGGCGACGAGCACTTCCTTGCCCGAGCCCGGGAACTGCCGCAGCGGGTAGTTCTTGCAGTCGCGGCCCGCGTAGGAGCTGTACGTGCCGTCGATCGCCTCGAGATCCTTGTACCAGTCGGTCTCGACCTTGCCCTGCAGGCCCGGCAGCGCCGAGGTCTCCACGCCGGGGCAGGTCATCTTCTTGGCCGTGGCCTTGGTGTTCTCGAGCATGTCCTTGGCCACGATCTCGGCGAAGAACTTCGCGCCCGACTGGCTGGGCGCGCGGTCGAGGCTCTGCTTGTAGATCTGCATGCCCTTCCAGATCTCGCCCATGTTGGCCTTGCAGGCCGTGACCTTGGCGGCGTCGAGAGCCTCGGGGATGCGCGGCAAGAGGAAGGCCGCGAGGATCCCGATGATCATGATCACCGCGAGCAGTTCGATGAGCGTGAAGCCGGCGCGCGCGGCGCGGCGTGCAGTCTGGAGGGCGATGCGCATGGGCGAGGTGTCCGTTGGGCCCGCTGCGACGCGACGCGCGCGTCCGAGCGAAC
>CAITGX010000466.1 GCA_903892045.1 uncultured Planctomycetota bacterium | reverse complement strand
TGCCGTCGAGACGCTCCAGCGTGAGACTGCGGGCGAGCGCGTGCTGTTCGTCGATCCGCTCGGCATCCCGCCGCACGCGAACCTGATGTACGGGCTCTCGCTGGCAACGTCCTACGACGCACTGGGCATCGCGGAATACAACCGCCTCTACGGTCTGCTCGTCGAGCCGCGCACGGCGTGGCAGGTGGCGACGAAGGCGAGCGCGCATGCATTGGCGGTACTCGGCGTGAAGTACGTCGCGCTGCCCTCGAAGGCTGATGGAGAGCCGGGGCCGCGCTGGGAGGGCACGACCGAGGGTCTCGAGAAGGTCGCCAACCTGCCGGGGCTCGCGCTTTATCGCTACGCGCCGTCGCGCGGCCGCTTCTGGCTCGCTCCGCACGCCGAGGCTCGACCCGGTCCGCGCAAGGCGCTGTTCCGCACGGCCGAGCCCGAGGTCGATCCCTACGACACCGTGATCGTCGGACCGCTCGTGCCCGAGGGCTTCGAGCCGCGCAAGCGCGGGGATGTGGAGGGCGCGGAGCTGCGCGGATCGATCGAGCTCGCTCTCGATACGCCGAGCCTCGTGCGCCTCGAGGTCGAGTGCGCGTCCCCGCGCTATCTCGTGGCGGCCCTCGCGCGCTACCCGGGCTGGAGCGCGCGGCTCGATGGCGAACCCGTCGAGATCCTCGACGCCAACACGGCCTTCATGGCGTTCGACGTGCCCCCGGGAAGTCACGTCGTCGAGCTGCAGTACGACCCCGCGTCCTTCCGCGATGGACTGTGGCTGGCGCTGATGGGCCTGACGATCGCCCTCGGGCTCGTGCTCTTCCGCGCGCGCAGCCGCCCGGTCGTCACGCCTTGAGTGCCGAGCGTTCGGCGACCAGACTCTCCCGATGACGACCCCCGACACCTTTGGTCGTGAGTTCCTGGACGAGGCCCGCAGGCTGCTCGACGGTCAGCCGATGGACTACGCCGCCATGAAGCGCGTGGAGCGCTTCGGCAAGGAAGAGCTCCTGCGCTACCTGCGCGAGCACGCGGGCGCGACCTACTCCGACCTCCAGCGCCTGCGCCTCGAGGACGACCCGCGTGGCTTGGCGCGCTACTTGTTCGATGCACAGCGCCGGCAGGCCGGGGCCGCGGTTCTGTGCGCCCTGATCGCGCTGCCCTGAGCGCGCTTTCTCGAGCGCGGATCAGCCGAGCTTGAGCTCGGTCTGGATCGGGGTGGCGTTGCGCAGCGCGTCGAAGATGGGGCAGTGCGCATCGACGGCGCGCTGCAGCTCCTCGTAGCGTGCGCGCGGCTCGGGGCCGCTGATGCGCAGCTTCACGCGCACGGCGCCGAAGCCGGGCCGCACCTTCGGGTCGAGCCCGAACACGCCGCGCACGTCGAGGTCGCCCTCGACCTCGACGGCCAGCTTGTCGAAGCGGATCCCCAGTCGATCGGCCCACAGGCGATACGTGATCAGCTGGCACGAGCCGAGCGCCGCGAGGGCGTACTCGAGCGGCGTCGCGCCCTTGTTGCCTCCGCCGAGCGACTGCGGCTCGTCGACGACGACGCGATGGCCCGTGCCGGTCGTGCCGTGGCACTCCATCAGGCCCGCGAGCTCCTGCGACACCTGGACCGAGGCCTTGGCGTTCCCGACATCCGCGGCGACCGCCGCACCCACTCCTTCGAAGACTGCGTTGAGCGACATGGGCGCAGTGAAACGAAGGGCGCCCAGCCCTGTCAACGTGAGTCAGCGCAGCTCCGCGAGCGCGTACAGTGCGTGAGCGGACTCCGCGGCCAGCGCGCGTGCCGTCTCCTCGATGTCGAGCTCGCCGCGCTCGTGCAGCTCGTCGCGGTGGATGCCGGACGCGATGAAGAGAGCGTCGAGGCCCTCGCGGTTGGCGCCGCGCACGTCGGTGCCGATGCCGTCTCCAATGGCGAGGACGCGCGCGCGATCCACGGGGCGGCCGAGGAGCGACTCGAGCTCGCGCAGGGCGAGCGAGTAGATCGGCGCGTGGGGCTTGCCGGCCATGACGACGCGCCCGCCGAGGGCCTCGTAGTCGCGGGCGAGCACACCGGCGCACCAGTGCAGCCGCTCGCCAAGGCGCACGACGATGTCGGGATTGGCGCACACCATCTCGAGGCCGCGTTCGCACGCGCGCGAGAGGCGCTCGCGGTAGTGCTCGGGCTCATCCTCGTCGAAGTCATCGAGGCCGGTGACGCCCAGAAAGGCCGAGTCTTCGAGCGAGGCGAGCCGCATGCCGAGCCCGTCCCACAGTGCGCTGTCGCTGCGGGGTCCAATCAGGTGCATGGGGCCGGGTGCGCGTGCGGCGAGCTCGCCACGAATCGCGTCGCCGCTGGTCACGATCACGTCCCACGCGTCGCGCGCGACGCCGATGCGATCGAGCTGGCGCGGAATCGGGTCGCGGGGCTTGGGGACATTGGTGAGCAGGATCACGCGGCCGCCGCTGGCGCGAAACGCGGAGAGCGCGCGCACCGCGCTTGCGAACGGTCGCTGGCCGTTGTGCACGACGCCCCACAGGTCGCAGAGCACCGCGTCGTAGCGGTCGCGCAGCGCGTGCAGGCCCGCCGGAACTGCGGGCAGCCGCTCTCGTCCTTCGCTCGACATGGACCGCTCACTTTACTTCGCAGCGGCAACTTCTTCCCGCGTCCGGGCGCGTCCCGGGAGGTCGCGCTCAGCGCGGGAAGCGCGCCTGCCGAAGGGCTATGCTCGCCTCCGCCGATGCGTGTCCTCGTCACTTCGCCGATCTTCCCGCCGGACCTCGGCGGCCCGGCCGTCTACGTGCCGAGCCTCGGGCGCTTTCTCGTGGAGCGCGGCCACGAAGTGACGGTTGTCGCGTTCTGCGCCGATCCGCAGCCGCAGGGCTATCCGTTCCGCGTCGTGGCAATCGAGCGCGGGCCGTTGCCCGTGCGCTACC
>CAITGX010000465.1 GCA_903892045.1 uncultured Planctomycetota bacterium | reverse complement strand
GGTCTCGACGTCGAGCTGACGCTCGACATCGACCTGCAGCGCGCCGCGCTCGAGTGTCTCGCGCAGCCCGAAGGGCCCCCGGATCCGGACGCGCGCGATGGCGCGTGGCTCGCCTCGCCGACGGGAGCGATCGTGCTGCTCGAGACCGACGGCGACGTGCTGGTGGCAGCTTCCTATCCGGACTTCCGCCGCGATCCAGGCGAGTCCCCGTCGCCGAAGGACCTGCCGCTCGAACGCACTTGGCGCAAGGCGCCGTTCCAGCCGCCGGGCTCCTCGTTCAAGCCCTTCGTCGCCGCATGGGGACTGGCCCACGTGGGTCTCGATCCGATGCATCCGGAGGCGTGCCGTCCGCTGCCAAGCGGTCGTGGCGCGGGCTACATCGACGTGCGCTGCGCGTCGACGCACGGCCACGGTGCGCTCGGTCTGCGGCAGGCGATCGCGCAGTCGTGCAACGCGTACTTCGCGCGACTCGGCGAGCGCATCGAGCCGGAGGAATGGCGCGCTCTCGTCGCGGAGTTCGGCTTCGGCTCGCCGACCGGCGTGCGCGCGCTCGGTCGCCGTGCGGGCTTCGTCGAGCACAGCGTGCCGAGCTTGTTCCGCGGACCGATGGGGGAGCGCGAGGCGCGCCTTGCGGGCAACGGACTCTCGGTCGTGGAGGCGACGCCGATGCAGGTGGCGCGCGCGGTCGCAGGGATCGCGACGGGCACGCTGCCCGAGCTGCGCATCGCGCGCCGCATCGGAGGCAGCGAGCAGCCGGCGCGCTCGCGCGAGCTCACGCTCCCGGAGTCGTCGCTCGCGTTCGTGCGCGACGCGATGGACGCGGTCGCGAACGAGCCGCAGGGCTCGGCTTTCGCGGCGCTCAACGCCGGCGAGCTCGGCCTGCGCATGGCGGCCAAGACGGGCAGCGGCGACATCGACAGCCGTACGGTCGTCACCGCCGACGGCCGCGCGCGCGTGCGCAAGCACACGTGGCTCGTGGGCTGGCTGCCGAGCCACGCGCCGCGCCACGTCGTCGTCGTGTACTGCGAGGACACGCTGCAGACAGCGAGCAACAGCGCGATCTGGCTGGCGCGGCAGTTCCTGCGCCGGCCCGAGGTGCGCGCGACCCTGCTCGCGGAGGACGTGCGCTGATGTCGGGGGCCAAGCCCATCGGTCGTCCGCCGGGCGCGCGCGCCCTCTCGTGGCGTCACGTGCAGTGGCTGCACGTCGACTGGCACGTGCTGGCGCTGGCGCTCAGCTTGCTGGCTCTCGGGCTCGTGTTCGTGGCGGCGATGGAGGGCGCGGATCGCGAGCTCGGGCGCGACGACATCGACTTCGCGGGACAGGTTCAGAAGGTGGCGCTGACGCTGCCCGCGCTCGCGTTCGGACTCCTCGTCCGGCCACGCTGGCTGCGGCGGCACGCTTGGTGGGTCTACGGAGTCACTCTGGCGCTGCTCGTGCTCGTGCCGCTGCTCGGCGAGTCGCGCAACAACGCGCGCCGCTGGATCCCGCTGCCGGGTGGCTTCGACCTGCAGCCCTCCGAGCTCGCCAAGCTGGGTCTGATCGTCGCGCTGGCGCGCGTGCTCTACACCTGCCGGCTCGAGCGCTGGGGCGACTGGGGACGGCCCGCGCTGGTCACGCTCGTGCCGATGGCGCTCGTCGCGCTGCAGCCCGACCTTGGAACGGCCCTGACGTTCGTGCCGGTCTCGATCGGCATGTTCTACGCGGCCGGCGCTCCCGGAAAGCGCATCGCCGGCCTCGTGCTCGCGAGCGTGGCGGTCTTCGGGCTCTCGTACCGCTTCGAGCTGATCCACGACTACCAGCTGCGGCGTGTGCAGACGTGGCTCGACTCGATGCGCCCCGAGGAGCTGATCGCCGATCGCAACGGCACGGCGTTCCACACGTACCACGCGCGCGTCGCGATCGGGAACGGCGGCTGGTTCGGGCGCGGGCTCGGCCACGGCGTCTCCAATGAGGCCGCGATCCTGCCCGAGCGCGACTGCGACTCGATTTTTGCGGTGATCGCCGAGGAAGCTGGCTTTGTCGGCACCACGGGCTTGCTCCTGCTCTACGCGCTCTTCATCGCGCTGGTGCTGTGGAGCGCGAGCGGCGTGCGCGAGCGCTTCTCGCGGCTGCTCGTCACCGGAGTGGGGCTGTACTTCGCCGCGCACTTCTTCATCAACATCGGCGTCAACCTCGGTCTCATCCCCATGACCGGCCTGACGCTGCCGCTGTTCTCGACCGGTGGCAGCTCGATGTTCGCCTGCTTCGCGGCGCTCGGGCTCGCGCTCGGGCAGAGCGCCCAGCGCGAGGCGGCGCTCGACGCCGACGCCTTCCGCGACTGAGCTGTCCGTCGCGCGCCGGATCGGGCGGTCCATCGTCGCTTCAAGCGTCCTCCATCTGGCCCGCATCGTCCGAAGCAATTGCAGCGCACCGCGGCGCTCCCTAGACTCCCGCCCGCCGGGTCGTTCCACCCAACCTCCCCGAAAGCGCGGGCCCCGTGGGCCTGCCCCCGGCACCCAAGGGAACCCCACATGGAATACAACGCGATCGGCATGGTCGAGACCAAGGGCCTGATCGGTGCGATCGAGGCCGGTGACGCGATGGTCAAGGCGGCCGAGGTGGCGCTGTTCGGCAAGGTCAACGTGACCGCCGGGCTCAACACGATGTTCGTCTCGGGCGAGGTCGGCGCGGTCAAGGCCGCCACCGACGCGGGCGCGGCCGCCGCGCGCCGCGTGGGTGAGCTCGTCAGCGTGCACGTGATCCCGCGCCCGCACGAGCAGCTGTGGAAGATCCTCCCGGAGATGAAGCCCGTGAAGAAGGGCGCCTGGGACGGCAAGGCGGACTGAGCTTCGGCGGCGAGCCCGGCCCTAGAGCGTGACGAACCTCGATCCCGACCTGCGCGCCCTGCAAGAGGTGCGCGACTGCGCGGAGCGTGCCTGGCGCGCCTGCGAAGCCGTGCATTCGTTCTCGCAGGAGCAGGTCGACGCGCTGTGCAAGTCGATGGCGGAGGCCGGCGCGCGCGCCGCCTACGACCTCGCCAAGCTGGCGGTCGAGGAGACCGGGATCGGGCGCGTGCACTACAAGGTGCTGAAGAACCTCTTCGGCTCCGAGGGCACGTGGGCCTCGATCAAGGACCTGCGCTCGGTCGGCATCATCGGGCGCGACGAGCGCTCGGGAATCGTCGAGGTGGCGACGCCCGTGGGCGTGGTGGCCGGCATCATCCCGACCACCAACCCGACCTCGACGGCGCTGTTCAAGTCGCTGATTTCCGTCAAGGGCCGCAACGCGATCGTGATCAGCCCGCACCCGCGCGCGAAGCGCTGCATCGGCGAGACGGCGGAGATCCTGCGGCGCGCGATCGAGCGCGCGGGCGGCCCGCCGGACCTCGTGCAGTCGCTCTCGAACCCCACCATCGAGTCGACCGGCGCGCTGATGAAGCACAAGCGCGTGTCGGTGATCCTCGCCACCGGCGGCACCGGGCTCGTGAAGGCCGCCTACTCGTCGGGCAAGCCCGCCTACGGCGTCGGCCCCGGCAACGTGCCCTGCTACATCGATCGCTCGGCGGACGTGGCGGCCGCGGCGCGCGCGGTCGTGCAGAGCCAGAGCTTCGACAACGGCACGTTCTGCTGCTCGGAACAGGGGCTCGTGATCGACAAGCCGATCCACGACGCGCTCGTGGCCGAGCTGCGCCGCAACGGCGCGCACGTGTGCGACGAGCGCGAGACGCGCCTGCTCGCCGCGCTGTGCAACAAGGGCGGGCACATGAACCCCGACGTCGTCGGGCAGGACCCGTACAAGCTCGCCGAGTGGGCCGGCTTCTCTGTGCCGCGCGAGACGACGATCCTGCTCGCGTACCAAGGCGGCGTCGGCAAGGAATGGCCGCTGTCGATCGAGATCCTCGCGCCCGTGCTCTCGATGCACGTCGTCGACGGCTGGCGCGAGGGCTGCCGCATCTCGATGGAGATGCTGCACTTCGACGGCCTCGGCCACACCTGCGCCGTGTGGGCGCGCGACGAGCGCGTGCTCGAGGCGTGGTACCTCGAGAAGCCCGCGAGCCGCATCATCGTCAACGGCCCGTCCTCGCAGGGCGCGGTCGGCTACAGCACGAACCTCACGCCCTCGGTGAGCCTCGGCTGCGGCCCGCAGGCGGGCAACATCACGAGCGACAACATCAGCGCGCGCCACCTGCTCAACATCAAGCGCGTCGCGTTCCCGCGGCGCGACTGGGAAGAGATGCAGCGCCGCGACCACGCGCGCGCGGCGCGCCTGAGCGGCGAGTCGAACCCGCGCGGCGCGCTGCTCTCCGACCTGCCGCCCGCGAGTGCGAGCGAGCGTCCCGCCGCGGCGGCGAGCGCGCCTGCGAGCAACTGGACGGGCAACCCGGTCTTCCTGCCGCGCGAGGGAGCGCGCCCCGCAGCTCCCGCAAGTCCGGCGTTCTCGAGCGCCGGCGGCGCGCCGGCTGCGCGCCCCGCGGCGCCTGCGCTGCAACCGGCGCCGCAACCGGCGCCTGCGTCGGCACCGAGCCTGCCCGCTCGCGCGCCGACCTTCACCACGCCCAAGGTGCAGGCCGCCGCGAAGTCGCCGGCGGGCTACGCCGCGCCTGCGCCGGTCGCCGCGAGCGCCGCGCCGAAGAGCGCGCCGACCTTCACGGCACCGCGCGGCAGCGGCGCGCACGTGATCGGTGGCGCGCTCACGCCGGCCGAGATCCAGAAGCTCATGGAGCACGCGGGCGCCGGCTGCCCGCTCGGTCCCTGCAAGGGCTGCTCCCACCAGAACGTCGCGACGGGCGCGTGCAACGCCTGAGACGACAGCGCATTCCTCTCTCACCCCCAATCCCAGAGCTAGTTCAACATGGCAACTGAGAACCTGGTCGCCCTCGGCATGATCGAGACCAAGGGCCTCGTCGGCGCGATCGAAGCGGCCGACGCGATGTGCAAGGCCGCGAAGGTCACGCTGCTCGGCCGCTACGAGAAGTCGGGCGGCGGCCTCGTCACCGTGATGGTGCGCGGCGAGGTCGGCGCGGTGAAGGCCGCGGTCGAGGCCGGAGCTGCCGGTGCGCGGCGCGTCGGCGAGCTCGTCGGCACGCACGTGATCCCGCGTCCGGCGATCGACCTCGCGGACTTCCTGCCCCCGACGGACGAGAAGAAGAAGTGAGCATCAGGCCGCCCGCCTCGCGGGTGGCGTGAGGTCCCATGTCTCGGCGTTCCACCCCGGGGATCGAGCTGCGCGGCGCGTTGGTCATCGACCACATGCAGCCGCAGTTCGC
>CAITGX010000464.1 GCA_903892045.1 uncultured Planctomycetota bacterium | reverse complement strand
CTTGATGAGGTCGCTCATCTGGGTCGAGACCGAGCGCGTGCCGACGTGCACGTTGTAGAGCGACGAGCGCGCGTAGCGCAGCGCCTGCTCGCCGTAGTCCGCGGGAGGCACGACCACGAGCACGAGACTGCGGTACTTCTGTACCACGAGTCCGTCGGCATCGACTTCGGTCTGGGGCTTGGTGTCCTTCTTGGCCATGGTGTCGCTCGAGGTGACTCTGGGAGCCGTTGCGGGAGGGACTGTGCGGGAAGCGTGGGATCAGGCGGGCAGTTCGAAGATCGAGACGCGCGTCTCCTCGGCGAGCAGACCCGCGCCCTGCGCGACCTGCCAGCCGACGCGCTCGTCGAGCCCGGGCACCGCCATGTCGCCGAGCTTGCGGCCGGTGAGCGAGTCGCGCACCTCGACCATCGCGCCGGTCGTGATGTAGAGCTTGCCGCTGTCGGCGCTCACGGCGAGGTCGGCGCCCTCGTCGGGGTCGGAGAACGAGAGCTTCTCGAACCATAGCGGCGCATCGCCCTCGCTCGCGCCTGGCGCGAAGGCGAGCAGCGACGGGCCGCGGCGGCCGAGATCCTCGTCCGTGGCCTGCGAGAGCAGCTTGAGCAGCGCCTCCTGCGGCAGGGCCGATTCGAGGTCGTCGACGAGCGCGATCACCGCGCCGGAGTCCGCGCACAGGTCGTGGATCGTCGGCTGCTTGGGACCGACCAGAATGCCGTCGAAGCGCCCCTTGGCGGCGTCGAGCGCGAGCACGCCGCGCTTCTTGTTCGCCTTCGAGGAGTACATCACGAACACGCGCTTCCCCGAGCGCGCGATGGCGTGGTAGCGCTCACCGTCGCGCTGGTAGCGCCACAGCTCCTTGAGCGTCTCGCTGTCGTAGGCCGCGATGCGGTCGAGCCCCGCGACCATGCACAGGTCGGAACCGACGAGCGCCGAGTCGAACACCGGCAGCTTGGCGGCGGCGAGCAGCTCGCCCGTCTCGATCGACATGCGCACGATGCGATTGCCCGAGGTCGAGGGCCCGAGCACCACGACATCGCCCTTGCGGCCGAAGCCGGCGCCGAAGCCGCGCCCGTAGCCCACCTCGCAGGGCGAGGTCCACTTGGGCTCGCCGCTGGCCCGGTCGAGCAGCGCGAGCTTGCCGGGGATCGCGTCGTCGATCCACTTGTCACCGGCGGGCTGGTCGTAGAGGTGGACGAGCACGGGTCCGCCCGAGCCGATGGCGATGCCATCGACCTCGCTCGTGAACTCGCGCGACCAGCGGCGGCGGGCTGTCTTGGTCATGGGGTGGCAGAGGATAGCGAGCGCGGGGCTCGGCGAGTACGAGCGGAGCGGTGCAGAAAAGCGGCGCAGGCCGCCCGGATCGACCGGACGGCCTGCGTTGGGCTCGCGGGCGGACGCCGCGGGACACGCGGCGAACCTGCGGGGCGCGGGCTACTTCTCCTCGCCCTTCATCACCTTCTCGGCGATGTTGCGCGGGACGTCGCGGTACTCGTGGAGCTCCATGGCGTAGGAGCCGCGACCCTGGGTCGCGCCGCGCAGGGCCGACGAGTAGGCGAACATCTCGGCGATCGGCACCTGACCGCGCACGATGCGGATGTTGCCGAGCGAGTCGACTTCGTTGACCTCGCCACGGCGGCTGTTGAGGTCGCCGACGACCGCGCCGAGGTACTCCTCGGGGACGCGGACTTCGATCTTCATGATCGGCTCGAGCAGCGTGACGTTGTTCTCGGCCGCCTGACGGAAGGCGAGGTGACCGGCCGACTGGAACGCCATTTCGCTCGAGTCGACGTCGTGGGCCTTGCCGTCGTACAGCGTGGCGCGGACGTTGACGAAGGGGAAGCCGAGCTTGCCACCCGAGTTGAAGGCGGCCTCGAGGCCCTTCTCCGCGGCGGGGATGAACTCGCGCGGCACCGAGCCGCCGACGATCCCGTCGACGAACTCGAAGCCGTTGCCCTCGGTCTGGACCGGCTCGAACTTGACGCTGATGACGGCGAACTGGCCGCGACCACCCGACTGGCGGATGTAGCGGGCCTCGGTGTCGACCGCCTTCGCGAGGCGCTGCTTGTAGGCCACCTTGGGCTTGCCGGTGATGACCTCGCAGCCGTAGTCGCGACCGATGCGGGTCACGATGATGTCGAGGTGCAGCTCGCCCATGCCGGCGATCACGAGCTCGCCGGTCTGCTCGTTGGTGGTCGCCTTGAAGGTCGGGTCCTCGCGCATCAGCTTGCCGATGACTTCGCCGAGCTTGTCGCGGTCCGACGACTTCTTGGGCTCGAGCGACATCGCGATCACGGTCTCGGGGAACGTGATCTTGGAGAGCTGGATCGGCTTGTCCTCGTCGCACAGCGTGTCGCCGGTGACCGTCAGCTTGAGGCCGATCACGGCCGCGATGTCGCCGGCGCGGATCTCGTCGATCGGCTGGCGCTTGTTGGCGTGCATGCGCACGATGCGCGTCGCGCGCTCGGACTTGCCGGTGCGCGGGTTGGTCATGCGCTCGCCCTGCTTGAGCACGCCCGAGTAGACGCGCACGAAGGTCAGGTCGCCGGTCGAGTCAGCGATCGTCTTGAAGGCCATCGCGGCGAGCGGCTCGCTGTCGTCGCACTTGCGGACGAGCTTCTCGTCCGGCTTGCGCGGGACCGAGCCTTCCACCGACGGCACGTCGATCGGCGCCGGCAGGTAGTCGACGACCGCGTCGAGCATGAAGCGCACGCCCTTGTGCTTGAGCGCCGAGCCGCACACGACCGGCACGATGTCCATCTTGAGCGTGCCCTTGCGGAGCGCGCGCTTGACCATCTCGATCGGCGCTTCCTTGTCCTCGACGAACAGGTTGAGCAGCTCCTCGTCGTTCTCCGCCGCGAACTCGAGCATCTTGTGGCGATATTCCTTCGCCTTGTCGAGCATGTCCGCGGGGATGTCGAGGTCGTTCCACTTCTTGCCGTCGGTGTCGTCGACGAACTCGAGGTAGCGCATCTTCACGAGGTCGATCAGACCGCGGAAGTCCTTCTCGCCGCCGACGGGGATCTGGATCGGCACCGGGCGGGCGCCGAGGCGATCGATGATCGTCTGCACGGAGAAGTAGAAGTCCGCGCCGATGCGGTCGAGCTTGTTGATGAAGCAGATGCGCGGCACGCGGTACTTGTCGGCCTGACGCCAGACGGTCTCCGACTGGGCCTCGACGCCGTTCACGCCGTCGAACACGGCGACCGCGCCGTCGAGCACGCGCAGCGAGCGCTCGACCTCGGCCGTGAAGTCGACGTGGCCCGGGGTGTCGATCAGGTTGATCGTCACGCCGTCCCACTCGACCTGCGTGGCGGCCGACTGGATCGTGATGCCACGCTTCTGCTCGTCCTCGAGGTAGTCCATCGTGGCCGCGCCCTCGTGGACCTCGCCGATCTTGTGGATCTTCTGGGCGAGGAACAGGATGCGCTCCGACACCGTGGTCTTGCCGGCGTCGATGTGGGCCATGATCCCGATGTTCCGGTAGAAGGCGAGGCGCTTGGCGCTCGCCCCGGTCTGGGCGCTGGTCGCGGTGACGGAGCTCATAGGTAGTGCGGCGGGAGGGAGAAGAGGGTCGTTCGTGGAGACTCTGCGGGTCCCCGGACATCGGGAAGCCGCGCATGCCACGGGTGGAACCGAGACGGTCCGCCCGGGTGGCTTTTGAGAGGGAAACAGGGTAGCGAGCGCGCGAAAATCGTCAACCGCGGCGGCCGCGGGTGGCCCGCGGAGGCCTCAGGACGCGACTTCAGTGGCCATGGGAGTGCCCGGGATGGCCGCAGGCCGCTCCGGAGCCGCCGCCCGCGCCCGGCCCCCCCGGGCGGTGGTCGTGGCCGTGGTGCTCGCCGTGGTGGTGGTGATGGTGGTGCGCCGGAGCATCGCCATCGGAGGATCCGAGCTGGGCAAGGAACGCCCGCGGGCCTTCGCGCAGGAGCACCCAGACGGTCAGCACCCCGAGCAGCGCCGCCGCGGAGAGCGCGAACGCGCCATGAGCGTGCTCCTCGCCTTCGTGGGCGTGCTCGGTCGCGAGCGCGAAGCCCTCGCCGAGCAGGGCGTTGATCCCCCACCCGAGCGCGCAGGTCACCAGCGCCGCCGTGGCCACGAAAGCCCACGCGACGCGGCGCGAGTGGAGCTTGGAGAGTGCGCCGAAGGTGGTCAGGTTGGTGGCCGGCCCCGTCAAAAGGAACGCGATCACCGCGCCCGGCGCGAAGCCCTTGGCGAGCAAGAGCGCCGCGAACGGGGTGGCCGCGGTGGCACAGATGTAGGTCGGCATGCCCGCGAGGCTCAGCACCACGACCTGCACCCACGGCGGCATGCGCTCGGCCCACTCCGTCGAGATCCACGGCTCGACGAGCGCGGTCAGCACGAGGCCGAACAGGATCCAGGGCGCGAGATGGCCCCAGGTCTCGAGCAGGCCGTGCCGCAGCGAGGCGACCGCGCCTTCCGGTCGCGGCTCGTCCGACGGTGTGCGCTCGAAGCGGCTGCCCTCGCGCTCCGCGAGCCGGCCGACCACGAGCCCGACCGCGAGCGCGACGATCGCCGCGGCAGCGACGCGCGCCAGCGTCGGACCGGGTCCGAGCAGCTTCCACGAGAGCAGGATGGAGTCGATGCCGATCTCCGGCGCGCTCACGAGCAACGCCAGCGCGGCACTCGCGCCGACGCCCTTGTGGACGAGCGAGCGATAGATCGGCAGCACCCCGCAAGAACACACCGGCATCGGCGTGCCCACGGCGACGCCCGCCAGAGCCTGCCGCAAGCGCGAGCCGCCCGAGAAGCGCCGCAGCACCGTCCCGGGCACGAAGGCCTCGATCAGCGCGGCCCCGAGCACGCCCGCGAGCAGGTAGGGCGCGGTCTCGATCACGAGCTCGCCCAGCCGACCGGCGAGGGCGGACACGTCCTCGCCGTGGTCATGGCCATGGCTGCCGCCGCCCGCCGCGAGGTAGGGCACGAAGAAGCTCGCGGCCCCCACCGCGCCGAGCCCGGCCCAGAAGTGGCGCTCGCTCTCGTGCTCGTGGGTGTGCTCGGAGGCCGGAGCGTGCTGCAGCACGAGGTGCAGCAGGCCACCGGCGAGCAGCGCCGAGAGCACGGCCGTGAAGGTGCCTTCGCTGACGGGCACGAACTGCGGGCCGAACCACGTGAGCGACGCCATCGCGAGCAGCGTCAGCACCGCCGCCACGCGCCCGAAGCGGCGCTTGGTCTGGCCCCACAGGAGCAGCCCGAGCGGCAGGCGATGGCCGACGACCACGAGCAGCGTCGCGATGCCGACGCGCTCCTCGTTGACGACCGACGCGAGCGCCGCGCTCTCGATCAGCTCGTGCGCGACGAGCAACAGCACGACGAGCACGCCCACGGGCAGCTTCAGGCTCTCGCCGCTCGATGCGAGCATGCGCTCCGCCCACACCGGCAAGAGCAGGCCGAGCGCGAGCAGCACCAGCGCCCAGAAACCGAGGTGCGCCCCCGCCTCGGGCATCAGGTGGAAGAACGACAGCACCACGATGCCACCGATCGTGGCCCCGTCGATGAGCGCCGGCAGCATCGGCACGCGCCGCGCGAGGCGGTCGAGCAGCGGGCCGACGACGAGCGCCAGCGTCGCGATGGCGAGCAGGAGGGTCGGATTCACGGACGTGCCGCGCGGGCGCGCGGGCGCGAGAGACTAGCAGCAGCAGGCCCGCTGCGCGCGCACTCGACACTCCGCGTCCGTGCGCTCGGCCCGCGAGCGAACCCGCTCGGGGCGAGTTCGGGATCAGGCTCCCATGTCAGCATGAGCGCACTTCTCAGGGCCGACACTCGCTCGACCTTCAGCCTCGCGGCAGGGTCTCGAGCAGCGCGAGCAGCTCCTTGGCATCGCGTCGCACCCACGCGCGCCCGTCGCGCAGGAAGGGCTTGACCACCGCAAACTCGACCGGCGTGCGATGGCGCGCCACGAGCCGCCCGAGCGCGACCAACGCGTGTCCGCCGACGCCCGGATCCGCGCACAGGTCAGCGACGGTGTCGACGAGCCGCGGCGACGAGAGCTTGGGGAGCGCGAGCACCAGCAGCTCGCGCGCGTTGCCGTGGCTCTTCGTGCGCGCGAGCTCGACGAGCTCGGCCTCCACCTCGTCGTCCGCCAGCAGCTCGATCGCGGCCGCGAGCGCGGCCTTCGGCGCAGGCGGCGAGTTCGGCGTGCGCCGGAACGCGGCGAGCAGCGGACGCAGCGCGAGCTTGCGCGCCCACGGCACGGCGAGCACCCGCGCGAGCTCCTCGACGAGCTGCGGATCCTGCGCGCTCTCGAGCGCGCGCACGAGCGCCGGAAGCGCAGTCGCCGCGTTCGCGCCGTGGCGGCGCAGCTCGGGCAGCTGGTGGACGCGCAGCCCGGCCGCGGCGAGTTCTTCGAGCAGCGGCTGGACGGCCGCGCGGTAGCGCTCGCGCGCCGGATCGTTCGTGGGTCGCATGCGATCTCTCAGGGTTCGTGGCGCACTCGGTCGCCCGTCAGTGCGCGCGCAGGGAACCAGCCGCGACCGGCGGGAGCGGCGCGCGGCAGCTTCTGGCCGTTCTGCGCGCTCTCCCAGAAGTAGAAGGGAATGCCCTGTCCCCAGAAGGGCTCGGGCGTGTCTTGCACGTGCAGCCCGAGGTGCGGCTCGGGGCAGAGCGGGGAGAACGCAGAGAATCCAACGCGCCCGAGCGCGTCACCGGCCGCGACCGTCGCTCCCGCGGCGACGGGGATCGATCCGCGCTCGAGCCCGCTCACGAACAGGAACTCGTCCGGCGCGAGCTCGATCACGACGTGGTTGCCGAGGTCGTCGGCGTGCAGCGCCCCGTCGTCGGGCACGTCGTTCACGACGCGCACGACCGTGCCGCTCGCGGGCGCGAGCACCGTCGCGCCGCGCGCGTGGGCGCTCGCCGGATCCGACGGCGACGCGCGAGTCGAGCCGTCGCGCTCCTGCACCAGCACGTAGGCAAAGCAGCGGTCCGGCCGCGTGCGCCAGATCGCGCTCGCGTCGTCGACGCCCCCCCACGCGACGGTCCACTCGCCCGCGACCGGCACGCGAATGCGCGCCAGCGTGGGACGCGTGCTGCGCGCCGCAGGGAACGGCAGTCCGTAGCTCGCGGTGCCGACCACGAAGAACAAGAGGCCGAACGCGACGAGCCGCTGCGTCGCGCCGAACGGCGGGCGCCGGATCGAGCGCCAGAGTCCGAACACTCCGACGAGGAACGCCGCGAGAGCGAGCAACCACGGGCCGTAGAGATAGGCCTTCACCGGCGCCACGCCGGGCCGCTTGAGACCGAGGAACACGGCGAGCCCAAGCTCCGCCGCCACGATCAGCCACGCGGCGACGACCCAAGCCTCGGGCCGCGCGCTCGACTTCGATTCAGTTGCCATGGGAAGGCCTGTTGCGACCGAGTCGCTCGTGCGCCGCCACGAACTCGTGCGAGCAGAAGCTCGCCATCAGCGAGAGATCTCCGGCGAGCACCGTCGCGCCGAGCAGCTCGGCGAAGGTGTTGGCATGGCCGTCGCCGAGGCAGCCGAGCAGCGCGAGACACTCCGCGGCCGTGCCCTTCTGCGAGCCGCCGCCGACGGTCCCGACGAGCAGCGAGGGCAGCGTCGCGCTCGCGTACAGGTCGCCGCTCGCGTCGACGCGGAAGTCGAGCTGGCCCTGCGCGCACTCGACGAGGTAGGCGACGTCCTGGCCGCACGCGAGCAGCACCGCGGCGAGCCCGTTGGCCGACTGCACGAGCCAGTTCTGCGTCCCGAGCTGCGCGAAGCCCTGCGCGTAGGTCGCATGGATCGCGACGAGCTGCTCCGGGGTGACGCGCGCGAGCTCCGCGAGCGCTGCGCGAGGCACCGTGACCTCCGCCACGACGCTGCGACCGCGGCCCTCGACGAGCGCGCGCGCATTGGCGCGCTTCTCGACGTCCTGACCGTGCACGTAGCGCTCGAGCGCCCCGGTGCGACGCGCGAGCTCCGCGCTCACGAGGTCCGCGGCGCGCGCGGCCATGTTGATCCCGATCGCGTCTCCGGTCGTGAACACGAGCCGCAGCAGCAGGCGACAGCCGAGCACGTCCGTCTCGAGCGCGACGAGCTTGCCGTGGCGCGTCGTGCCGGCGACGAGCTCGGCGAACTCGGCCTGCGCCTCGCGCGCCAGCGCGGCGGCGCCCAGCGCCTCTTCCAGCCCTGCGTACACGAGCATCGGGTGCTGCGAGAGGCCCTCGCGCACGACGCGCGCCTTCGCTCCCCCACCCGCCGCGAGCAGGCGCATGCCGCGCGAGTAGGACGCCACGAGCGCGCCCTCATTGGTCGCCATCGGCACGTAGACCTCGCGCGGACCCGCGCTCGTGTCGACGCGCAGGGGCCCCGCGATGCCCAGCGGCACCTGCGCGAACCCGATCAGGTTCTCGACGTTGCCGCGCGCCGCCGCGGACGGCACGGGAGAACCGCCGACGTGCTCCAGCGCGCGCCCGGCCATCCGCTCGGCCAGCGCCCGGCGCTGCCCGACGGCCTCGGGCGCGTAGTCGTCGCTCGCGGAGCGCGGGATGCGGGGCAGTTCGGACATCGGGGGGCGAGAGGATAGCCTCTGCGGCGCGACGGCGCCCTCGGACCCCTGCCGCCGTCCCGCTGGACCAGCCCCATGCTCGACTTTCTCGGCGCCATCACCGGCATCTTCGTGGTCGTCTACGACGGCCAGCACGCCCTCAAGTTCACCCTCGGCCGCGCCCGCGAGGTGGTCGGACCCGGCGTGCACTTCAAGTGGCCGATCGTGCAGCGCTTCCGCGTCGAGGAGACCAAGCACACCACGCTCGACCTCGAGCCGCAGGTGATCCAGCTCGCCGACGACCTCGTGTACGAGGTCGACTGCAAGGTCATGTACCAGATCGTCGACCTGCGCAAGTCGATGATCGAGATCGACGACCTCGTGATGGGCCTCAAGAACCGCGTGGTGCTCGCCGTGCAGGGCGTGGTGCGCCGCCGCGATCGCCGCACGATCCGCGACAGCGCCTCGCTCGTCGCCGAGATCAAGGCCGATCTCGCCGCGGTCGAGGAGCAGTGGGGCGTGCGCATCCTGCAGCTCGGCTTCTCGAATATCTCGCCGAGCCCGACGACGCTCGAGATCACGCAGCTCGAGCTGCTCGCGAAGGAGAAGCTCGCGCTGTACGCGCGGCTGCGCGACGCCGGACTCGGTGATGCCAGCTCCGTCGCCCTGCTCTCCGGCGCCGTGGTCTCGCTCGGCACCGACGAGGTGCCGCCCTCGCGCTCCAAGCTCGCGGCGAAGACGCGCCAGCTCGTCGACGCGCTCGACGCCGAGGAAGAGGCGCGCAAGCAGGCGGACGAGGAAGACGACGAGCCCAAGTCCGGCCCCGATGACGACGACGAGGGGCGCATGATCCAGTCGCAGCACAAGGGCTGAGTCCGTGCAGGAAGTTGCGGATCCCGGCTTCCTCGAGCGCGCGTGGACGTGGGTCTCCGCGTTTGTCGTGCTTGCCTGGAAGGAGCACACGCGCGAGTTCCTGTACGCGATTGCAGGCAGCGTCTGGGCCGTCATGCGCCTCGCCGGCAAGACCGTCGAGAGCGGCCACGTCGGCGTGAAGTTCAGCTTCGGTCGCGCCGTGCGCACCTGCGAGCCAGGCTTCTATCCGCTGATTCCCGTGTTCCAGGTGATCCGCATCGTGCCGTCGCGCGCACGGACGCTCGACCTGCCGCGCCAGACGCTCGCCACCGACGATGGCCTCGTGTTCGAGGTCGACGCGAACCTCGTGTACCGCGTCGCGGACGCGAGCAAGGCGCTGGTGGAGGTGCGCGACTACGAGGCGGCGCTCGGGCAGTTGCTGAGTCTCTCGGTGCACGAGGTCCTCGCCTCGCGCGACCGCTCCGCGCTGCGTGTCTCGAGGGAACTCGACCTCGCGCTCGCGCGCGCCATGCAGGAGCGCGTGGACGCGTGGGGCATCGCGATCGAGCGCGCGGGGTTCACCAGCATCCGGCCGCTGCAGCAGACGACGCGCATCACCCAGCTCCGCAGCCGGCTTCGCACCCGCGCACGCGTGCTCGACACGCTCGTGCAGGACGAACTTCCCGCGGGCCTCTCGCTGGGCCTGATCGGCTCCCCCACGCGCATGACCTCCCGCACGCGCTCCCTGCGCGCGGTCGAGCGCCGCTCGCGCGAGGCCGCCGAGCTCCGCAACCTCACCCGCCGCCTCGACACCTGGCTCGCCAGCAAGGACAAGACCCTGCTCAGCGCCGAGCGCGGCAACTTCCTGCGCAACGCCCGCGAGATCCTGCTCGCCCGCCGCTAACGCCCCTCGCGCGTCACCACCGCGCGCGAGAAGGCTTCGAAATCCCCGAGCCGCTCGTCGAGGATGGCGAGCAGGATCGGACGGCTGAGCCGCTGGTCATCGTGAACCGCGATGTTGCGGAAGCCGACCATGCGCTTCATGCGGCCTGACAGCTCCGCGTCCAGCATCCCGGCGGACTCCAGCAATTCAAATGCAGCTCGCGACTCCTGCGGCACGCCCAGCCGGTTCAAGGAGACAAGCCGCATCGCCAGCTCAATGGCTGCCTCGCATGCACGCTGCAAGTTGAGCACGATCGAGTCCTCGATCGTGTGAGATTCGAGCCGCGCGGGGTCACCGCGGTACTCCTCACGGACGCGCGCAATACAACGCTCGATCGGTGGCGACCTTGTTGGCCACGACATCATCCAACACGGTAGCGCTCCAGGAAGGACTCCATCACTCGTGCCCGCTTCTCATTGAGGCGAGCGTAGTCGCTGAGCGCATACATCTCGAATTCACCGACACGGCGAGCGTCGCCTGAGTGCAGGACTCGTCCCCGGCCAATCACTTGTGCTCGCAGAACCGTGGTCGCACGTGAGAGATCGACGAGATCGACATCGCGATGCAAAGCCGTCGCGAGGTCCTGCGCTACATCGAATACGACCACGGGATCCAGCGCGCGCTCCGAGAGAAACGCGAGATCGACGTCGCTGTCTGGGCGCGCGCGGCCCTCCGCCTCCGAGCCAAACAGGTACACGGCCAGCAGGCGTCCGCCCGAAGCGAGCCGCATCTCGAGCCAGCGGACGATCTCGTTCTCCTGCACGGCCGCTCAGCCTAGCGCGCGTCGGCGGCGGTGCCCTTCACGTGCAGATCGAACCAGTCGATCATCTCGGCCAGGGTGTGGAGCACGCTCTCGCGGGCGGCGTAGCCGTGGTCCTCCTCAGGCAGGACGACCCAGCGCGCGCGGCCACCGTTGCCGGAGATCGCCTGGTACAGGCGCTCGCTCTGGATCGGGAAGGTGCCCGGATTGGCGTCCTTCTCGCCGTGGATGAGCAGCAGCGGCTCGTTGATCTTGTGAGCCGAGTAGAACGGCGAGAGCGTGTTGTAGATCGCGGGCGCCTCCCACAGCGTGCGACGCTCGCTCTGGAAGCCGAACGGCGTCAGCGTGCGGTTGTAGGCGCCGCTGCGCGCGCAGCCGGCCTTGAAGAGGTCCGTGTGCGCGAGCAGGTTGGCCGTCATGAAGGCGCCGTAGCTGTGGCCGCCGACGCCGACGCGCGTGCGGTCCGCGACGCCGCGCTCGACCGCAAAGTCGATCGCCGCTTGCGCGGCGTCCGCGATCTGCTCGAGGAACGTGTCGTTGGCGGTCTCGGGCTCGCCGACGATCGGCATCGTCGCGTCGTCCATCACCGCGTAGCCCTGCGTGAGGAAGAACAGGTGCGAGTAGCCGCGGATCGTGGTGAAGCGATGCTGCGAACCGCCGACCTGCCCCGCGGTCGAGGCGTCGGTGTACTCGAGCGGATAGGCCCACACGACGAGCGGCAGGCGCGTGCCGGGCTGGTAGCCCGCGGGCAAGTAGAGCGTCGCGGAGAGCTGCACGCCGTCCTTGCGCTGGTAGCGGACGAGCTCGCGCGTGATGCCGCGGATCGCGGGCTGCGGGTCGCGGTACTCCGTGAGCGCCACGCTCGTGCCCGCGACGAGATCGCGCAGCCACAGGTTCGAAGGCTCGCTCGCCGACTCGCGGCGCGTGAGGAACCTCGGCCGGCCCGAAGCATCGAGGTCGAGAATCGTGCCCGGCGCCTCGTAGCAGCCGGCGTCGCAGCGCCACAGCCGCTCGCTCGCGCGCGTGGCAAGGTTCTGGCGGTCGAGGAACGGACGCGCGCCCTCGGGCGAGTCGCCCTCGCCGATGCGGTACACCCACTCGCCCGACTGGCGCACCACGCGCATGCCGTCGGGCAGCGGCTCGGTCTGGAGCGCACCCGGATTGCCGTAGCGATCGTTCTGGTTGCGATCCTCGAGCACCACCGGCTGCGCCTTGCCCGAGAGATCGTGAAGCGTCGCGCGCACCCACTTGCGATCGCGATCGAACTCGCTCGCGAGCACGAGCGCAGGGTCGCGGAACCACGCTAGCCCGCGCGCGCGGTGCTCGACCTTGAACAACTCGCGGGGCTCGTCCTTCGAGCGCACCTCGAGCTCGAGCCAGCGGTCGCGGTGCACGACCTTGACCTTCGGATCGCCCCCATCGAGCGCCTCGACCCACACAAGCCGCGCCGGATGCCCCGTGCGCCACCCCACCGAGCGCGGGCCGGTCGGCACGCCGTCGATCGGGATTGCGTCGAGCAGGCCGTGGCGCTCGATCGTGCGCACGACGGAGCCGCGCTCGTCCCACACCTCCGTGCGGCCCGGGAAGCGATCCATCGTCATCACGTACGAGTACGGCCGCTCGAGCGTGGTCACGAGCCACCACAGACCATCCGGCGAGCTGCGGAACGAGGTGATCGGTCCGCTCGCGCCGATCTCGCGCGCGTCCTTGCCGTCCCAGCGCACCGTCGCGAGTTGCGCCTGCGCGAAGTGCTCGAGCAGCGCGCTGTCGTGCTCGTCGCGCAGCAGGTCTTGGTACGTGCGCACCGGTGACTTGCGCCCCGAGGACTCCTGCACCGAAGGACCCGCGGGTGCCCGCGGCGTCGTCGGCGCGCCCCCGCGCTTGGCTGGAATGCGCTTGAAGGCGAGCGTCACGCCATCGGGCATCCACTGGAAGTCCGCAAAGAGCGTGTTGAGCCCCGTCGCGACGCGGCGCGGCACGAACTCGCGCGCGTCGCAGCACCACAGCTCGACGCCCTCGTCCTGCACGAGCGTGAACGCGAACAGGTGATCCTTGTGGGACCACGCGGTGCTTGCGATGCGCGCGCCATCAGGCAGCGGCACGCGACGCTGGCTCGTGCCTTCGAGATCGCGCAGCACGAGGCCAGTCTCGAAGCTCGTGCGCTGCGGCGCGTTCGTGCGCGGATCGACGCGCATGCCAGCGAGTCCGATCCAGGGCCGCGCCACGTCCTCGATCGAAGGCAACGACGGACGCTCGACGAGCAGGATCCAGCGCCCTCCCGGGCTCACCTGCGCGCTGGGCGTCACCGGCGCGTCCACGAGGTCGACGATCTCCTTCGGGGGCAGCCTGTAGCCATCGGCGGGCAGCGAGACGCAGAGGAGCAGGGTGGCGAGGGACAGCAGCATGCAGGTTCTCCAGCTTCGGGGACGGTCGGCCGATTCTAGGCACCGTCGACCCTTGTCCGCCGCCACACCACCCGCCATTCTCGAACCGCGTGAGCCAAGAGTCCCAACATCGTCTCGACGACCGCGCGCTGATGCGCCGCGCCATCGAGCTCGCCCGCAGCTCGATCTTGAGCGGTGGAGGCCCGTTTGGCGCAGTCGTGGCGCGCGACGGCGTGGTGGTCGCCGAGGGCCAGAACCGCGTCACGGTCTGGAACGACCCCACGGCACACGCGGAAGTCGTCGCCATCCGTGCGGCCTGCAAGGCGCTCGGCTCGTTCCAGCTCGAGGACTGCACGATCTACTCGAGCTGCGAGCCCTGCCCGATGTGCCTCGGCGCGCTGTACTGGGCGCGCCCGGCGCGGCTCGTGTTCGCGTGCACGCGCGTCGACGCCGCGCAAGTGGGCTTCGACGACGAGCTCATCTATCTCGAGCTGCCGCTGCCCGTCGCACAGCGACGCCTGCCCACGACGACGCTGCTGCGCGAGGAAGGTCTCGCGGCCTTCGAGGATTGGACGCGAGCCAGCGGCCGCCGCGACTACTGAGCGCCCGCGAGCGCCCTCACTCCTTGCGCATGCGCACGCCCGAGCGGAACGAGACGCTCTCGACGAGCTTGCCCGACTCGTCGAAGAAGCTCCACTCGCCCTGCTGCTGTCCGCCGACATAGTTGCCGCGCGCCGCGAGTGCGCCGTTCGCGTAGAACTGCTCCCACGCTCCTTCGCGCACGCCGCCCCGCGCAAGTCCCGACCACTCCAGCGCGCCGTTCTCGTGCCACCAGCGCGTGAGCACGGGCTCGCTCGTGCCGTTGGGCACTTCGGAGCGCGGGTTCCCGTTCGGCCACCAGGAACGCCAGGTGCCGACGGGCTCTCCTTCGCGATACTCGCGCTCGTGCTCCTTCGCGCCGTTCGCATAGAAGCTCGTGTCGCGACCGTGCGGCACCTCGCGTCCACCGGGCAACTGCAGGAAGCCCCACTCGCGCTGCAAGCGAGTGCGCTCACGGTCGTAGTAGGACGTGCGACGCTCCAGCTGCGGAGCGCGAGCTTCCATGCCCTTTCCGAGCAGTCGCGCGGACTGCTCGAAGTCGGAAGCGCAGCTCGAGAGTGCGAGCAGCGAGATGTGGACGAGCGCGCGCATCAGCGAGCTTCGAGCAGGATCGCGCGGAAGAGCAGCGCGAAGGACTGCTGGGACCAGCCGCGGTAGTGCGGGCTGAACGAGAAGAGGTGCGCGACGCCCTGTCCGTGCTCCGCTCGCACCCACGCGGCGCGGTCCTCGATCGTCGAAGCACCGCGGATCCAGCCGGAGAGCAAGAGTCGCGTCGGGGCGAAGTTCAGCAGAGCGTCGACGCGAACTCCGGGCCGCGGCTCGAGCTTCCACGCCGCCGAATCGGAGAAGAACACACTGACCGACTCCGGCAGGCCGCCGGTGAGCGCATGGTGCCCGGGGATCGCGCGCAGCACGCTGCCAGGGCAGTGGAACGCGCCCTCGCCGTCCTTGGCCTTGTCCTTCGTCACGTTGACGATCGGGAGCTCGAGCAGGTCGATCGCCCACTGGCTCGACGCGCCGACGGTGACTAGCCGACCGCCGGCACGCACGAACTCCTCGATCGCGACCGCGCCCTGGGGCTCGAGCCCGCGCACGAGCTCGCTCGGCGCGCTGCCCTGCGGGCGGCCTTGGTCGAGCGTGCCGGAGTTCACGTCGGGGATCACCAGCACGTCGATCCACTTCGAGAGCTCGCCGGCGCGCAGCGCCTCGTTGCGCACCGTCACATATGGGAGCTTCCACGTGTCGAACACCCAGCGCATCCAGCCCTCGTCCATGGACGCGGTGTAGGGTGCGTAGAGGCCGACGCGCGGCAGCCGCTCGAGCGGGATCGAGGTCTCGCTCGCGGTGTCGACGAACAACGCGGACCGAGGCTCGAAGTGGAGCTTCTCGCCACGGGCGAGGCGCTCGAACACGAGCCTCCACGCGTCGCTCTCGAGCGCCGAGAGCGTCGCACGGGACGCGCCGTCGAACGCAGCATCGACCTCGCTCGCGGACCGCAGGGACTCGACCTCGACCACGGGCCGCTCGACACACTCGACGGCCTGCACGCCCAAGAGCAGCGGCAGCGTCCAGCCAGCGACGTCGTAGGGTGCATCGCCCTCCGGATAGCGCTGCGTCTCGAAGAGGTCCTTCACATGCTGCCCATACGGCTGGTCGCGGAAGATCACGACCGAGCCCGCGGGATACTCGCGGCCATCGGCGCTGAACTTCGCGCGCGCGCGGTGCAGCTCGACGCCACCGCGCAGCAGCGTGTCCACGAGCCTGCGGCTCGCGCCGCGGTCAGCGTTGTCGGAGGGGAGCACCCACGCGCGCGGGGCCTCCGCGCGACCCTTCGCGATCGCGCGCTCCGCCGCCTGCAGCGCGTTCTCCACGAACAGCCGCGGTTCGGTCGACAGGCTGCGCACCAGCGAGCGTGCGAACGCGAGCTCATAGTCGATGATGTCCCGCAGGCGCCACCAGCCGCCCGGCCACGGCATCGGGAAGTTCACGCCCGGCGCGTACTCGCCCTTGCCGCCCGGCGCCTTGAGCTTCGAGCGCTCGAGATACACCGGGCTCGCGAAGTTCACCGACGCTGCTTCGGTCAGCAGTCCGACGATGTTGTGGCGCACGGGCACGTTGCGGTTGCCGCCGTTCCACCACTGGTCGTACGTCACGCCCGTGGCGACGCCGGAGAAGCCTTCGCGCGTCATGTCGTGCAGCGCGCGCGTGCCGAGCAGGTTGATGCTCGACATGATCGTGGGATCGAGGTTCGGGTTGAGCGGATCGCGGAACGGCGGCACGAACATGCGCTCGCCGAGCTGTCCTTGCTGGTGCACGTCCCAGTACACCTGCGGATGCCAGTCCTCGTAGAGCAGCTTCGTCACGAGCCGCGTCTCCGCCTGCGTGAGCGCGAACCAGTCGCGGTTGTTGTCGTGGCCGGTGTAGTACTGATAGAGCTTCGGCATCGACGCGGTCTCGTGCTCCGTGCCGACGATGCCGCGATACCACTCGCACACGTGATCGAGGCCATCGGGGTTCGTGCAGGGCAGGATCACCGTGACGAGCCGCTCGCGCGCGCCCTTCCACGGCTCGGCCTCGCTCGTGGCGAGCTGGTGCGCGAACTCCATCCCGAACTGGGGTGCCGCGGTCTCGGTCGAGTGCATCGCGATCGAGACCACGAGCACCGGCACGGCGCTCGCGACGAGCTCCGCCCGCTGCGCGGCGTCGAGCCCGCGCGGGTCCGCGATGCGCGCGGCCGCCGCACGGATCGCCGGCAGCCGCGCCATGTTGGCCTCCGAGGTCACGATCGCAGCGAGGAAGTCGCGTCCTTCGGTGGTCGTGCCGAGCGTCTCGACCTGGACGCGCGGGCTCTGCTCGTCGAGACGCCGGTAGTAGCCCGAGACCTCCTTCCAGTCGGCCAGCGTGAAGTCGCCGCCGACGGGACGACCGAGGTGCTCGGCCGGGGTGAGGACCTGCTGGGACCAGGCGCACGCTGCGAGCAGCGGCGCCACCGCGAGGACGAGGGGGAGCTTGTTCACGGCTTCACGGTACACGCGCCCCGCTGGCGCCCGCCAGCGAGGGCCAGGCGCAGCCACGCTGCGCGGGCGCCGGCCCGCCCGAAGGCCGCTGCGCAGCAGTTCGGAGCGTGGCGGGCCCAAGTCGGTCCTAGAATCCGGACCCGTGCAGGTGCATCTCGGGGTCGAACTCGCGCTCGTCGCAGGCAGCTACTTCCTCGGCGGACTGTCCCCTGGCTATTGGCTCGTGCGCTGGAAGATCGGACGCGACGTCCGCGAGCAGGGCAGCGGCGCGACGGGAGCGACGAACGCGGCGCGCGTGCTCGGCATCGGCGGCTTTGCGGCCACCTTCGCGCTCGATGTCCTCAAGGGAGCGGTGGTCGTGCTCGCCGCGCGCGAACTCGACGTTTCGAACACGTGGCAGGCACTCGCGGGGCTCGCCGTGGTGCTCGGGCACGTGTGGCCGATGCAGCTCGGCTTCCGCGGAGGCAAGGGCGTGGCGCCGCTCATCGGAGCCTGGCTCGCCTTCGCTCCGCTGGCCCTCGTGCCCTGCCTCGCGCTCGGAGCACTCGCGCTGCTCGCATCTCGGGCCTTCGTGCGCTCGGGACTCGCTGGGCTCCTGCTCCTGCCGCTCGCGACGTGGTGGGAGCTGCGCGACCCGACCTGCACGGCCATCGCGGGCCTCGCTGTCGCCGTCGTCCTCTTCGCGCACCGCACGCACTGGATCTCGCTTCGCCCCCACTCGCTCCCTCGCAGCGGAGGAACGTCATGAGCGCGCAAGCTCCGCAGCTGCTGTTCAAGGTCGCCAGCGAGCCTGACGAGATCGACCAGGTTCAGGCGCTGCACTACCGCACGTTCGTCGAGGAGA
Organism: uncultured Planctomycetota bacterium; assembly: GCA_903892045.1. Taxonomy (GTDB): domain Bacteria; phylum Planctomycetota; class UBA1135; order UBA1135; genus F1-120-MAGs118. The sequence goes on along the minus strand of CAITGX010000464.1, from coordinate 1,366 downwards.
TCCCCCAGCATCCCCCGAACGACGCGCGTCGCTACGTCGATCGCTTTCACGCCGACAACATCTACGTGATCGGCAAGCTCGGCGAGCGCGTGATCGCGACTCTCTCGCTGCGCGGCCAGCGCCCGTTCTCGCTCGACTCCAAGGTCGCGAACCTCGACCGCTTCCTGCCCCAGGGCCACCTCCCGGTCGAGGTCCGCCTGCTCGCGGTCGAGCCCGAGTTCCGTCGCACGGCCGTATTCGCGGCCTTGCTCGAGCACGGCGTGCGCCACGCGCTCTCCGAAGGCTTCGATCTCGGCGTGATCTCGGGCACGACGCGCGAGCTCAAGCTCTACCGCCACATGGGCTTCACGCCCTTCGGCTCGCTCGTCGGCACGCCGGGCGCCGAATACCAGCCGATGTACGTGACGCTCGATCGTTTCTGCGAGAACGCGAGCCGCAACCCCGCGCTCGGGCGCATCGTGCAGCCGCAGCTCGAACGCCCGAACGAGCTGAACTTCCTGCCGGGACCGGTGACACCGACTTCGGAGGTGCGCACCGCGCTTGGCGCTCCGCCGATCTCCCATCGCAGCAAGGAATTCGTCGACGAGTTGCGCGACGTGCGCGCCCGTCTCTCTAGGCTCGCCCAGGGACGCGACGTGCAGGTGCTCGTCGGCTCGGCCTCGCTCGGCAACGAGGTGATCGCCGCGCAGCTCTCGCTCCGCCCTGCGCGCGGACTCGTGCTCGCCAACGGCGAGTTCGGCGAGCGACTGGCGGCGCAGGCACGCCGTGCCCGACTCGACTTCGATGTGGTCTCCACGCCGTGGGGACACGAGCTCGATCTGGCCGAGGTGGGACAGGCCATGCAGCGCATTCCCCACGGAGGCTGGCTGTGGTTCGCCCACCACGAGACCTCGACCGGCATCCTCAATCCGATGCGTGAGCTCGTCGCGATGGCGCGCTTGCGCGGCCTGCGTGCCTGCGTCGATTGCGTGAGCTCGCTCGGCGTCGTCGAGGTCGATCTGCGCGACGTGCACCTCGCCAGCTCGACCAGCGGCAAGGGCCTCGCCTCGTACCCGGGCCTCGCCCTCGTGTTCCACGACTACGAGCCCGAGTCGCAACCCGAGCTTCTGCCGGGCTACCTCGACCTCGGCCACTGGGCCGAGCACGACAGCGTCCCCCACACGCACTCGTCGAACCTCGTCGCGGCGCTCTCCGCTGCGCTGCGCAGCGTGACGCAAGATCGCATGGAGCGCATCGCCACGAACGCGCGCTGGCTGCGCGCGCGACTCGTGGAGGCTGGCTACACGCTGCCCGCGCCGGAGCGCTCCGCGTGCCCCGCCATCGTGACCTTGGTACCGCCGCAGGGACTGGCCGCCTTCGAGCTCGG
>CAITGX010000463.1 GCA_903892045.1 uncultured Planctomycetota bacterium | reverse complement strand
GTCAGCGTGTTCTCGAGCGCCTGGGGCGCCGCCGGCGAGCACAAGCGCACCGGCGGCATGCTGGGCGAGTCGTGGCAGGAGCGCGACAAGGTCTCCGTCGACTACGACCTCTACTACCACTCCTCCGGCGACACGCCCGCGAACACCACCGACAAGGAACCGTGGAACATGGCCTGGTGCGCGCGAGTGGGAATGCTCGGAGCTGCCCGCTACCTGGAGTCGCTGCCGTGAAGGACAGCCTGTTCGTCGATGGCGAGGCGCTGCCGTGGCGCCCGACGCCCTGCGTCGGAGTCGCGTGGAAGAAGCTCTACTTCGACGCGGAGAGCGGAGAGTCCGCGGTGCTGCTGCGCTTCGAGCCGGGCGCGACCTACGACGCGCATCGCCATCCCGAGGGCGAGCGCTACCTCGTGCTCGCGGGCGAGCTCGAGGACGGCGGTCGGCGCTACGGCCCGCTGACTTACGTGCGACACGCTCCCGGAAGCGCACATCGCCCCCACTCCCCCACGGGTGCGCTCGTGTTCGTCTCGCTGCCGCGGCCGATCGAGCCGCTCTGAGACGCTTCAGCGCTTCTTGAGCACGCGATTCGCTCCGAGGCGCGTGGTCACGCCCTTGGCGTCGAAGTGCTCGAGCAGCGGGATCAGGTACTTGCGCGTGGTCGCGAGCGCATCGCGCAGCTCGGGAATCTCGAGATGCCCATGCTTCGTGCAGTTCGCGACGACGAGTGCCTTGACCTTCTCGACCGTCGTCGACGCCATCACGAACTCGGGGCACACCTTCGCGATCGAGCCCTCGTCGACGCACAGCGCGATCACGCGCGCGAGCTCCTTCGCGGGAGCCCCGAGCAGCGTGGGCAGTTCCTCCAGGAGCGGCGGCTGGTAGCCGCGCGCCTCGAGCAGGGCGAGCAGCTTGGTGCGCAGAGCCGCGGCGGCGTCGTCAAGCTTCACTTCGCGCCCCGCCGGCGCCACGAGCCCGCCCGGCTGACGCACGAGCCGCCCGCGGCGCGCCTCCTCGTCGATCATGGCGTCGAGGAACTCCGCCTCGAGGCCGGTGAGCCGCCGCAGCTCGATCACTTCCATCACGCGCCGCAGCGCATTTTCCGCAAACCACTTCGAGAGCGCGCTGCGCAGCTTGACCAGCGACTCCTCGAGCCGGTCGGAGTGGATCCACTCCAGCTTCGGCCCGATCGCGCGCGCACGCTTCTCCTTGAAGAGCCGCTCGAGCAGGCCCTGCGTGACCTCCGTCGGCTGCTTGATCGCCTGCGCGAGCTCCGCCACCGGCGTCAGCGTCGCGCCCGCGCGCGCGAGCGTGGTCTCGAGCAGCGCGCTCGGATCGCCGAGTGCCTGCGCCTGCCGCGAGAGTTCCTCGATCACGAAGCCCTTGAAGCGCTTCAGGCGATGGCGGCTCTCCTCGACGATGCTCCCGCCGCCGAGCGTCACGGCCGGCGACGCGAGCCGCAGGATGAACGGATCGCCAGGCGCGCACACGACCGGCTCCGACAGGCGCACCTGTACGAGCCCTTCCTCGCCGGGCTGCAGCACCTCGTGGTCGAGCAGCACGAGCTCGCCGAGCGGATCGGCCGTGCCCGTGTGCAGGCGCACCTCCATGCGATCGGTCACCGGGCGCCCGAGCGACGGGAGCACGCGCAAGCGCGCCGCCACCATGCGCACGGGGCTGAAGAAATCGGGACTGGCGGCCACGTGCCCGCGCACCACGAGCTCCGTGTCGACGTCGGCGAGGTTGATCGCGGTCGAGTGTCCGGCGCGCGCGACGTCCGTCGCCTTGCCGTAGGCGTGCAGGCCGCGCACCTTGCCGCGCACGCCCGCCGGTAGGACCTCGAGCACGTCACCGATGCGCACCGTGCCCGACACCGGCACGCCGGTGACGACCGTGCCGAAGCCGGGCTTCGAGAACACGCGCTGGATCGGTAACCGGAAGATGCCCTCGGCCGGCCGTGTCTGCGCGGCGAGCGCGTGCGCGACGATCGCTGCACGCAGTTCCTCGAGTCCCTGCCCCGTGCGCGCCGACACGCGCAGGATCGGAGCGTCCTGCAGGAAGGTGCCCTTCACCGCCGCGCGCACGTCCTCCTCGGCGAGCTCGACGAGCCCAGGCTCCACCATGTCGATCTTGTTGAGCGCGATCAGCCCGCGGCGCAGGCCGAGCAGCCCCATGATGTCGAGGTGCTCGCGCGTCTGCGGCATGACGCCGTCATCGGCGGCCACCACGAGCACCACGAGGTCGATGCCCGTCGCGCCCGCGACCATGTTGCGCACGAAGCGCTCGTGCCCCGGCACGTCGATGATGCCGACCGTGCGACCGTCGGGCAGCGCGAGCGGCGCGAAGCCCAAGTCGATCGTGAGGCCGCGCTCCTTCTCCTCCTTGAGACGGTCGGGGTCGATGCCCGTGAGCGCGCGCACGAGACTCGACTTGCCGTGGTCGATGTGGCCCGCGGTGCCGATGACGATGGGCTGGATCTGCATCGCTCGTGTGAGCGCGAGGATAGCGTCGTCGCGCGCTATCCTGCCCCGCCATGGACGCCGGCCCGCGCTTTCGCACCTTCGGTGACTGGACCCGCGAGCGCTTCGGCGCGCCGCTGCACCGCGTCGCGCTCGACGCGGGCTCCCAGTGCCCCAACCGCGACGGCACGAAGGGCTACGGAGGCTGCGTGTACTGCGACGTCGAGGGCTCCGGGACAGGCGCCCTGCGCGAGGGCGCGGATCTCGCCGAGCAGCTGCGCAAGGGCCTCGTGCGCGTCGCGCGCCGCAAGAACGCCGGCCCGGCGATCGCCTACTTCCAGTCGTACTCGAACACCTACGTCTCGACGGAGCGCCTCGAGGAAGTGCTGCGGACCGTCGAGCCCCACGTCGGCCGCGAGGTCGTGGCGATCAGCGTCGCCACGCGCCCCGACACGCTGCCCGAGTCCGCGCTCGACGTGCTCGCGCGCTGGAATGAGCGCCTCCCCGTGTGGGTCGAGCTCGGGCTCGAGTGCGCCGACGATGCGCGCCTGCTCGAGATCCACCGCCTGCACACGGTGGCGGAGTTCGAGGACGCCGTGCACCGCACGCGCGCGCGCGGCTTGCTCGTCGTAGGCCACGCGATCCTCGGCCTTCCCGGCGATGGACGCGAGGGCGCGCGACGTACGGCGGACGTGCTGGCGCGAACGGGCTGCGAGGGCGTGAAGGTCCACCAGCTGATGGTGCTGCGCAAGACCGTGCTCGAGCGCTGGTGGAAGGATGGCCGCGTGGACTTGCTCGACGAGCCGACCTACGTCGAGTGGCTGGCGGACTTCGTCGAGCGACTGCGGCCGGAGCAGGTGCTCCACCGCCTGCAGGCGGACGCCGAGCCGCCGCACCTCGTCGCTCCGGCCTCGACGCCGCACGCGACGGTGATCCGCGAGCGACTCGAGGCCGAGCTCGCTCGCCGCGGCACGCGTCAAGGCGCGCGCTGCGTCGGGCCCGCGCGCGAGCCCTGACCCGCGCCGGCGTTCAGGCGCCGGGGATGTAGAAGATGCGGTCGCAGGACGGGCAGTTCACGACCGCCGTGCCGCGCGCCACGCGCACGTACAGGTTGACCGGCACCTGGATGTAGCAGGCCTGGCAGATGCGCTCCTCGAGCGCGGCGAGCGCCACGCCCTCGCGCGTCTGCAAGAGGCGCTCGTAGACCTGGAACGTCTCGGGCTCGATGTTGGGAGCCATGCGCTGCTTGCGCTGCGTCTCGAGCGCGACGAGGCGCTCCTTGGCGGCCGTCATCTCGCTCTCGCAGTTCTTGGCGAAGTCCGCGAAGATCGCCTCGGCCGCGTCGATCTCGCCCTGCAGGCGCTTGACCTCGGCATCGAGCGTCTCGATCTCGGTCATGTGCGTGAGCGCCTCCTCGTCGGAGAGCGAGATGTCCTTCTTGAGCGACTTGATCTGGTGCGCGTAGGCGGCGTGCAGCGCGACGTCCGCGCGCGAGTGCGCCATCTCGTTCTCGACCTTGCGGATGCGCTGGCGCGAGGTGGTGGCGATGTCCTCGAGCTCCTTGACCTTGACCTTGAGCTCCATCGAGCGCTTGTGGGTCTCGTCGCGGCGCGCGACGAGCGTGTCGATCTGCGCGCGGCGGGAGGCGCGCTCGGCCGGCAGCCGCCGGAGCTCGTCCTTGACGCGGTAGATGTCGGAGTCGAGTTCCTGAAGGGCGAGGAGGGCCTGGATCGTGTCCTGCATGGATTCCTTAGAGCGCTTGACGGCGCGAGGAGTCTAGCGACCCCCGCGCCCGGCTTGAAGGAGCGAACCCGCCGTCCCCAAGGCACGACGGCCGCCCTGCGACGTGCGCAGGACGGCCGGATGGGCATCGCAGGCCCCGCCAAGGCCCTTTCGAGGCCCGGGCGAGGTCCGGTCAGGGCAGGGTCGTGATCGGCTCGTTCTCGTCGGGAATCGTGACCCCGTCGAGGAAGCTCGCGAGCTGGCGCGCGCGGACCGGGTGGCGCAACTTGCGCACCGCCTTGGCCTCGATCTGGCGCACGCGCTCGCGCGTCACGCGGAAGATGCGGCCGACTTCCTCGAGCGTGTAGGTGTAGCCGTCGCCGATGCCGTAGCGCAGCTTGACGATCTCGCGCTCGCGGAAGGTCAGCGTCTGCAGCACCTCGTCGATGCGCTCCTTCAGCATCTCGTGACCGGCGGCCATGACCGGGCTCTCGGCCGTCTCGTCCTCGATGAAGTCGCCGAAGTAGCTGTCGTCGGACTCGCCGATCGGACGGTCGAGCGAGATCGGGTGCTTGCTGATCTTGATCACCCGCTTCGCCTCGTCCACCGAGATGCCCGTGGCCTCGGCCACTTCCTCGACCGACGGCTCGCGACCCTTCTGCTGCACGAGCTTCTTGGTCACGTTGCGCAGCTTCGACATCGTCTCGATCATGTGGACCGGGATGCGGATCGTGCGCGCCTGGTCGGCGATCGAGCGCGTGATGGCCTGACGGATCCACCACGTGGCGTAGGTCGAGAACTTGTAGCCGCGTCGGTACTCGTACTTCTCGACCGCCTTCATCAGGCCGGTGTTGCCTTCCTGGATCAGGTCGAGGAACGAGAGGCCGCGGTTGCGGTACTTCTTCGCGATCGAGACCACGAGGCGCAGGTTGCCGCTCGAGAGCTTGCGCTTGGCGTCCTCGTACTCGAGGTAGTGCAGGCGCGACTGCTCGACGCGGCGCTTGAGGCGATCGGCGGGCTCGAGGGCCTGAGCCTCGAGCTCGAGCAGGCGCGTGGAGAGCTCCTTGACGAGCTCCGGCTTCTTGGCGGCCTTGGCGGCCGCGAGCTTGCGCTCGACCGCGCGCATCTCGCGATGGTGCGCGTCCATGGCGTCCATATAGGGCTTGAACTTCTTGACCTGCAGGTGGCACTCCTCGATCAGGATCACCAGCTTGCGGCGCAGCTCCTGCACGCGCTTCTGCGCTTCCGAGCGCTCCTTGCGCGTGGTCTTGGGGTCGAGCAGCGGCGCGTACTCGGCCTTGAGGCGACCGAGCAGGTCCTTGATCGTGACGATGTTCACGGGCAGGCGCCGCGCGAGGAAGTTCTTGCCCAAGGTCTCGACGATCTTGGGATCGTCGTCCGGCTTGGGGTTGGGGTTGACCTTGAGCGTGCGGTCGAAGGCCAGCTCGCCGCGCTGCACCTGCTCGAGCGTGCGCAGGCCCGAGTCCATGCACAGGCCGGAGCCGACGCACTTCTTGCGGAAGCGCTTGCGGGTGATCTCGATCGTCTTGGCGAGGAAGATCTCCTGATCGCGCGTGAGCAGCGGGATCTCGCCCATCTGCGTCAGGTACATGCGCACCGGGTCGTCGATCTTCTCGGTGATCACGCCCTTCTGGAACGCGGGCTCGGGCACGCCGTCGTCGTCACCCGAGTCGACGGCCTCCTCTTCCTTGACGCCCGGATCCTCGTCGTCGCCGCCGAGCGCGTCGGACGCCGAGGGCGTCTCCGCGTCGTCGAGGATCTCGATCCCGTGGTCCTCGAGCTGGACGAACAGGGCGTCCATCTTCTCGGGGGGCACGAACTGATCCTCGAGGAGACGATTCATCTCCGAGAAGGTCAGATAGCCCTTCTTGCGGCCTTCCTCGATCAGGAGCTTGGCGGTGTCTTCCGGCTTTTCAGACATGGTTGCCTCGGTTGAAGCTGCTGCGGAGCTGTTCCTCGAGCTCGAGCAACTGTTCTCTGGGGACTGCGACTCCGGCGCTCAAGTCGCGCAAGATCTGTTCCTGCTGGATGCGCAGGCACGTCGCATAGATGGTCTCGCTCTCCTCGTTGAAGAGCGCTTGGGCGCTGTCGGCGCTCGACCCGTAGGCCACGAGCGTCGAGATCTGGCTGCGCGCGGAGTGCTCTCCGAGCGCGTGGAACACGTCCTCGAGGGCGAAGGTGCCGAGCGTGCGCGCGTGCAGCTCCGCCAGCACCTCGAGGATGCGCTTGAGCTCCGGGTCGGCGGCCCAGTCCACGTAGGCGTGGCAATCCTTGGCCAGCGTCGGCTCGAGCAGCGCGGCCGCCGCGAGCCCGCGCAGGGCGCGCGCGAGCCGGACCTCGTTGGCGGAAGGCTTCGCCGCCGCGGGCAGCGCAGCCGCGGAAGCCGCAGCGCTCGCGTCGCTCGAGCCGGAGGCTCGCGCGCCGGCGTTCGCGTCCGCGCGTGAACCCTGCGCGCGAGCTTGCTGCTCGCGCCGCGCGCGCTCGGCGGCGGCGCGCCGCTCGGGCAGGCTCTCGAACTGCGCGCGCACGCTCTCGACCGGCACGCCGAGTTGGGAAGCGAGGCGCTGCATGTGGTCGTCGCGCGCGATGGGCCGCGCGAGTCGGCCGACGAGCGCGAGCACGCTGTCGAGGGCCTTGTAGCGTTCCTCGCCCTGGCAGCCGCTCACCCACGTGAGCAGGAAGTCGAACCACGGCGTCGCCGCCGCGAGCGCGGCCTCGATCGGCGCCACGCCCTCGCGCACGAGCACGTCGCAGGGATCCTCGTTGCCGGGGATGCGCACCACGTCGATCGGCACGTCGAGCGGCAGCAAGCCGCCGAGCGCGCGCACGGTCGCCTTGCGGCCGGCCTCGTCGCCATCGAACAGCAGGCTGATGCGGCGCGCGCCGGAGCGACGCACGAGCGCGGCGTGGTACTCGGTGGTCGCGGTGCCGAGCACGGCCACGACGGTGCGCAGGCCTTCCTGATGCGCGGCCATGACGTCGGTGTAGCCCTCGACGAGGATCAGGTGACCGCTGCGGCGCACGTGTTCGAGCGCGTGGTTGAGCGCATAGAACACGTGGCCCTTGTGGAACACCGGCGTCTCCGGCGTGTTCACGTACTTGGGGCCCGCCGCGTCGTCGTCGGACAGGCGCCGCGCGCCGAAGCCGAGCGTGCGCCCCTTGTCGTCGCGCACCGGGAACATCACGCGGCCGCGGAAGAAGTCGTAGGGACCGCGCTCGTTGACGCGTGCGAGACCGAGCTCGACGAGGCGCTCGACCGGGATGTCCATGCGCGACGTGGCGTCGACCAGCGCGTGGCCCGAGGGCGGCGAGAAGCCGATCCCGAAGGCGTTGAGCGTCTCGTCGCGCAGGCCGCGCTTGCGCAGGTACGCGAGCGCAGCGGCACCCTCAGGGCGTCGCAGGAACTGGGCGTAGAAGCGCTCCGCGCGCGCCATCAGCTCGAAGCGCGGCTCGGCTTCCTCGCGCCGGCGCTGCTCGTCACGGCGCTCGGGCAGCTTCACGCCACAGCGGGCGGCGAGCGTGGCGAGCGCCTCCTGGAAGTCCACGTTGTCGTGGCGCTTGATGAACTCGATCACGTCCCCACCAGTGCCGCAGGCGCCGTAGCAGTGCCAGGTCCCCCGTCGCGGGTCGACCTTGAACGACGGCGACTTCTCCTGATGGAACGGGCAGCAGGCCTGCCACAGCGCGCCGGCCCGCTTGAGGTCGGGTACGCGCTCGCGCACGACCTCCTCGATCGGGCTGCGGAGCTTGACCTCCTGCTTGGCGTTCTCGTAATCGGTGAGCGACACGGGTGGGGTCGCGGGTCGCCTGGGGCAGCCCGCGCGGGGGTGGGACGGATCAGGGCCGGGGAGCCGGCGGGAAGAGGGTCGAAATCAGGACTCGAGAGCGCTCGGTCGAGGGTCGGTCGCAGGTCTCCGCCCCAGTCCCGAGGACCGGTGAGGACCAGCGCCGGACGCCGCCGGACGTTCCGCAAGCGAATGCTACCCCTGCCTGACGCACCGGGTCGGAACTCCGGACAAGGCCAGCCGCGCGGGGGAAGGAAATACCCTCGGCCAGCGCTTCCGCCCCCTGCGTGGAGGTCCAACCCGGCAAGAAAGGCCGCCTCGGTGCGCCGACGGAGGCCCCGGACGAGCCGGAGAGGGCCGGACGGGAGCCGAGGTTGGGGAAGACGCTTCGCATCGAGACGGTCGACGAGACGAGACGGTCGACGAGACGAGACGGTCGACGAGATGAGACGGTCGACGAGACGACCGCCCAAGACTGCCGTGGGGCGCGCACCTCGGCTCCGCTGCAGCCCCCCCCCCTCTTCAGGCAGGCGGCGGCAGGAGCGCAGGCCGGACTTCGCGGGAAGACCGGGCCACGCCCACGGACGGAACACAGAGGCGCAGGAACTCGGGGACGGGGCTCAATGTCCTTGTCCTGCCGGGGGTGACGGCG
>CAITGX010000462.1 GCA_903892045.1 uncultured Planctomycetota bacterium | reverse complement strand
GAGCGACGCGACCAGCGCCGCGCGACGCGAGCTCGATCCCCCGCCGCTGTACCTCTACGCGCGCTGCCCCGCCTTCGAGGAGCAGCGCCCCTGCATGCCGATCCTGCGGCTCTTGGAGCGCTACCTACGGCTTCCTCCGGGCGCGGAGCCTGGCCAGCGCCAGCTCGAGCAGCTCGGACGCCTCGTGCCGCCGTCCGCGGCGCGCACGCTCTCGCAGACGCTCTCCGCACGCTTCCACGGCACGACCGAGCTCGCGGTGCCCGCGGCACTCGCACAGTGGCTCGCGGCGGTCGCGCGCACCGAGCCGCTGGTCGTGTACCTCGATGACCTGAACTTCGCCGACGAAGGCTCGCTCGACGTGCTGCGCCAGTTCGCGGAGTCGCTCGCGACCACGCGCGCGCTGCTCGTGCTCGGCGTGCGCACGCAAGATGACGTCGCGAGCCCCGACGAGCTCGCGCGTCTGCACCACAAGCTCGCGGAGCGCGCGCGACTCCTCGAGCTCCCGCTCCCGCCGCTCGACGAAGCCGCGATCGGAGAGCTCGTCAACGCGCTGTTCCACCACTCGCAGCCGCGGCGCCGCATCGCCGCCGTGCTGTTCCAGCGCAGCCGTGGCCATGCCGGACTCGTCGCCGAGCTGCTGCGCGGGTTGATCGAGCGCGGCGAGGCTCGGCCGCAGGGCCCGTCCGACCGCAAGCTCGTGCTCGAGATCGCGCCCGAGCGCCTGCCGCTGCCGGACTCGGTGCACACGATGATCCAGGAACGCCTCGCCAAGGCCACGACCGAGGACCGCGAGTGGCTCGAGCGACTCGCCATCGTCGGGGGACGCATCGAGACCGAGTTCCTGCTGCGCGCGTTCCCTCAGGCCACGCGCGGCGAGCTCGACCTCGCGCTCGTGCGACTGGTCAACGCGGGCTGGCTCGTCGCCACCGGCGACCGCTACCGCTTCGCGCGCCCAGCGCTGCGTGAGGCCGTCTACCGCGGCATGACGCCCGACCACCGTCGCGACCTGCACGGGCTCGCGGCCGAGGCGCTGCTCCCGCCTCCCGATCCCGACGCGCCGCGCGGCCGCGAGCGCCGCCTCCCGATCGGCGACGCGTTCCAGCGCGCGTTCCACTTGCGCGCGGCGGAACGCCACGAGGACCTGCTGCGGCTGCTGCGCCCGCTGCTGCAGGCACTGCTGCGCCGCGGCCAGCCGCAGCGCGTGTACGTGCTCGCGCGCTGGGGCATCGAGGCGCTCGAGCACCTGAGCTCGTCGCGCACGCGCAATCGCTGGCGCATCGAGTTCCTCGAAGCCGCCGCCGACGCCGCGGACCGCCTCGGCTCGCGCGAGGAGCAGCGACGCTGGCTCGACGAGCTCTCGGACCTCGAGTTCAGCCCCGAGCGCGATCCCGACGTGCTCGCGCGCGTGTACATCCTGCACGGGCGCTACGCGGTGAGCACCGGCCAGTACGGACTGGCGCGCGGCATGCTGCGCAACGCTGTCACGCTGGCCGAGCGGGCCGAGAACGAGGAGATCGCCAGCGAGGCCCTGCGGCGCCTCGGGGTCGTGCAGGCGCACGTCGGCGAGCTCGAGGAGGCGCGCGCGCTGCTCGAACAGGCACACGAGCGCGCCACCGTCGATCCGCAGCGCGCCCTCGCGCTGGTGCAGCTCGGCGTCGTCGACCTGCTCGACAATCGCGTCGAGGACGCGCTGCGCAACATCGACCTCGCGCTGCGCCTGCAGCGCCGTGCGCGCACCTGGAACTTGCCCGGCATCTCGGCGGGCGCCCACATGCTGCGAGGCCGCATCTACCGCGTGTGTGGCCGCCCGGCGCGCGCGCTGGGCTCCATGAAGCGCGCGATCACCCTCGCGCAGCAGTCCGGCGAGCGCCGCATCGAGCTGGAGGCGACTGCGCGCCTCGGCGGCCTGCTGCTCGACCTGAACCAGCCCGAGGAAGCCGAGGCGCGCCTGCGCGAGGCGCTGCTCGTCGCGACGGAGATCGAGGACCGCCGCGGGCAGACGCTCGCGCTCCTGTGGCTCGGCACGCTGCTCTGGGAGCAGGCGGACCCCTCCGCCGCCGACACGCTCGACCGCGCCCTGCGGCTCGCCCACGAGATGGGCCTGCAGCGTGCCGAGTCGCTCGCGCTCGCGATCCGCTCCCGCATCGCTCGTGAGGCGGGCGACCTCGCGACGGCGCGCGAGCTCGCTGCCCGCGGCGCGGAGATCCTCGAGCACCAGGGAGCCGAGCTGCCCGATCGCATCGTCGTGCTCGGCACGCACGCGCTCGTGCTGCGCACCGGAGGCGATGCGGAGCAGGCCGACGAGCTGGTCGGGCGCCTGCGCTCGCGCATCGAGCGCGAGAACGGCCGCATCGAGAACGACGAGCTGCGCCGCGTCCACCACGACGCCACGCGGCGACTGCTCGCCGCCGTGCTCTCGCCCGAGGGCGTGATCTATCCGCGCGTCACGCCCGAGCTCGACTGAACTCCGGGCGCTCTGGGGCCTCGCTCGCCGCGGAGACCTTGGTACGCGCGGGCGAGCGGCGCAGCACGTGCGCGAGCGTTGCGACGCCCCACAGGCCCGAGGTCGCGAGGTGCACGGCAACCCAGGTCGAGCGCCACTGGGGCTCGACCGCGAGTTGGATCGCGTATCCCGAGAGCGTCATCGGGATCGCCAGCGCCAGCAGCGCGAGCCCGCTCGTCCGACGCGAGCGAGCGCCGGAGCTCACGCGTGGCTGCGCGTGGCGCGCCCAGATGACGCCGAGCGCGAACACGAGCACGGGCGCCACGGCCACGTGCGCGTGCTGCAGCGTCGGTTGCAGGGGATGGTTCACCAGCGCGTACGGATCTTCCGGAACCGCCGCGTAGGCCGCGAGCGCGTAGCCCACGCCCGTCGCCGCGACGAGCGCGTTCGAGACGTGAAAGAGCCACGCTTCGCCGCGCGTCATGACTTCTTCGCCGCAGGTGCGGGCACGGGTGCGGGCGACGGCGCCGGCTGGGGCGCGGGCACCGGCTCGGGTTGGGGCTGAGGCTTGGGAGAGGGAGCGGGCGACGGCTCCGGAGACAGGGCCGCATGCAACGCCAGCACGCGTCGCACGCAGTCCGTCGTCGCCCGCGCCGACAGGCTCGCTCCCGCGATGCCACGGATCGAGCGTCGCAGGTTCAGCTCGTCGTCCAGCGCCTTGCCCGTGAACTGGGCGTACCACTCCGCCTTGGGCACGTACTCGAGCGGCTCGCCGAACGCGAGCACCTCGATGCGCGCCACCTTGCCCGCGGGGTCGACCACGACGAGCAGCGTCTCCTTGAGCGCTCGCACGCGGTGGACGTCGATGTACGCCGTGCCGACGACCTTCCCCTCGACGCGCGCCACGTACGGCCGCGCGATCTTCAGCTCGAAGTCCTCGCCGCACAGCTTCGCCGCCCGCGCGCGCTGCTCGTCGGTGAGATACACGGTCTCCTTGGCCAGCGTCGCGCCAGGGAACGCGAGCGCGAGCGCCTCGTCCACCGTGAGATAGACCTTCTCCGGCACCGCCGCGACGAGCGGAGCCGCCGTGCCCCACGCCGCGCACAGCGCGAGCGCGAGCAGGCACGCGAGCCTAGAAGACAAAGCCCATGCCGAGCGTGAGGCGGTCGATCGCATCGTTGGCTCCGTTGTCGAAGTCGCTGTAGTCGAGCTTGAACACGATCGCGTCCGTCGGACGGTACGCGAGACCCAATGTGAGCACGTCGACGTCGTTGGCCGGGTCCGAGGCGAAGCCCGCAGGGACCTCGGCCTGCGTGTCGTAGGCCTCGTAGCGCACGAACGGCTCGAGCGAGCGCTTCGAGCCCACGCCCGACAGCGCGAACACGTCACAGCCGAGCTCCACGTAGCCGCCGAAGAGCTCCTCGCCCACCGACTGCGCCCCGACGAGCCCGAGCGCCGAGTTCAGCTGCGCCACTTGGTCGAGCTTCGAGTGCGCGTAGAGCGCCCGCAGCGAGAAGGAGCGCCAGCGCGCCTCGAGGTGCGTCTCCCACAGGAACGTCGCCACGTCGGCCCCGACCGCACCCTGCCCGGAATCGCCCCAATAGAGGGCGCCCGAGAGGTCGAGGCCCTCCAGCGCATGCCAGTCGGCCCGGGCGACCAGCGCAAAGTCCTCGGCCAGTGCCTCGCTGCCGTTCTGCCGCCCAGCGCGCAGGCCCTGCGCGCTGAAGTCCTGCGCGTCCATGCCGTTGATCACGTACGCGCGCCAGTCGACGGCTCCCGCGCTGCCCCACAGGCCCGCGCCGACCTCGCGCCACGTCGCCGGCAGGATCACGCGCTCGACGAACGGCCGGTACGTCGAGAGGAACGTCGTCGGCTCATGCCGCTCGTTGACGAAACCCATCGGCACGAGCAACAGGCCCGTGCGCACGTTGAGCGACTCGTCGATGCGGCCGTCGAGGTACGCGAACTCGACCGCCACCTTGCCATCCTTGCCGTCGCCGGCTTCCCCATGCTCGAACTCGATCTCGGAGTTGAACAGCCAGTCCTCGTCGAACTTGTAGCCGACGTAGAGCACCGTGCGCAGCGCGTCCGCCTCGTCGGTTGAGCCCTGGAAGTTGGTGAAGAACGCCTCGCCGTAGCCACCGAGCGAGACGCCGCCCGGCGACTGGTAGACCTTGCTCGCCGCAGGTCCCATGCCGGACACGCCCTGGCCGAGCGGCTGGATCACGTTGCCGAGTTCCTGACGCTCGAGTTCGTCCGCCACGATGCCGAGCTGGCGCTCGAGCTCGCCGTTGCGCTGCTCGAGGCGCGCGAGCCGGGCCTCGAGCGAGAGCTCGGCCTCCTGCGCGCGCGCCGTGTTCGTGAACGTGAAGGCCGCGAGCGCGAGGGCCGCGAACCGAAGCGTGGGACGAATTCCGGGGGCTTGCTTCATCAGTTTTCTTCTCGCTGCCGGCGCGACTCGCGCTCCGGAGTTCCTTCGGGCACGCGCGTCGCCTCGGGCGCGAACTCGATGCGCAGTCCCGCGACCAGCGGGCGCAACATGCCGCGCAGCTCCGCCGTCGCGCGCGCGACCAGCGTGTCGCCCTCGACACACAGCGCCACGAGCTCGACGTCCGCGCGCGCGGCATCCCAACGCAGCGCTTCCGCGGGCCCCATGACGAACGCCGCGGTGGAATACGCGTCGGCGCGCGCCGCGCTCGCGCAGTGCACGGTGATCGATCCGAAGTCGGCCGCAGGCCGCCCGGAGCGCGGATCGAGGATGTGCCCGACGCGCACGCCGTCCACGACGCGGGCGCTCTCGCTGTTGCCCGACGTCGCCAGGGAGCCGGAGGCGAGCGTCCAGCCGAGCACCGGCCGTCCACGGTCGCGCGGGTCGGCGAGCTGCACCTCGCGCTCGAGGCCGAGCGTCGCGACCTGTCCGCCGAGGTCGAGCAGGCCGCGCACGCCCCGTCGCTCGAGCTCCGCGAGCGCCGCATCGAGACCGAGGCCCTTCCCGAAGGCGCCTTCCTCGAGCCGCGCCCCCGCCGTGCGACGCACGACGAGGCTTCCCTCCCACTCGAACGCGCGCTCGAGCCCGCAGTTCGCGCGCGCGACCTCGAGTTCGGCCAGCGTCGGGATGCGTCCCTCGCCGCGCAGGTCCCACAGGGCGACGAGCGGCCCCACCGCGGGATCGAAGGCGCCCTCCGTCGCCGCGTGCCACTCGCGGCACAGCGCGAGGTCGCGCGCGAGCTCCCGGGACGTCGCGAAGCGCTCCCCAACCGGAGCGGCGTTGAGGCG
>CAITGX010000461.1 GCA_903892045.1 uncultured Planctomycetota bacterium | reverse complement strand
TGCAGCAAGCTGCCTGCGAAGTTCCGCAAGCTCCGCCTCACGCTCCGCGAGGGACTCTTTGTTCCACTTCGCGAGCTCCACTTGCATACGCTCCTTGTTCGAACGCAGCTTGTCCGCGTTTTCGCAAGTGAGTGCGATCGCGCTGTCGGACATGGCGAGTGCCTCCTCGCCGCGACCGAGCCACACGAGCGACCAAGCGAGCGTGTCGCGCACAGCCCACGACTCCCCAGCGGGCGAGAGCTCGACGCCGCGCCGGGCGAGCAGGCAGGCGAGGACCAACTGCTCCGGATCGGGCCGGCTCGCGTCCGGGTCCACCAGCTTCCACGCCGCGGAGTTGAGAGCAGAGCTGTCGGTGACGGCAAGTTCTGCTGCATGCTTCGCCGAGACTTCACTGTCCGACGGCCAAGGACGTGCGGCGAGACGGTGCTCAAGGTAGGCGATCGCGGACGGCAGACGGGTCCGCTCGGCTCGCGCCGCGACCGCGTCGTTGCGCAGCTCCGCGAGCTTCTCGTCGCGTTCCTGTTCCAGTTGACGGATCTTGCGCTGCACCGGATGAGCGGCGATGTCCTTTGCCTTGTCCGCGTCGGACCAAGGCAGAGCGCGCTCGCGCAGCTCCGCGAGCTTCGCTTGCACGTCCTTGCGGCCGGGGGACCACTCGAGGTCTTGGGCGAGGTCTTCCTCGCGGCCGTCGAGGAGTCGGTCGGCCTCGTCGAGCCACCACTGCCGTGCGGGCTTGCCAAGACGGTCGAGGCCTTCCGTGGTGCGGCACTGCGCCCGAAAGCGCGCCAGCTCCTGCGCGAGGCCGCGCAGCTGCTGTTCGCGCGACTGAGCCTTCAGCTCCGCCACCTTCTCATTCAGCGCCGTGTTGGCTCGCTCGGTTTTGCCGCGCTCAGCGTCTGCGACGGCGCGCTGCGCGTCTGCATCCCTGCGCTGCTCATCGGCCTGTCTGCGCTGCGCGTCGGCTTCTAGACGCTGTTCATCGGCCCGCTTGCGCTGCGCATCTGCGGCGAGCGCGAAGTTCCATGAGAAGGCGATGCCTCCGAGCAGCGCCAGCACGGCGGCCGCGGCAGCGGCGGTCAGTGGCTTGTTGCGCTGGACCCACTTCTTTGCTTCGGCCCAGGAGCCCGTCTCGTAGGCG
This sequence comes from uncultured Planctomycetota bacterium, assembly GCA_903892045.1. Classification (GTDB taxonomy): domain Bacteria; phylum Planctomycetota; class UBA1135; order UBA1135; genus F1-120-MAGs118. The sequence goes on along the minus strand of CAITGX010000461.1, from coordinate 410 downwards.
GAAACCACGCGGCCTTCGATGTACGCCCGCAGGTCGGCCGCGAGGGCTTCCATGTCGCGGTAGCGCGTGGCGGCGTCGCGCGACATGGCCTTCTCGATGATTGCGAGCAGCTCGGCGGGTGCATTGGGGGCGAGCTCCGCCAGGGGCTTCGGCGCGCCTTGCACGACAGCCATGTGCACGGAGCGGGCCGAGACTCGCGCGCCCTTCGGCACGTACGGCATCTCTAGCTCGCGCACCGCGAGCAGGTGGTAGAGCATCGCGCCGACCGCGTACACGTCGCTCGCCGGCCCGAGCTCCTTCACCTTGCCCATGGCCTGCTCCGGCGACATGTAGGCCGGCGTGCCGACCACGTCGCCGTCCATCGTCACCAGCGGGCTGTCCGGCGTGTCCGCGCGCTCCTCGCGTCGCTC
>CAITGX010000460.1 GCA_903892045.1 uncultured Planctomycetota bacterium | reverse complement strand
CGGCTCGCGCGACGAGCGCCCCGGATTCGCCGACGGTCTCGTGCAGTTCGACCTCTCGAGCGAAGCGCCCGCGTGGCTCGACCTGCGCGTCGGAGGCCACGGCATTCCGGTCGGCCCCGACCTCGAGCAGGGCCTGCTCGGCCTCTCGGGCACCGACTTCATCTTCCCGGCCTTCTCGCCCGCGGGCGGCTTCGCTTCGGTGGTGACGCGCCTGCACATGCAAGGCGCGAGCGCGCCGAGCTGCCACCTCGTGGTGGAAGTCGAGGACGTCTCCGCCAAGTGGGATGGCCTGCCGCTGCCGCTCGCCGAGGTCGGCGGGCGCGTCGAGTTCAGCTGGGATCCGCGGCGCCTCGCCGCCACGACGCTCGACCTCGAGGCACGCTCGCCGCAGGGTGCCGAGGTGTTCGTGCGCGGCCGCCTGCAAGACCTGCCGAGCCCCGCGGACGCGCCGCGCAGCCTCGAGGTGATCGAAGTGGACGCGCACGGGATCGGACTGCGCGGCAGCGACCGCACCGCGCTCGCGGAGAGCCTGCCCGAGGTCGAGACCGTGCTCGGCTCGCTCAACGCGACCGGTCGCGCCGACGCGCGCTTTCGCATGGCGGGCATCGGCACCTACGGCGGGCGACGCACCTGGCGCGCGGAGGTCGAGCCCCGGCAGGGCGCCGAAGTGCAGCCCGAGGCCTTCCGCGTCCGCATCAACGAGCTGCGCGGCCGCGTGCTGCTCGAGGGCGTGCTCTCGCTGGGCGCGGAGCCGGAGAGTGCGCCGCGCAACGCGGCTCGGGGACGCGTCGCGCCGCTCGTCGGCCGCTGGGTGGCGGGTGGCACGGTCGCCGCGCTGGCCGAGATTCCGGCCGAGGGAGACGGCACGATCGAGCTGCACGCGGCGGCGCTCGACCTCGCGCATCCCGCGCTCGGCGGCGCGCTCGCCGAGGCGCGCTCGAGCGGGGTCGGAGGCTTCGCGGGCCCGGGCCTCGCGAGCCTCAACGTCACGGGCCGCGTCGATTTTCACGGGGATTTCGTGCTGCCAGAGGCCGCGCCGCGCGCGCTCGAGTCGCTCTACCGCGTCTACCTGCGCGAGAACGACGTGCGCACGGCGGCGGAGCTCGGGCGACTCGACCTCGCGGCGCTCGTCGGAACGCTCGAGCAATCGGGCTCGGGCGACCTGCTCGGGGGCGAACTGCGGGCGCGCCTCGCCGGAACGCCGCTGACGCTGCGCGACGCGCGCTTTGGCTCGCGCGAAGGCCGCTTCCGCTTCGAGACCTCGCTCGAGGCGCTCAAGCTCCCCATCGACCGCGAGCACCTCGCGCCGTTCCTCGACGAGGCCTCGGTCGCGAGCCTGCTCGACGACCTCGCATGGCGCGGCGAGCTCGACATCCGCGGTGCGCGACTCGAGCTCGAGACCGGCGCCGATGGCGTCGGCGAGGCCGTGCTGCGCGGCAGCATCGAGCCACGCGCCATGACGATCGACCTCGGACTCCCGATCGAGGTCGAGACCGCGCTCGTCACCATCGACGAGTTCGCCTTCGGACCTGCGGGAGTGCGCGCGCAGGCGAGCGTCTCGAACCTCCACGGCAAGGTCAGCGACCGCGAGCTCGAGCGCGCCTCCATGCGGCTGGCCTACGAGGGTGGGCGACTGCAGGTCATCGGGCTCGCGGCCCGCCTCGAGAACGGGCGCGTCGACTCGCTGCCGGCGAGCGGCGGTGAGCGGCCGTTCTTCGCGATCGAGCTCGCGGATCCATACCGCTTCGAGCTCGCGGGCGCGGTCTCGGATGTCGAGCTCGAGGGGCTCCTGCGCGGCGTGTTCGAGTCAGACTTCGCCAGCCGCGGCACGCTCGATGCGCAGCTCGAGCTCTCGGGCGATCTCGAGCGCCTCGGCGGGGTGACCGGCCGAGGCAAGCTCGAGATCGATGACTCCGTGCTGTGGTCGATCCCGGTGGTGCGCGACTTGCTCGCCGGCCTGAAGGTCGAGACCGGCTCGGTGTTCGAGCGCATCGAGTCCGATCTCGCGATCGCGAACGGGGCCGTGCAGCTCCGGGACCTGCGCATCGAGAGCCCGCTGCTCTCGCTCGACGGCGACGGCACGCTCGACCTCGACGGCGGACTCGACTTCGATCTCGAGGTGCAGTACCGGATGCTCGACTGGCTGGGCTTCGTGAATCGCGTCATCTACTGGGTCCAGTCGAGCCTCGTGCGCGTGGCCATCCGCGGCGACATGTCCCGGCCCCGAGTCGAGATCGAGGGGGCGCTCGGGCGCGGCTCGGACAAGCGCCGGGGCCCGCGCGACCTGCCGCTGCCGCCGCTCAGCCCGCTCCCGGCGCGCTTCTAGGGCGGCGTGCCTCCGAGCCCGCGGCTTAGTACCCTTGGGCCCACATGGCTTCGCACGACGCTCCCCCGCTGTTCGCGGTGCTGCTCTCCGGCGGGACCGGCACGCGCTTCTGGCCCGCGAGCCGGCGCCAGCGCCCCAAGCAGTACCTGCACATCGTCGGCGAGAGCTCGATGCTCGCCGAGACGCGCGCGCGCCTCGAGGGCATCGTCCCGACCGAGCGCGTGCTGGTCGTGACGACGCGCGCGCAGTTCGAGGAGGTGCGCAGCGCGCTCCCGGACCTGCCCGCCGCGAACATCCTCGTCGAGCCCGTGGGTCGCAACACCGCCGCGTGCATCGCGCTCGCCGCGGCCGAGATTCGTCGCCGCGCCCCGCGCTCGGTGCAGGTCGTGCTGCCCGCGGACCACGTGATCCGCCCGCGCGAGGCGTTCCAGCGCTCGCTGCGCGCCGCCGTCGCCGCCGCGTGCTCCAGCGACGCGCTCTACGTCTTCGGCGTGCACCCCGCCTTCCCCGCCACGAGCTTCGGCTGGATCAAGGCGGGGCCCGCGTCCGCGATCACCGACGGCATCGCCGTGCACGCCGTCGAGCGCTTCGTCGAGAAGCCCGACCTCGAGCGCGCCCGCGGCTTCCTCGAGCAGGGCGGCCACTACTGGAACTCCGGCATGTTCGTGTGGAGCGGCGAGGCGATCGCGCGCGCCTTCGCCGGCCACCTGCCGCAGGTGTGGAGCGCGCTCGACAAGCCGCTCACGCAAGCCGAGCTCGAGCACGTGTACCCGACCCTGCCCGCGGTCTCGCTCGACGTCGGCGTCCTCGAGCGCGCCGGCAACGTGCGCATGCTGCCGATCGACTACTTCTGGAGCGACGTGGGCTCGTGGGACGCGCTCGCGACCGTGCACGCGTCCGATGCGGTCGGCAACGTCTCGACCGGCGGCGTGCAGCTCGTGGCGAGCGACGCGCAAGGCTGCATCGTGCACGGCGAGCGCGGCTCGCTCGTCGCGCTGCTCGGCGTCGACGACCTCGTCGTCGTCCACACGGGCTCGGTCACGCTCGTGTGCCGCAAGGAACGCGCGCAGGACGTGCGTCTGCTCGTCGAGCGCCTCGAGCGCGAGGCGCGGGACTTCCTGTGAGCCCCTCCGCGCGCCGCGGCGTGCTCGCCCTCGACCACGGCACCAAGCGCACCGGCCTCGCCTGCACGGATGCGCTGCGCATCACGCGCACGCCGCTCGATCCGTTCCAGGGACCCGGCGACTCTCCGGCGCTCTTCACGGCCGTGCAGTCCGTGCTCGACGACCGCGACATCGACACGCTGCTCGTGGGCTGGCCGTGCAACATGGACGGCACCGACGGTCCGCGCGCTGCGGACGTCGAGACCTTCGCGAGGCGCCTCGCCGCGCGCTTTCCGCGCCTGCGCGTCCTGTGCCACGACGAGCGCCTGACCACCAAGGCCGCGGAGGAGCTCCTGCGCGAAGCCGGGCACCGCGGTCGGGAGGCGCGCGCCCGCCGCGACTCCTGGAGCGCGCTCGTCTTGCTCGACGACTGGATCCGCTCCGGCGAGCCGACCACGCGACCCATCGTTCCCGGACCCTAAGAACCCCTTGGATGGGCCCTGCTGCGGCTGCGCGCGCTGCGCCGTGGCTTCGTCTCGCCCCGTCGAGCCGTGCGCAGCGGTCACGCCGGCCCCTCTTGCTTGCCTGCCGAGCGTTCGTGGCCACGACGAGGATCGCGAGGACTCGCGACGGGACGCCTTCCACGGCCTGCCACGAGCGGAACCCCACGGAAGTCGCGGGGTTCCTAGGCTGGACGGTCCGATGCGCCACCTGACTCGCCTACCCGCCACGCTGCTCCTCGCCCTGGGCACCTTTGCGCTGCCGCTGGCCGCGCAGGAAGGCCCGCAGCCGCCGCCCGCCGGCGCCCGACCGCCGGGTCCGCTCCCGGTGCACGAGGAGCCCACGGAGCCGGGCATCGCGTGGTTCGGCACCTGGAGCGAGGCGCTCGCGGAGGCGCAGCGGACCGGTCGGCCGATGCTGTTCCTGTCGGCCGCGCCCCAGTGCTCGCGCGTGCCGGGCGTCTGGTGACCGGGCTACCAACAGACCGACAGGAGTGTCCTGTCGCAACCGCAAGTGGTGGCCGCCTCGCGCGCCTTCGTGTGCGTGCGCCCGCAGACCTACGAGGACGCGGAAGAGGCCAAGATCCTGAGCTACGTCTTCGCGGGTCGCAGCGGCCTCGAGAACACCTCGTTCGCGCTGCTCGATCCGCAGGGGAAGAAGCTCACCGCCGGCTCGCGCTCGCCGACCATGACCTACGGCGAGGTCGAGCGCTTCGTCGCGGCGCTCGACGCGACCGCCGCGAAGTACGCCGAGAAGGCCAAGCCGATCGAGGCGCTCCCGACGGTGCGCAACCTGCGACTCGCCCTGAACGTCGCGGCGGCCGACATGCGCCCGCTCGTCATCGTGCGCGGCAAGGACGAGGCCGCGGCGAAGGCGCTCGCACGCAAGGTCGCCAAGCTGGCGTGGAGCAAGGAACTCGTCGGCGAGGCGCACTACGTCGTGCTCCACGAGCCGATCGAGTTCGAGAAGCTCGCACCCGAGCTCGGCACGAGCGTCGTGCAGCCCGATCCCTACGGCCTCGGCGGCAAGGTGCTCCTCCACGTGAAGCCCGAGGCCGACGCGAAGGCGCTCGCCAAGGCGCTCGCGAGCGGCTTCGAGCAGCACAAGGTCGAGGCCCGCGAGCACGACGCGCACGTGCGCGAGGCGCGCCGCCGCGGCATCGAATGGGAGAGCCCCGTGCCGGTCTCCGACCCGCACGTGCCCGAGCGCCGGCGCTGAGCCGCCCTGCGCGGGCCTAGCCGAGCACCTGCTGCAGCCAGTCGCGCACGAGCGCGGCGACCTGCGGGCCGCCGGAGTCGTGCAGCAGCTCGTGGGCCGCGCCGCGCAGCTCGCGCACCTCGACGGAGGCACCGGCGGACTTCGAGATCGATGCGTCGCTGAGCTCGCGAGCCTCGCCGTGCAGCACGAGCGTCGGCACGCTCACTTGCGCCAGCCGCCGTTCGACGTCGGCGGCTACCGTGCCCACCTGCTCGATCGCGCGCTGCGTGATGACGTCGTGCACCAGCGGATCGGAGCGCCACGCACTCCGTGCCGCCTCGTCGCGGAACAGGCGCGTCACGTCGTTTCCGATCGCGCCCGGCGCATCCGGCGCGAGCTTCTTGAACATCTTGAACAGTCCGCCGGGAGCGGCGGGCGCGCGGAACGCTGGACGCCAGCGCGGCGACACCAGCACGAGCGCGGCGACGTTGCCCGGCTTGTCGAGCGTGTAGCGCAGCGCGTAGAGAGCTCCGAGCCCGACGCCGATGAGGACCTTCGGCGCAACCGGCAGCCGGTACGCGAGGTGATCCTGCACGGAGTCGAGGTCGCGCAGCACCTCCGCGATGCCCGCGCTGTGGCCGCGCGCTCCCTCGCTCTTGCCATGGCCGCGCAGGTCGGGCAACGCGACGGCGAAGCGCGCCTCCGCCAGCACGCGCGCCGTGTCGAGATAGCGCCCACCGTGGTCGCCGGCATCGTGCACGAGCGTGACGCCACCGCGCGGCTCGCCGTAGGCAGCGAGCTCGAGCACGTGCAGCAGGAACAGGCCCTTCGACGAATGCGAGAGGCCCGCGCCCTCGGAGCCATCCTCCGCGGACTGGCGCAGCTCGAGATAGGTGGCGAGCGGTTCGGTGATGGCCATGGCTAGCGCCCCACGTAGGTCCCGCCGTTCTCCTCCGCGAGGCGGCGCATCAGCACCGCGTCGTGCGCGTCGGAGAGGCCGATGGTGTGGATCACGATGCCCGCGTTGCGGTTGCGCTCGCGCACGAAGGAGAGGATCTCGTCGGTCGAGGTCGTGAGCCCCACGGTCGCGCGCCCGTCGGTGAGGAAGTAGATCGTGTCGATCACCGGCGCCGACCAAGTCGCGCCGCCCTTAGCACCCGCGAGGTCGAGCGCGCGCTCGAGCGCACCGTAGATGTTCGTGGCCCCGACCGCGTCCGAAGCCGCGATGAAGTCCGAGGCTTGCTTGCGCATGTCGGGCGTCATGGTCGCGAGCTCGTCCGACCACGTCCAGACGTCCGTGGCGAACAGCACGAAGTTGAACAGCGCGCCGTCGCGCAGTCCGCCGACCGCCTTGGCGAGATCGCGCTTGGCCGCCTCGAGGCGCGACATCTCGCCCTGCCCCGGCAGGTCGTAGGGCCGGCCCGGATCGTCGTTGGGGTTGTTCTTCGGAACCATCGAGAACTGCATCGAGCCCGACAGGTCGAGCACGAACAGCACGCGCTGGCTCTCCGTGGCGATGCCGAAGAACGTCACGCCGCCCGTCTCGGCCGCCTCCTCGAGGGCGGTCTTCTCCGGCGGCAGCGGCGGCACGACGAAGCTCGCCTCGTTCTCCTTCCACCAGCGCTGCCAGATCGCGAACACCGGCCGGAAGTTCTGGCCCGTGAGCGACTGCAGCGCCGCGTTCATGTCCGAGCGCGAGCGCCCTTCCTCCTTCTCGAGGCGCGCAACGAGCGCCGGAACCGCCGCGCGCGAGCGCAGCTGCGCCAGCGCCGCAGCAGCCCGCGCGCGCACGTACCACGACTCGTGCGGCAGGAACTTGCCGATCAGCGCAGGCTCGATCGTCGCGTCGCCGAGCGCCGCGAGACCGTCGACGAGCGTCGCGATGCCGAGCGGCTCCGTCTCGGCCGCGAGCAACATGCGCAGCTGCTCCTTCACGCTGTCTTCCTTGCACTGGGCGAGCAGGCGCAGCGTGTCGATGCGCGTGCGATCCTTCGAGCGCTTGAGCGCGCCCACGAGCTTCGTCAGCGTCTTCTCGAGCTCCTTGCCGCTCTCGCGCGCGAGCGCCGCCGCCGCGCCGCGCCCCGAGGCCTCCACCAGGATCTCGAGCCGGTAGCCCTGCGTGACGAGCTCGCTCGACTCGCGCTTCGCCTGCTCGTACTGGTCGGCCGTGGCCTGCGCCACGCGCCCGTCGTTCGCGGCCGCTTCCTCCTGCCAGCGCCGCTCGAGCTTGCGCACGTCCCCCATCGCCTTGGCGATGCGCGCGCGCAGCTTGTCGATGCTCGCGGCCGACTCGCACATGAGCTCGTGCAGCCCCGCCGCGGTCCCCGGCCCGCCGATGCGGCCGATGAGCTCCGCCGCCGCCGCGCGCTGCAGGGTGTCCGCGCCCTCGCGCGCGTCCGCCCAGATCTCGCCGTCGCTCTTGCGCCGCCGCGCCGGTCCGAGCACCTCGCACAGCTTGGCGAGCCCGTCGGCCACCGCGTCTCTCCACGGCTCGAGCTCCGCGACCTTCTTCTCCGCCTTGGCGCGCTCCTTGCGCAGGTCCGCCAGCCGCTCCTCCTCGCGCTCGAGCGTCGGCTTGATCGCCGCGTCGCGCTCCGCCTGCGTGCGCAGGCCCGCGATCACGACTTCCCGTCGCTCGCAGGCATAGCGCAGGGCGAGCACCTCCTCGCGCCCGGCCCGCAGCCCTTCCGCCGCGTTGCCGTACTCCAGCGTCAGGGTCGGCACCGCACCCGCATCGCCCAGCCCAAGGAGCTCCGCCAGCGCCGCCGCCTTCTCCTGGGCCGTGCCCGCCGCCGCGGCCTGCGCGAACTTGAGCTGCGCCGCGGAGAGCGCCTTCTCGTCCGTCGGCGCGAGCGCGCACAGCCAGGACAGCACCACGAACACGATCGAGTTCAGCATGCGAGGACCTTCCGGAGGCCTGAGGTGGCGTAGCCTAACCTCGCACGCGCCCGAGCTTGGTGACTGCCGAGCGGCCCTCCGTGAGCTAGGATGCGCATGGCGTGAGAGGTCTGGACCGTCGTCGGCGGGCAACCGCAGGAGGAAAGTCCGGACTCCACGGGTCAGGGTGGTTGCCAACGGCAACCGGCCGCGAGGCCAGGGAAAGTGCCACAGAATATAAACCGCCGCGCACCCCTCACGGGGCGTTCGGCAAGGGTGAAACGGTGCGGTAAGAGCGCACCGCGGAGCTGGTGACAGCTCTGGCAGGGCAAACCCCACTCGGAGAAAGACCAAATAGGGATGGCTCATGGGGACGACCCGCTCCTCGCCATCCGGGTAGGTCGTTCGAGGCCGAGCGCGAGCTCGGTCCTAGAGAAAGGACGGTCTCGCCGCGCAAGCGGCTAGCCAGGATCCGGCTTACAGGACCTCTCACGCCACTCCCCCCTCCACGAGGGGGCGGTGCGGAGCCAAGCACCATTAGTAGTGCTTTGTGAACTACGCACCTTCAGCATCTTGACAGGTTGGGGGGGTCGGGGAGAATCCAGCGACCTGTCTCGAGCCTTCCCCGGTCTGGGACGCCGCCCATGGCGCTCCCGGCTCCTCCGGAGGAGCCTCTCGAGGCTGTCCCACCGTCCCAGTCGCTCTCTTTCCCCCCGCTCTCTTCCCACCCGCTCTCTTTCCCACCCGCTCTCTCCAGAGGCCCCCTCGCGCCCGCCCGGGCGGGGTGGCCCGCCCCACCTCGATGGAGTTCGTCTTTGTCGTCCCGCGCCGGGAACTGTTCCCGGACCACTACCCCCACGGCTTCGTGCCGTTCGGCGAGGGTTGGAGCGCGGCAAGGCTGCACGAGGTGATCGAGCGCCACGGCTTCTTCGTCGAGCGCGCGCGGGCCGAGATCACGCCGGAGTGGAAGCAGATCATCCCCTACAACGTGGTGGCCTGCGGCGACGAGGTGCTGCTGCTGCGGCGCACCAAGCAGGGCGGCGAAGCCCGCCTGCACCACAAGCTCACGATCGGCGTCGGCGGTCACCTGAACCCCGAGGATCTGGAGGGCGTACTCGGCCGCAACCCCGTGCCGCGCGGCACGGCGCGCGAGCTCGCCGAGGAACTCTCGATCGAGGGCAGCTGCGAGCTCGAGCCGCTCGGCCTGATCAACGACGACGCCAATCCCGTCGGAGCCGTCCATGTCGGCCTCGCGCAGCTCGTGCGCGTCCAAGGCTCGGTCTCGATCCGCGAAACGGACGTCCTCGAAGGTCGTCTCGCCCAGCCGGCGGAGCTCGCCGCGATGCTGCGCGACGGCGCCAACTTCGAGACTTGGTCCGCCCAGCTCGTCGCGGCCCTGCCCGCGCTCCTCGCCCCCCCGGCTCGCTCGGCCGCCCCGGCCACGGCGGGCGTTTCTCCCGCAAGAAGTTCACGCTAGCGGCGTCCGAAGTCGGTCCCACAGGATCTTCCAAAACGCGCCCGCCGGCCTACACGCCCTCCAAGCTCCCACACCTTCGGAAACACCACTCGATGAAAGCCAAGGTCACCTCGGACTCCCAGCGCCTCTACGACCTCTTGCTCGGCGCCCGCACCGCGGACAAGGTCACGCTCTACTTCCGCGACGGTCGCGTGCTCAACGGCTCGCTGATCTTCAACCCGTTCAAGGGCACCGGGCGCCTGATCAACATCGACCAGGAGATGTCGCTCGACTTCTCCGTCGACCAGCTGCGCGAAGTGAAGTTCTAGCGCTCGCGAGCCGCCCCGAGCGGCGTCGCCCATCACCGGCCTTGCCGTGCGCCCGGCGCGCGGCGGGCCGGTGTGCGTTCGGAGCGACTCGCTCGCTCTCAGCTCGCGCGCGGATCCGGCGGCATCTCCGGCTCGAGGTCCACGTGCAGCGCGTCGGCGATGCGGTTGATGTAGTTGAAGTAGGCGACGACCTGCGTGAGGTCGTGGATCGCGCGGTCGTCGAGGCCCGCCGAGCGCAGGAACAGCACATCCGCCTCGCGCATCGCAGCGGGCGCCAGCGTCAGGCGCTCCGCGAACTCGCACAGGGCGCGCTCGCGCTCCACGAGAGCGGCCGTGCGCCAGTCGCGCTCGATCGAGGCGAGCCACGCGTCGCGCTCCGGGGCGGCCATGTCGCGGACCTCGGCACGGAGGTCCCACAGGTGGGCCTGCGTTCAGTAGTGGCAGCGATTCGCGCGCGAGACGACCACGGCGGCGAGCTCGCGCTCGCGGCGCGAGAGCGGCGACGGGCCGTGCATGAGCGTCTTGTAGAGCTCGAGCGAAGCGTGGAACGCGCCCGGATTCAGACTCTGCAGCTGCAGGATCTGGTACACGCGTCCCGCACGCCGCACGGCCGCGTCGTAGAGCTCGCGCAGCTCGCCCTGCGCCTCCGCGGGCTCGAACTTGCGGATCCAGCTCACGCGAGCGGCTCCACCGTCACGTCCGCGTTGTAGTCCGGCACACCCCCGCCGGCGTCGACCCGACCGTGCGGAATGAGCCCGTTCACCTCGGGCCAGTGTCCCTGCAGCGTGCCGGGCGTGACGTCCGCGACGAACGCGCGACCGCGATACTCGCCGAGCGCGTTGCGCAGGCGGATCGGCTGGTCGTGGCGCAGGCCGAGTCGTCGGGCGTCGTCGGCCGCGATGAACACGTGGTCGCGCTCGGCGCCCGTCAGCGGATCGCGCGCGGCTTGCACCATCGAGTTGAACTGCTTGCCGCGCCGCGTCGCGAGCGTGAACGTGCCGGCGCCACCGCGCG
>CAITGX010000459.1 GCA_903892045.1 uncultured Planctomycetota bacterium | reverse complement strand
CCGCACGCGACCGCGACACCGTGCGGAATGACGCCAAACCCCGCCACTTTCTCGAGCGCGTGCGCGAACGTGTGGCCGAGGTTGAGCGCCTTGCGCGGGCCGCTCTCGCGCTCGTCCGAGGCGACGACGCGCGCCTTGGAGCGCACGCAGGCGGCGATCACGGGCTCGACGGCGGTGAGGTCGCGCGCCGCGAGAGCCGCGGCGTGGCGCTCGACGAGCGCGAGCAGCTCCTCGCCCTCGACCAGCGCCGCCTTCAGCACCTCGCCGAGGCCCGAGCGCCACTCCGCGTCCGGCAGCGTCGCCAGCGTGCGCGTGTCGGCGAGCACGGCGCTCGGCTGGTGGAACGTGCCGACGAGGTTCTTGCCCTCGGACAGGTTGATCGCGGTCTTGCCGCCGACCGACGCATCGACCATCGCGAGCAGCGTCGTCGGGCAGTACACGACGCGGATGCCGCGCATGTAGAGCGAGGCCGCGAGGCCGGCGACGTCGAGCGTCGAGCCGCCGCCGAGCGCGAGCGCGATCGAGGCGCGATCGAGCTTCTCGTGCGCCATGCACGACAGGATGAGCTCCAGCGTCTCCCAGTCCTTCGCTGCCTCGCCCGACGGCACGACGGCGAGTGCTGGGGTCGGTGCGATCAGCGCTCCGTGCGCCTCGAACACCGGCAGGTCGACGATGCCGAAGGGCCGCTCGCCTGCGTGGCGGCGCAGCTCGTCGAGTGCGCCGGCACCGACCACGACGGGGTAGGCCGCGTGCCCGGGCAGCTCGACGTCGACCCGGATCAAGCGCTCGTCCCGGGCTTGGCCGTCGCTCCCGTGCGTCGCGCGCGCCGGCGGCGCGCGAGCTCCGCGTCGAGCTCGGCGGCCTTGGCGCGGTCGCGCCGCAGCAGGTACCAGAACAGGCCGACGATGGCGGCGAACGTGCCGCCGACGATGTACAGCACCGTGCTGAACACGCTCTCCTTCGGCAGCTCGTAGGGCTCGAGCGCGGTCAGCACGAACACCGGCGCCTTGCGCGTGCCGCCGACCGCCTCGTACTGGTTCATGCGCACGAAGAAGCCGCGCGCGGTGACCTCGCTGCCGATCTTGTAGCCGGGATCCGGCAGCAGCGTCGTGAACTGGATCACCGGATTGGGCGTGCGCAGCCAGACGTTGGCGCCGATCCAGCCTTCGGTGAGCGACGCGACGCGCGCGGGGTTCTCGCGCTGGCGCTGGGTCCAGATGTCCTGGATGCGGCAGGGCGGGATGCGCAGCGGCACCGCGAGGAAGCTGGCCGGATCCTCGCTCAGCTCCGCCATGGCCGCCGCGTCGAGCACGCGCGCCTTGTCCCACTCGATCGAGGTCGGGTCGACGTCGCGCGCGTAGCTCACCACGCGCCAGTACTCCTCGCGTTCGTTGGTCGAGACCTCGTCGTAGCGGCCGAAGTCCTCGCCCCAGTCCGAGCGCGCGAGGCTCGTCACCTTGCCGAGCGCGGGGTACGACACCTGCGCGCGCGGTCCGACCACGAGCGGTGCCTCGAGCCAGCTGCCCGCCACCTCGCGGCCGAGCGTCTTCACGAACAGGCCGTCCAGATGCACGTAGTCGTCGTTGCCGAACTCGTAGTCGACGCACGACTGGAAGGCCACGAAGGCGCGCCCGCCGTCGTCGAGCGTCAGCACCGCGCGGTAGTGCGCGGGCAGCGTGCCCGACTCGGGGTAGGAGACGAACTCGGACAGGCGTCCGCGCAGGCGCAGCACGCGGGCGCGCGCCGCCGCCGGGTTCGCCGCGAGCTCCGCCGCGAGCGGCGCCGCCAGCTCGGCCCCGTTCATCGGCGCGAAGTGGTCCCACGTGTAGAGGCGCGCATCCTCGAGCGCGAGCGCGAGGGCCGCGGTCTCGAGGTCCGCGCGTTCCTCGCGCGTGCCGTCCTTGGTGAGCGCCGCGAGCTCGTCGCGGCGGAAGGTCGGAGTCGCGATCGCCGTCTGCGGCTCGCTCTCGCGGCGCCGGCGCGGCTCGTCCTCCGGCGCCTTCCCGCCGCTCGTCATCCAGCCCCAGATCATGCTGCCGCTCACGACGGCGAACAGCAGCGTCATGAAGAGCAGCTTCTTGCGCTCGCGATCCGTGAAGAGCTTGCCGTCCGCCGGCGTGGTGCTCGGCGTCCTCGAGGTCTCGAACTTCATGCTCAGGTCCCTACCTGCGCCGTGGCCTGCGGGTACCGGCGCGCGATCGAGCGCTGGGCGGCGGCGAACACGAGCGCCCGGAACAGGCGGTCGTGGGCCGTGCCTTCGGGCGCGAGCTCGGGATGCCACTGCACGCCGAGCACGAACGCATCTCCCTCGAGCTCGATGGCCTCGACGAGGCCCTCCGCGTCGCGCGCGCACACCTTCCAGCGCGGGCCGACGTCGCGCACGGCCTGGTGGTGGCGCGAGACCACGTCGAGCGACGGTACGTCGACGACGCGCGCGAGTCGCGAGCCGCGCTCCGGCGTCACCGCGTGCACCACGCCGCCGGAATGCGGGTTCTTGCCGGTCCACTCTTCGGGCAGGTGCTGGAAGAGCGCGCCGCCGCCGACGAGGCCGAGCAGCTGCATGCCGTAGCAGATGCCGAGCGTCGGGACGCGCAGCTCGAGCGCGGCCTGCGCCAGCGCGACGTCGAAGTCCTGCTTGGCGCTCGGCACGGGCTTCGCGGCCGCATGCGTGGGGCCGAGGCCGAGCCGCGCGGTGTCGAAGTCGTCGCCGCCGGAGAGCACGAGACCGTCGACGCGCTCGAGCAGCCGGCGGATGTCGCTCGGCCCGCCGACCGGCGGGATCGCCACGGGCACGCCCCCGGCCTTGAGCACGGCGTCGGCGTAGCGGTTCTTGAGCGTGACCGCCGGGCTCGCGCCCTCGGTCATCTCGCCGTTGATGGCGACGAGCGGCCTTTCGCGGTCGATCATGGGCGCATCTTACTGCGCGCCCGCCGCCCGCCGGGCGTGCCCGACCCTAGCGCACGAAGCGCACGATCAGCGGGTAGCTCCAGCGCTCCCCGCTCGCCGCCCGCGCGGCGGCGACGAGCATCGCCACGAGCTTCACGAAGGGCAGGACCGCGAGCAGCGGCAGCCCGACGAGGCAGCAGCAGACGAGCGGCAGCGCCAGGAGCTGCCAGCCGAGCAGGTTGAGCTGGAAGTTGAGCGCCTCCTTGCCGTGGAAGTCGCACTCGGGGTCCTCGTCCTTGCGGGCGAGCCACACCACCAGCGTCGCGAGCACGCCGACGAACAGGAACGACACGCCGAAGTCGAGCAGTCCGACGAGGTGGCAGGCCGTGGCCCAGCCGCTGCCGCGCGCCGCGGAAGGCGCCGGGCTCGGCGCGGGCGCGGGCCCCGGCGTGGCCGAAGGCGGGGGCGGGGGTGTGGAACTCGCGCTTTCCGCGGGGATTTCGCTGCTCATGGGGCGCCCTACAGGACGCGCCCGAGGGCGTTACGAGGTGTCCCAGCCGGCGCGAGGCCCGTCCAGCCCGAGGAAAACGGCACCCCGTCGCTCCCAGCCCTCGATTCCGCCGTGATTTTGGGGCAGTTTCGAGCGTGGCAGCTCGCCCGGCCGAGCCCGGACCCGATCGGCGCTCCTCCACGCCCGGTTCCCGAGCGGCGCTGTCCCGTCACAATCCGGACTTTTTTTGGAGGCCCTACCGAGCGCAGGAACGCACGCCGGGGGCGCTTTCAAGCGCCGGGCGGGTCTTTTTCGAGTGTCGCAACACAATGCCCCACAAAGACTTGCGTCTTGATGGTCGCCGCGCTGGGCCTCGGAACCTACCGCTTGGGCCCGTCAAGCCCCCCGAGGGCATTCAGCCACAACCTGTAGGGGCTCAAGTCTCCTTGCCCCCCCAGAAATTGCGCCGCTAGCATCCCGCCCGCGCTACGAGGGGCGGCGCTGCCGAGGAGGGGTTCTGAGGCAGTCCCGTGTCCCCGACTAGCGTCTCGCCTCGCCCCCCGACGAGCGCGTCCTCTCCTTACCGCACATCCCTCACCGCCGACACGAGCCAGAGAAGTCCCATGGATCTCGCATCGCAGGCCACGTCGCAGAAGCTCAGCCAAGTCGAACTCCAGCCGCAGCAGCCGCCGCACGGCGAAGCCGCGCGTCGCGCCGCCGCCACCGCCACGGGCGAGACGCGCATGCGCGTGCGCAAGCGCGCCGGCGAGCTCGAGCCCGTCGACGTGACGAAGATCGTGCGCGCCATCGAGCGCTGCGCGGCCGGCCTCACCGAGGTCGACTCGATGCGCATCGCCACGCGCACGATCTCGGGCCTCTACGACGGCGCCACCACGCGCGAGCTCGACCAGCTCTCGATCCAGACCGCCGCCTCGCTGATCGCCGAGGAGCCGCAGTACTCGCGCCTCGCCGCCCGCCTGCTCGGCGCCTTCATCGACAAGGAAGTGCGCAACCAGAACATCATGAGCTTCTCGCAGTCGGTGCGCGCCGCCCACGAGCACGGGCTCGTGTCGAAGGCGACGGCCGACTTCGTGGCGCTGCACTCGCGCAAGCTCGACCAGGCCGTGATCGCCGAGAACAACGACCTGTTCGAGTACTTCGGCCTGCGCACGGTCTACGACCGCTACCTGCTCGTGAACCCGATCTCGCGCGAGGCGCTCGAGACGCCGCAGTACTTCTTCCTGCGCGTGGCCTGCGGCCTGTCGCAGAACCCCAAGGAGGCGATCGAGTTCTACCAGCTGATCAGCTCGCTCGAGTACCTGCCGAGCTCGCCGACGCTGTTCAACTCCGGCTCGGTCCGCTCGCAGCTCTCGTCGTGCTACCTGCTCGACTCGCCGCTCGACGACCTGGCCTCGATCTACTCCAAGTACGCGGACGTGGCGCAGCTCTCCAAGTACGCCGGCGGCATCGGCCTCTCGTACACCCGCGTGCGCGCCCGCGGCTCGCTGATCCGCGGCACCAACGGCCACTCCAACGGCATCGTGCCGTGGCTCAAGACCCTCGACAGCTCGGTCGCGGCCGTGAACCAGGGCGGCCGTCGCAAGGGCGCCTGCTGCGTGTACCTCGAGTCGTGGCACGCCGACATCGAGGACTTCCTCGAGCTGCGCGACAACACCGGCGACGAGGCGCGCCGCACCCACAACCTCAACCTCGCCAACTGGGTGCCCGACCTGTTCATGCAGCGCGTCGAGGCGGACGCCATGTGGTCGCTGTTCGACCCCAAGGTCGTGCCGCACTTCACCGACCTCTACGGCAAGGCCTTCGATCAGGCCTACCTCGAGGCCGAGGAGAAGAAGCTCTACATGCGCCAGGTCAAGGCGCGCGAGCTGTACTCGCGCATGATGCGCACGCTGGCCCAGACCGGGAACGGCTGGATGACGTTCAAGGATGCCTCGAACGAGAAGTGCAACCAGACCGGCTTCGAGGGCCGCACCGTGCACCTCTCGAACCTGTGCACCGAGATCATCGAGGTCACGAACAACGACGAGACCGCGGTGTGCAACCTCGGCTCGATCAACCTGGGCAAGCTCGTGCGCAACGGCGCCTTCGACTTCGCGCGCCTCGGCGAGATCACTCGTGTCGCGGTGCGTCGCCTCGACCGCGTGATCGACATCAACTACTACCCGACCGAGACCGCGAAGAACTCCAACTTCGCGTGGCGCCCGGTGGGCCTCGGCGTGATGGGCCTGCAGGACGTGTTCTTCAAGCTGCGCCTGCCGTTCGACAGTCAGGCGGCGGTCGAGCTCTCCGCGCGCATCCAGGAGGAGATCTACTTCCACGCGCTCTCGACCTCGTGCGACCTCGCGCAGGAGTCGGGCCCGCACCCGACCTACGCGCAGACGCGCGTGGCGAAGGGCGAGCTGCAGCACGACCTGTGGGGCGTGAAGCCCGCCGACGAGCGCCGCTGGGACGACCTCAAGGCGCGCATCGCCGTGCACGGCCTGCGCAACTCGCTGATGATCGCCATCGCGCCGACGGCGACGATCGCCTCGATCGCCGGCTGCTACGAGTGCATCGAGCCGCAGGTCTCGAACCTGTTCAAGCGCGAGACGCTCTCGGGCGACTTCATCCAGATCAACCGCTACCTCGTGCAGGAGCTCAAGGAGCGCGGCCTCTGGAACGAGGACATGCGCAACCGCATCAAGGCGGCGGAAGGGTCGATTCAGGACATCGACGACATCCCGGCCGACCTGCGCGCGCTCTACCGCACCGCGTGGGAGCTGCCCCAGAAGTGCCTGATCGACCACGCCCGCGCGCGCGGCGCGTGGATCGACCAGTCCCAGTCGCTCAACCTCTTCATCGAGAACCCGGTGATCGGCAAGCTCTCCTCCATGTACATGTACGCGTGGAAGAGTGGCCTCAAGACCACCTACTACCTGCGCTCGCGACCCGCGACGCGCATCCGCCAGACCACCGTCTCCACTCCGGCCGCCGCCGCGGCCCCGGTTTCCGACGCGCAGGCCGTCGCCTGCTCGCTCGAGAACCCGGAGGCCTGCGAGGCCTGCCAGTAGGGAATGCAAACGCACAACGCCCAACTGCGAGCACCAGCCATGTCCGTCGCACTCGCCCAGCGCCCGATGATCCTCAACCCCGGCCTCGACCTCACCCTGAGGCCGATGCGCTACCCCGACTTCTACGAGATGTACAAGTCGGCCATCCGCAACACGTGGACGGTGGAGGAGGTCGACTTCTCCAGCGATCTCGTCGACCTGCGCAGCCGCCTGCTGCCGGCCGAGCGCCACCTCGTGCACCGCCTCGTCGCGTTCTTCGCCACGGGCGACTCGATCGTGGCGAACAACGTCGCGCTCAACCTCTACAAGCACATCAACTCGCCGGAAGCGCGCATGTACCTGTCGCGCCAAATCTACGAGGAGGCGCTGCACGTCCAGTTCTACCTGACGCTGCTCGACAACTACGTGCCCGACATCAAGGAGCGCGAGAAGGCCTTCGCGGCGATCCACAACATCCCGTCGATCGCGCGCAAGGCCGAGTTCTGCTTCAAGTGGATGGACTCGGGCCTCGCGCTCGACCGCCTCGCGACGCCGGAGGATCGCCGCCGCTTCCTGCTCAACCTGATCTGCTACGCGTGCTGCGTCGAGGGTCTGTTCTTCTACGCCGCCTTCGCCTACGTCTACTTCATGCGCAGCAAGGGCCTGCTCAACGGCCTCGCCTCGGGCACCAACTGGGTGTTCCGCGACGAGAGCATGCACATGAGCTTCGCCCTCGAGGTCGCCGCGACCGTGCGCCGCGAGGAGCCCGAGCTCTTCGACGCGCAGCTCGAGCGCGACATCCACCAGATGATCGACGAGGCTGTCGCGTGCGAGACGCAGTTCGCCGAGGACCTGCTGCAGGGCGGCATCCCGGGCCTCTCCTCGCGCGACATGCGCCAGTACCTCGAGTACGTGGCCGACCAGCGCCTCGGCAACCTGAGCCTGGGCAAGCGCTACAACGTCAAGAACCCCTTCGCCTTCATGGAGCTGCAGGACGTGCAGGAGCTCTCGAACTTCTTCGAGCGCCGCGTCAGCGCCTACCAGATGGGCGTCACGGGCGAGGTCGCCTTCGACGAGTCGTTCTAGGGCTCGCGGGCGGAAAGCCCCTCGGCGCGCCCCGGCGTCCCGCATGCTCGCGGGGCTCCGGGGCGCGCGCATTGGAAGGGCGGCGGGTCGGTGCGTAGGATCCCGCGCCGTGGACCCGAACAAGGAACTCGAGTCGATCGCCCAGCCGCTCTCCGCGCGCGTGACCCGCGCCGGCCTGCGCTCCCTCTCCGAGCCCGAGCGCACGGCCTACCTCGTGTGGAGCTTCGCGCACGAGCTCGACAACGGCGGTCCGGACGCCTTCTTCTACAACGCCAGCGGCCGCTTCGCGGAGCAGACCGTGGATGCCCTGCACTCGATCGCGGCGCGCGACCTCGCGAGTGCCCTCGAGGAAGTCATCGAGGGCTTCCCCGACGGCGAGGTCCCCGACGACCAGGAAGAGCGCACGGAGGCGCTCGACGACGCGGCGCGCGACCTCGAGGACGCGCTCGAGCGCCTGCGCGAGGCCTACGAGGACAAGGGGCCCGAGCGCCTGCGCAAGGCGACCCTGCGCTACTGGCAGGCCCAGACCGGCGGCACTCCCGCCGAGTAGCGGGCCGCGCGCATGGGCCTTAAGTCCGCACTGCTAGGGACGAGCGCGGTGGTCGCCGGCGCCGTCGTCGGCGGCATGGTCAACATGGGCCTGATCCTCGCTGGCTCGAAGCTGCTGCCGCCGCCCTCTGGCGTCGACGTCAACGACGTCGCGAGCATCGACGCGCACATCGGCGAGTACTCGGTCGCGCAGCTTCTCTCGCCCTTCGCGGCCCACGCGCTCGGCACGCTCGCCGGCGCCCTGGTGGCCGCGCTCGTCGCACCCGAGTCCCGCCTGCGCGTCGCTCTGACGGTCGGCCTGCTGTTCCTCGCCGGCGGGGTCATGGCCGTGTCGATGATCCCGTCCGCGCCGCTGTGGTTCGACGCGCTCGACCTCGTGGTCGCCTACGTCCCGATGGCGCTGCTCGGAGCGCGCATCGCCGCGCGCCTGCGCCCCTAGGCGCCTTCGAACACGCCGGTCGAGCGGTTCTTGTGCGCGTCGGCCCAGCCGAGCGCGCGGCCGTTCATCGCGACATAGGTCCCGCGCGGCAGCGACTGCGCGAAGGCGAGCGCACTGCCCAAGTTGAAGAGCCCGTCGGAGCTGCCGAAGGTGTAGGGCACCATCGCGCCCGTGAGCACGATCGTCTTGTCGAGCCCCGCGGAGCCGATCACGCGTGCCGTGAGCTCCATGGTGTCCGTGCCGTGGGTGATGACGATGCGCGACTCGCTCGCGCGCCGGCAGGCCTCGAGCACGCGTGCGCGGTGCTCGTCGGTCATCTCGAGGCTGTCGATCAGCATCAGGGTCTCGACCACGATCGGCAGCTTGCAGCGGCCGAGGCCGAGCATCTCGGGCACGTGCGTCTCGCGGAACTGCAGCCGGCCCTCGAGCTCGTTGTAGTTCTTGTCGAACGTCCCGCCGGTGACGAGGACGCGAATCGCGGGCGCTTCCATGGCGGCGCGCATCCTAGCGCAGGTCGCCGCGGCCGTCAGGTGCGAGCGCGCCGTCGCGCTGGAGCACGCGGTCGAGGATCGTGATCTTCTGCCAGATCTTGCGCGAGAGGCCGTCCGTGAGATCCTCGATGTCACCGACAGCGGCGAGCGTCTCGCGGTCTTCGAAGTGCTGGACGTGCAGCGCCGCGGCCTTGCTGAGCAGCGCCAGCGCCTCGGAACAGTAGTCGAGGTAGCGCACCAGCTCGAACGGCGTCATGGTGCGCTTGGGCGAGGACGCGGTCGCGTCGAGCGTCGAGCGCGTCACCATCTCCGGGTCCTTCGTCAGCTGGTGCATGTCGATGATGTGCGCCAGCGAGCGCAGGCCGTGCAGGGACTTGAGTGCCCGCTTGCGCTTCTTGCGCGGCTCGATCTGCCACAGGAACCAGATCGCCACGCCAATGAACACGAGGTCGTTCACGCCGGCCTCGAGTCCCTGCAGCAGCTCGGACCAGTCCTCGAAGCCAGCGCGCAGGTTGGACACGAAGCTCCAGCCGAGCCCGATCACGGCCGCGGCCGCCAGGGCTACGAACAGCGCCACCAGCGAGCGCAGGCCCCAGTGCTCGCGCACGAGCTCGGACTGCACGCGCTGCACATTGCGCATCGTGAGGGCGACCTCGCCGCACACGCGCGCGAGGCTGGAGCCAGGAAAGCGCTCCGCCACGCGCCGCTGGAGCTGGTCCGCCGTCTCGACCAGCCGCTCGGGAACGAGCTCGCTGTAGTTGGAGGGAGCGTCGGCTGTCATCGCAGGTGCGGAGGATAGCGACGGTCCGTGCGCTACCCTGCCCCCGCCGCCGCGGGAATCTCCCAAGAAACCTCCCCCCGGCGGCGTTCCTTGCTGGAAGGGCGCGAGAAACCCCATGGACCAACCCTCGGATGGCGCACTGCTCCTCGCCCTGCGGCGGGGAGAGCGGTCGGCGATCGCGGCGCTCGTCGAGCGGCACCAAGGCGTGCTGCTCGGCCACGCGCGTGCACTCGTCGGCCCCGGTGGGCCTTTTGAGGATGCCGTCCAAGAGGCATTCCTCGCGCTGCTGTCTCAGCCGCCCGAGCTGCCCGCGCACGTCGCGGGCGACGCGGAGGCCGAGCGAGCGCACCTGCGCTCGTGGCTGCACAAGGTGACGAGGAACTGCTGCATGGACACGATTCGATCCGAGACGCGTCGACGCGAGCGCGAAGAGCGCGCAGCGACGCCCGAGATCTTCTCGAGCGCCGTGGTCGAGGAGCGCGACACGCGCGCGGCCGTCGAGCGCGAGCTCGCGAAGCTGCCCGAGGACCAGCGCGAGGTGCTCGTGCTGCGGCTGCTCGGCGAGCGCTCGTACCGCGAGATCGCCGAGATCACGGGCAAGAAGATCGGCACGGTGGGCTGGCTCGTGAGCGAGGGCCTGCAGCGACTGTCGACGGGGCTGGCGCCGCTCTGGGATGGACGTGGGGGTCGCGCGTGAGCGCGGGGAGGCCAAACATGAAGGAAGAACTGGACGGGATGGGACTGGACGAAGTGCAGCGTGAGCGTGCGCTCCTGTGCGCGTACGTGCTCGGCGAGCTCGATGCAGACGAGCGTGCGCAGGTCGAGGCGCGGCTGGAGTCGAGCGCGGAGTTGCGTGCGGAGAAGGCGCGGCTCGAGGCCACGCTCGGCCTCGTGAGCGAGGCGCTCGCGTCGGGAGCGGGCGACAAGCTCCCGCAGGCGGCGAGTGCGACGATCGCGAGCGCTGCGGAGAAGCGGCCCATGCCGCGGCCTTGGTACGGCGCGAGCTGGGTGCGCGTCGCGGCGGCTGCGGTGCTGCTCGCGGGCGGCGCTCTCTACTTCCAGCGCTCGCGCACGGAGCTCGAGCTTGCGACGGCGCGGCTCGAGGTCGCTCCGACGGCGGCCGATCGCTTGGCGACGCCTCCGGGCGCTCCCGCGAGTCCAAGCCCCGGGGCCGTGACGGGCGAGGCCTTTGTCGCGCTCGACACCGGCGGGGCGACGTGGTCCGGAGCGCCCGCTGGGCGCCCCAGCGGTGGCGCGGAGAAGGTGAAGAGCCTTGCCTTCGCCCCGACGCCGGG
>CAITGX010000458.1 GCA_903892045.1 uncultured Planctomycetota bacterium | reverse complement strand
CGCGGCAGAGCGCGAAGATCACGGCAGCGTGTCGGTCGTAGAGCCGTCCGCCCGCTTCCCGGTCGCCGGCGTCGAGCGCGGCGAGGTCGGAGCAGTCGTCGTTCACGGGCGCGCCCATGGGGTCCATATGGGGGTTGTCTCAGATTTCGGTTGGAATTCGCCGCGGGAGCGGTGCGGAGATTGGCGGCGTATTCTCCGCACATTCTGCGGAGAATATTTGCCATGCGGTGAAGATCATCGTATTCTCCGCAGAATGCGCGGAGAAAGCGTCTACATCTGGCAACTCGCGGGCTGGCCAGGCTTCCGGTTCGACGCGGCACGCATGGCGCTGGCGCTGGCGTCGCTGCATGAATCCCGCGGGCGGATGCACGCGCAGCTCGGCTCGCTCGGCCTCGCCTCGCGCGACGAGGCGACGCTGCAGTGCCTGACCGAGGACGCGCTGCGCACGAGCGAGATCGAGGGCGAGACGCTCGACGGCGAGGCGGTGCGCTCGAGCTTCGCACGGCGCCTGGGGGTCGAGGTCACGCGGCATCGCGCGGCATCGCGTTCGGTCGACGGCTTGGTCGAGGTGCTGCTCGACGCCTTGTGGAAGTGCCGGGACCCGGTCACCGAGCCGCGGCTGTTCGGGTGGCATGCGTCGCTCTTTCCCTCTGGTTTCAGCGGACTCTCGCGCATCGAGGTGGGTACCTGGCGTACTGGTCGAACCGGCGCCATGCGGGTGGTTTCGGGTCCGCACGGGAAGCAGAAGGTGCACTTCGAGGCCCCTCCAGCCGAGCGGGTCAGGCAGGAGATGGCGGCGTTCCTCGCGTGGATCAACGGATCGCCCTCCGTCGATCCGGTCGTCCGCTCGGGTCTCGCGCACCTGTGGTTCGTGACGGTCCATCCGTTCGCCGACGGCAATGGACGGATCGCGCGCGCGCTCGGCGACCTGCTACTGGCGCGGTTGGACGGCGAGGCAGGCCGCTTCTACAGCGTTTCGAGCCAGATCGCGGCGGAACGCTCCGACTACTACGAGCGGCTCGAGCGCACCCAGAAAGGCACGCTCGATGTGACCGAGTGGCTCGAGTGGTATGTGGGCTGCGTCTCGCGTGCCGTTGGCCGCGGGCTCGAGTCGGCGCGCGGGGTGGCGTCGCGGGCCGACTTCTGGTCGCGGCACGCGGCGGTGCCCTTCAACGCGCGGCAGACGCGCGTGATCCGGCGTTTCCTGCTTGATTTCGAGGGAAACCTGACCGCCGCCAAGTGGGCGAAGCTGGCGAAATGCTCGCCGGACACGGCGCTGCGCGACCTCAACGACCTGATCGCGAAGGGCGTGCTGCGTCGGTCCGCGAGCGGCGGAAGAAGCACCAGCTACGAGGTTGCCGACTGACATGCGCCGCGATCAACTGCATATCTCGCCACGATGACACGGGACCACTTCCCCACCACGCACCAGACCTGGCTCTCGGAGCGCGTCGGCGTCGCCAACGACGAGGTCGTGCGGCATGTGATGCAGCGGTACTTCGAGCCGCTGCGCGCCTATGTGAAGGGCTCGAGCCTCCGCAACTTCGGCGACTCGGCCGACCTGGTGAACGACTTCTTCGCCGCGCGGCTGGGCGATCCGACCTACCTCGAGCGCTGGATCGACAGCGGCCTTCCCCTGCGCCGCTGGCTGGTGAACGGGCTCCTGCTGCATGTGAGGAACCGCGGGATCGCCGAGGCGAGGCGGCGCGCGCGAGGCGACGCCGGGGTGGGTGGGCCCGATCCGCAGGCGCCGGTGTCGTCGACCGAACCGGATGCGATGAAGGCGCTCGAGCGCGCGTGGGCGATCGGCCTGGTGACCGAGGCGCACGACCGCGTGCGCGCGGGACTGCTGGCCGAGAACCGCGAGACCTGGTGGGAGTGCTTCCGGCTGCATGTGCTGCACGGGCTGCCGTACGCCGACGCATGCCCCATGGCCGGCGTGTCGACTGCGAACGGGGCGAACATCGTGCGCGCGGTGAGCAAGCGTTTGGCGGCGATGCTGGCGGAACTGCTCACCCGCGAGGGTGTGGCCGAGGCGGAGATCGATGCAGAGCTGGAGCTCATCCAGCGGCTGGTGCAGAAGTGATGGGGGAGCCAGATTGGGCGCGTGCGGTGGCGGTGGCGCGCAAGGAACGCAGTCCGAGGGCTGGCCGTCGTGTCATCGGATTTGCCTTGATTTTGGCTGCGGGTCTACATGCCGCCGCTGGCTTTGCATCTCTCGGCGCCGCGGCGGGTGAGCCGACCGCGCGAATACGGAAGGTGGATGTGATGAAGTTCCCGAAGGTGGCTGCGGTTGGTGCGGTGGTTGCGGCGTCGAGCGCGTTCGCCGAGACGAAGGTGCCGCCGGGGTGGATGGTGGTGGCGGATAGCAGTACGCAGATCACGCATGTCCCGGGCGAGAACGGGTGGAGCTACTGGTTCCGGACGGACGGCGAGTCCGGTCCTCAGCCGATGCAACCCTCGGTGTTCGTCGACGCTCCGGCGGGATTCGAGCATGTCACGTGGGCACCTTCGCCCGTGATGGGGTGCCCGAGCGCGATCACCGTGTGCCATGTGCTGAGCCAGCGCAACTTGAAGACAGGTTCGACGATCAATGTCATGCACGGCAACAGTTCGACATGCTGCACGCCGAATTCGGGTCGTCAGGATCCGATCCTGCGCTGGGACGCTCCGGTCCCCATGCGGGTGCGCATCGAGTTCTTCGGTCAGTACGCAGTCGTCGGAGGTGGCGATCAGCCCCTCACGCTCTCCGTGAACTCCACCCCCGCGTTGATCGCGAACGAGCAGGACTTCGGGACAGCCGGAGCAACCATCATGCTCGAGGCCGAACCGCTCGCCGCCTTGACGCTCCTGCACGAGCGCTGCTCGCCGTTCTCCTTCAAGCTTCGCGTGCTCACCCCTGATTGCAACTCCAACGGCATCCCCGATGCGGTCGAGATCGCGAGTGGATCCGCCATCGACCATGACGTCGACGGCGTTCCCGACTCGTGCCAGTGCTCCGCCGACGTCATTCCTAACGGCGTCGTCGACGGCGCCGACCTCGCGGCGGTCCTGACGGTCTGGGGCACCAACGGCGGCATCTACCCGCGCGCCGACACGAACGGGGACGGACTG
>CAITGX010000457.1 GCA_903892045.1 uncultured Planctomycetota bacterium | reverse complement strand
GCCACGGTCTCCGGCGACGTGCGTTCGCCGCGCACGAGCTCCACGAGCGGCATGGCGTGCACCGGATTGAAGAAGTGCATCCCGATCACGCGCTCGGGGTTCGGCAGCCCCGCGGCGATCGCCGTGACGGAGAGCGAGGACGTGTTCGTGGCGAGGATCGTGTCCGCGCCCACCTGTGCCGCCACCTGCGCGAACACGGCGCGCTTCACTTCGAGCTTCTCGGCCACGGCCTCGAGCACGAGGTCGGCTCGCGCGAGGCCCGCCGTGCTCGTCGAGGTCTCGAGTCGGTCGGCGGCCGCGCGCGCCTCGTGCGGCGCGAGAATGCGGCGCTGTCGGGCCTTCGCCACGCGCGCGAGATGCGCGGCTTGCGCGGCGTCGAGCGCGTCGCGAGAGAGGTCGCACAGGCGCACGGAGCCGACACGCTCCGCGATGAGCCCGGCGATCGCGCCACCCATCACCCCGCCGCCGATCACGCCCACGCGCTCGATGGAGCGCGCCTCGGAGCCATCGGCGAGACGCGCGAGCTTCTTCGCGGCCTCGGAGCCGCGGAACAGCGACACGAGGCTCTTGCACGTGCTGCCCGTCGCGAGCTCGCCCAGTGCGCGTGCCTCGCGCTCGAGGCCGCGCTCGAGCGGCGTGCCCGGAGCGCGCACGATGAGCTCGAGCGCGCGTTCGGGAGCCGGGTAGCGTCCCTTCGTCTGTGCACGCAGGTTGCGCCGTGCCGTCGACGCGATCACGGCCAGCGCGAGCGGATTGCGGTCGACGAGCCATGCCCGCGCGCCGCGCGCCACGCGCGGATCGCTTGCACGACCGAGCGCGACGTCGCTCGCGACGCGCAGCAGGTTCTCCGGCGCGCACAGCCGGTCGACGAGACCGAGCTTCTGGGCCTCGCGCGGCGTGTAGAGCTTGCCGGCGAGGATCGCGGCCAGTGCGGACGGCACGCCGACGCGGCGTGGCAGGCGCTGGCACCCGCCCCAGCCGGGCAGGATGCCGAGGCGCGTCTCCGGGAGGCCGATGCGCGAGCTCGAGTGGTCCGCGAGCACGATGGTGTCGCAGGCGAGCGACAACTCGAAGGCACCGCCCGGCACCGGCCCGCCGACGGCCGCGATCTTGCGGAACGAGAGGCGCGCGACGCGCGCGAACAGCTCCTGCCCGAAGCGCGCGAGCGCGGTGGCGAGCTCGACGTCGACGAGCCCCGCGATGGCTTCGATGTCCGCGCCCGCGACGAACACGGTCGGCGCGCGGCCGGTGATCACGAGAGCGCGCACGTCTCGCATGCGCTCGAGCTCGTCGAGCGCGAGCGCGAGGTCGCGCATCAGCGGCCGATCGAACACGGGGAGGCGCCGGTGGGGCGGGTCGAGGCGCAGGATCGCGAGTCCGGGCTCCGGCCGCTCGATGCGCACGCAGGCGCCGGGTGCGGGCTCGTTCTCGGGCGCCGGCATGTGCTCGAGCACGTTCATCGCACGCGCTCCAGAATCACGGCGCCGCCCTGCCCACCGCCGATGCACAGGGTCGCGAGCCCGAGCTCGACGTCGCGCACCCTCATCTCGTGGGCCAGCGTGAGCAGCAGCCGCGCGCCCGTCGCGCCCACCGGGTGGCCGAGCGCGATCGCGCCGCCGTGGACGTTCAGGCGCGCGGGATCGAGCTCGCCGAGCGCGCGCTCGCGCCCGAGCTCCGCGCGCGCGAAGGCGTCGCTCGCGAACGCGCGCTGGCAGGCGAGCACCTGGTGCGCGAAGGCTTCGTTGAGCTCGACGAGGCCGATGTCGGCGAGCGTGCAGCCGGCTTCCTCGAGCGCACGCGCCGTGGCGAACACCGGACCGAGCCCCATGCGCTGCGGGGCGAGCCCCGCGTAGGCGAAGGCGCGGATGCGCGCGAGCGGCTCGAGGCCGAGCTCGCGGGCGCGCTCCTCGCTCGCGACGAGCAGCGTGCACGCGCCGTCGGTGACCTGCGACGAGTTCGCGATCGTGACGGCGCCGTCGGGCTTCTCGAAGTAAGGCTTCAGCTTCGCGACCTGCTCGAGCGACTGTCCCTCGCGGATTCCGTCGTCCGCGCCCAGCGTGTGGCCATCGCGCGCGCCCTGTGGCATCACGGGCACGATCTCGCGCTCGAAGCGCTTGGCCTTGCGCGCCGCCTCCGCGCGTCGATGGCTCTCGACCGCGAGCTGGTCGCCCTCGAGGCGCGTCAGCCCGAACTCGCGCACGAGCACTTCGGTCGCGCGCCCCATGATCAGCCCGCAGGTCGGATCCGTCAGACCCTCGACGAGCGCGATGCGCGGCTTCAGGTGCCACGGGCGGAAGCGCGCGAGCGCCGCGAGCCGCGCGCCGAGCGACTTCGCGCGCGCGAGCCGCGCGAACATGTCGGTGAGCTCGGGACCGTAGACGAGCGGGTAGGCGCTCATGGCCTCGACGCCGCCCGCGAGGAACAACTCGCCGCGCCCCGCGAGGATGCGCGTCGCGGCGCTCGTGATCGCTTCCATGCCGCTGGCGCAGTTGCGCCCGAGCGTGACGGCGGGCACGCGCTCTGGAACGCCCGCGCGCAGCGCGATCACGCGCGCCACGTTGACCTGATCGTGCGGCGGTCCGACGCAGCCGATCAGCACCTCGTCGAGCGCTCCCGCGTCGATTCCGCTGCGCGCGAGCGTCTCGCGTGCCGCCAGCGCGCCGAGCCGCGCCGCGTCCTCCTGCTTCAACACGCCGCCCGCCTTCGCCCAAGGCGTGCGCCAGCCCGCAGCGAGGACGATGCCGCGCCTCATGACTTCGGCCGCCGGTCGAGGAAGCGCTTCTCCTTCATCGCGCTCTCCATGCCGAGGTGCTCCAGCATCTCGTGCAGGGGCAGCACGTGCACCTTGTTCGGCGCGACCTCCGTCGCGTTGGCGAGATCGTGAGAGATGCGCTCCGAGAGCTCGCGTGCGTCGACGCCCGCGCGCGCCGCGACGCGCACCTCGAGCTGGTCGAGCTCGAGCGGATCGTCGCCGACCTTGGAGATCACGACCTGCCACTCCTCGACGTCGCGCATCGCCGCCAGCACGCTGCCCATGACCGAGAGGTCGACCAGCGTGCCCTTGATCTTGGTCAGCGAGAGCGAGTGCTGCTCGCTCACGCGGCGCAGCTCGGCTCCGATGCGCGGCAGCGTCCGCCCGCAGCTCGGGCACGGTCGCCACGAGAGGCCACCGACGCACAGGTCACCCGTGCGGTAGCGCAGTACGCACGTGCCGTGCCCGAGGATGCCCGTGTAGACGAGCTCGCCGTCCTCGCCGTCGGGGACGACCGCGCCCGACTTCGGGTCGATCACCTCGAACACTCCGAGGTCGGGGTGCAGGTGATAGCCGCTCGAGCGATTCTCCGCGTTGGGGCACTCGGCCCACGCCATGCGCGCCTCGGTGAAGCCGTAGGTGCCGACGATGCGCACCTCGCCCGCGCCGCCCTTGCGCAGCGCCTCGACCATCTTGTCCTTGAGCCCCGGCGGCACCTTCTCGGCGCCGAGGATCACCGTGCGCACGTTGGCGAAGCTCGTGCCGAGCTCGTTGCCGCGCCGCAGCACGTGGTACGTGAAGCCCGGAGTGCCGACCACGACGGTGGGATTCAGGCGCTCGAACAGCCGCAGCGAGCCGTCGGTGCCCATGACCTTGCCACCGCCGGAAGGCACGACGAGCGCGCCGGTCTCGAAGCCACCGAGCGTCACGGCCCAGAACGCGAGGTGCGGAGCGAAGGGGAACAGGTTGACGATGCGATCGCGCGCGGGATCGAGACCGGCGATGTCGAACATGCGCGCGATGCCCTGCTGCAGCACCTGCAGGTCGAAGGGCGTGTAGGCGAAGCCCACGGGCTCGCTCGAGCGGCCGGTGGTGAAGGTGAGGAAGTTGGGCGTGTACTGGAAGCGCACCGCCTCGCGCGCGCGCGCACCTCCGAGCACCAGCGCGAGCTTGCGCAGGAACGGCCAGTGGGCGCGGATCAGGTCCGGGCTCGGGCGCAGCACGAAGTCGTAGCGTGTCTCCGGCGTCGACTGCGCCCGCAGCAGGTCCTGCTTGGTGGTGAACGGCAGGCGCTGGAGGGCGGCGACACTCGTCACGGACTCCGGCCGGACGCCGGCCTCGTCGAACACGCGGCGGTAGTGCGCGGAGAACGGGTACAGCTCCTCGCGCACGAAGCGTGCGAGCGCGGCGTCCTGCAGGCCGCGCAGGTCGCGGGCGGGGAGGCGGGCCAGCGAGGCCCAGTCGCGCGGTGCGCCCATGATGAAGACAGGCTGGAGCGGCAGCCGCAGGATCTCAAGCGCCGAACGGCTTGTCGGGCCCTGTGGGGCGTCTTTTTTCGCTTTTCCGCGCGACTTGCGCCTGCGCACTGCGACGGAGGGCGGGGTGCGAGCGGGGAGCGCGCGCCCGGCAGCGCGGCGCCAGTGTTCGGCCCGGCTGCAGCCTCGCTTCCCCCTGTTCCCTGCATCCGAACGGAACCTGTCCGATGAACCCTGCCCTGCCTCGCCGCCTCTCGCCGGCGGCCCTTGCGCTGTGCGCGCTGGCTTCGAGCGCCCTCGGGACCCTCTCCGCGGCGCCGCTCGCCCTGCTTCCCGTGCCCCAGTCGCCCTGCACGACCGGTGGACTCCCGCCCTGCATCCCGGTCGGCGACTGCGCGCTCTACACCTTCTGCCGTCCGCCGCTCCCGCCCGGCCAGCGCTGGGTCGGCGCCCACGGAGATCCGGTTGGCTTCGAGGACGACTACTTCTGCGACGACTTCCTCGGCGCCTGCGGCGGCGGAGGGGCGACGGCGACGATCCTCGTCTGCAATCACTCCGACCGGCTCGTGGTCTACCCCGGTCTCGTGGACCTCGGCGGTGCGGGCGAGCAGGGCGACCCCGAGATCTTCGTGCGCTGGACGTCGGTGTACACCTCGACCATCACCACGACGCAGACGAACACCTCGAGCTACGGCGTGCAGTCGACAGGCGGCGGTGGCTGGAGCTCGTCGAACTCGACGGGCGTGAGTTCGAGCTCGACGGCCCTGCGCTACGCCTGGCACGACTCGACGGTCGTGGGGGTGCGCCCGTGCTGAACCTGCGCTTCCTTCCGGGCCGGTGGCTCTTCGCACTCGGTCTCGTCGTGGTCCTGATGGCGCTGACTCTGTGGCTGCTCGCGCGCGAAACTCACCTCGCGCCCGAGTCCGTGCCGGAACTCGAGGGAGCCACGAGCTCCGCGCCGGTCTCACTGGGCATCGACGCGCTGCGCAGCGAGGCGCCGGCGATGGCCGCGAGCGCGGAGTCACCCCAGTCCTCCTCCGCCGTGGCGTCCGAGGTCCCACCCGCCGCGGGCCGCATCGTCGGGCGGGTGTTCGACTCCGGCGGGAGGCCGCTCGCGGCGGCGCACGTCCTCGCGGCCGCTCCCGAGGGCGACCTGTTCGCGCCGAGCTTCTCGGCCGTCAGCGATCGCGAGGGCTGGTACGAGTTGCTCGACGTGGCGCCGGGCAGCTACGACCTCGGAGTGCGCCCGGCCGGCGTCGCGCTCGGATCGACCGTGCTCGAGCGCATCGCGGTCGAGGAGGGCTCCGTGGCGGTGGCGGACCTCGCGCTGCGAGGCGAGCGCACCTTGCGTGGCGGCTTCGAGTTCGCAGCCGACTGGGAGGACATGGACATGTCGCTCGTGCGTGTCGTGCTGTGGCGCAAGGGCGAGTGGGGGAGAGCGGTGGCGCGCGCCTTCTGCTTCACGTCCCACGCCGAGCCTTGGCGTTCGGGCGCGTTCCAGTTCGAGGGGCTCGAGCCGGGCACCTACGTCCTCGAGGCCTGGCCCTTCGTCGAGGAGCACGACGTGTGGCGCGGCGAGGTCGAGCTCGCGAGCGCGGACGCGATCCTGCCCTGCCGCGCGCTCGGGGAGGATCGTGCCTGGCGCGAGCGAGCCGCGGTCGAGCCGCCGCGCACGGCCTGGAACGGCGCGCAGCGTGACTGAACGCGCCGCTCTCGATGCGCGGGGCCGGGCGCAGCTCCTGCGTCCGGCCTTTTCGTGCCTACTGCTCGGGATCGCGCGGCTTGCGGATGCTGCCGCGGAATTGCTCGAGGCGCCGCAGGGCCTCCTCGTCGAGCTCCTTGCCCTGAGCGAGCGGGTTGTCGCCCGGTCGCCGTGCTCCGCTCGGGTCCTCGTCGCTCGACTCGCGCGCGGGTTCGCTCGGCTCGACGGGCGTGAAGGTCGCGGCCCGCTCGCCGAAGCCGCCGAAGGTCTGCTCACGCATCTGCTGCTGCATGCGCCGCATGCGCACGGCCCACAGCTCGCGCGAACCGGCGAGCCACACGAACAGGCCGACCGCGGCGATGGACCACTGCCGCGACAGGAAGCCGAGCACGATCAGGCCGGCGGCGAAGAGCTTGCCGACGCCCGCTGCGATGCGCGTGGCGTTCAGCCAGTCGGTGAAGACGCCGCAGAAGGCGCGGAACACGCGTCCGCCGTCCATGGGGAAGGCGGGCAGCAGGTTCGAGGCGCCCATGAACAGGTTGATCAGGATGAAGTTGGCCAAGAGGCCCGCCAGCGTCGCGGTCGCGTTGGGCGCGATGTCGCTCATGCTCGCGATGCCCGAGGCGAGCAGGAGCGGCAGCGCCAGCGCGGCCAGCAGGAAGTTCACCGCCGGACCGGCGAGGGCCACGATGGCCTCGATCTTGGGGTTCTCCGGAATCTCGCGCATGCGCGCCATGCCACCCAAGAACCACAGGGTGATGTCGAGGACCTCGATCTTGAAGTAGCGCGCGGCGAGCGTGTGCCCGAGCTCGTGCAGGGTCACCAGCGTGAACAGGATCAGCAGGTTGATGACCGCTGCCAGCGGGTCGCCGGGCCACAGGGCCGCCGTGCCGATCACGAGCAGCACCCACGACAGGTCGATGCGCACCGTGGTCCCGAACACGCGGGCGATGGGGAAGGAACCGAACACGGTGTGCGGGGCTGGGGCTGGCGGGGAGTTCGCGACGAGACCCGGACGGCCCGGGCCCACGGCATGCGAGGGGGAAAGAAGCTAGGCTCCCCCTGCGCGGGTCGCAACCTGCCCCGTCGCAAACCCCGCCGTGGCGACCCTTTCGGACTCTCTGGAGGCTCCGCTCGCGCTGCAGGTCGACCTGCGCGCGCTCGCCGGGGGTGCTTCCGTCGAGCCTCGGCCATGGACGGCGGGCGTTCCGTGGCTCGCGCAGCTCGGGCGACTCGGCGGCGGGGCGCTCGGACTGGCGGAGCTCGCGCAGCGCGAGCTCCGCGGGGAGCCCGCGCCACTCGCGCTGTGCGTGGGCCGGCTCGTTCGGCGCGGCGTTCCGACGGCGGCGCGCGCCAGCGTCGCGTCGCGCGCGCCGCTCACCGGGCTCTTCTCCGAGGGGCTCGTCGGCGGACCGCTCGGCCGCACCTTGGCGCGAACCATGACGGGCCTGTTCGTCGGCGGCTCGCTCACGGGAGTGGGCAACGTGCTCGTGATCGACGAGCACGGCTGCGCGCGACTGCGTGTCTGGCCGGAGCTTGCCGGTCTCTCGCCGCGGGCGACGCACGCCGCGCTCGTCGAGCGACTGGGCCCCTGCGGCACGCTCTCGGTCGGTCTCGCCGGCGAGCGCGGTGTGCCCCTCGCCAGCCTCGCTTCCGGCGGCGAAGTTCCCCACTTCGTCGGCCGCGGTGGGCTCGGTGCCGTGCTTGGACGTCTCGGTCTGAAGGCAATCGCCGTCTGCGGGCCGGAGGTGGAGGACGCGCAGGGCACGGAGCTCAAGACGCGTCTCGCGCGCTCGCCGCGCTTGCTCGCGCGCGCCGCGGGCGGGACGCTGGAGCTGTTCGACGCGTTCGCAGCCCGTCCCGAGGCAGGCGAGCACGGCGCGGAATTGGCGCGGCTCGGCGCCGAGGCGCGCGCGGCGCGCGCGAGCCGCCACGGCTGTGCGGGGTGTCCCACGCCCTGTGGCTGGGAGTTCGACACACGCCGCGGTGCTCGGCAGTCGGCGCGCTTCGGCGCCAGTCACGCCCTCGCCTCCGCGCTCGGCTTCTCGCAGCTCGACGACGCGCTGGAGCTGCTGAGCGCCTGCGACGAGCTCGGGCTCGACGCCAAGGAGGTCGGTGCCGCGCTCGCGCTCGTACGCCCTCGGGACCTTGCCCATGCCCTCGCGCTCGTGCGCGAGTCATGCGAGCGCCACGGGGACGGCGCGCGCCTCGCGCTCGGCTCCGTGGCGCTCGCGCGCGAGCTCGGTGTCCCCACCCCGAGCGCCAAGGGCAACGCGGTGCGCGCCGACGCGAGCCTCGCCTCGCTGCTCGGCCAGTGCGTCTCCTCGCGCGGCGGCGATCCGATGCGCACCTTCCCGTTCCTCGCGGTCGACGGGGCCGACCTCTCCGCCTTCCGCGCCAGCACGGGACTCGACTTGCCGCCGGGGGCCGCCGATCCCGAGCTGTCCGCGGGCAAGGGCGAGCTGGTCGCCTGGCACGAAGACTGGGCCAACGCCCTCGACATGACGGGCTTCTGCGCCTTCTCGGGCGCGGCGCTGATCTCGGACGGGCTGTGCACGCCCGACGAGCTTGCCCGGGAGCTCGCGCCCGAGCTGGATCCGCGCGCGTTCAGCCTGCTCGACGCGGGCGCGGCACTCTCGACGCTCCAGCGCTGGCTCAACGAGCGCTGGGGCGCCGCCGAAGCGAGTGACTTGCCCGACTGGGCCGCCGCGCGACTGCGCGCTCCGGGTGCTTGGGACGCCTACGCGCGTCGTCGCGGGCTCGACGAGCGCACGGGGCGGCTCCTGCCCGAGCGCATCGCGAGCCTGCAGTCTCTCCGGCCGTGGCAGGTCGCGCCCCCGCCGAGCTCGGCGAGCGCCGCCGCGTCGGCGCCCGTGGAGCGCTCGCCCGGCTCGGTGCGCGTGCGGGTCGCCGGAGAGGCTCCGCGGCAGCTCACGCTCCCGCTGCCCGCGACCGTCGTCGATGTGCTCGCGGAGCTGCGCCGCGCCGAGCCGCGCTGGAGCACGCTGCGGCCCGCGGTGTACCGCGGCGGCAAGGCGCTTGGGTCGGATGCGTCCGTGAACTCCGGCGACGAGCTCACGCTCCTCTTCGTGATCGCGGGCGGCTAGCGATCCGTCGAACGAGCCACTGACTGCAGCTTCACGCCCTGCGCCACGGCGTCGTCTCGCTCGTCGGGTCATGCTCCGTGGCCAACAGGGCGGCCTTCGCCATGCTTCCGTCGCATGCAGGGGCTTGTCGCGGATCGCCTCGCTTCGCGACCGAACTTCTCGAACGGGCTTCCGGGTGCGCTCGCGGGCAGGAACCCAGCCATCCGGCTGCGGATCCGCGCAACCAGCCGGACTCGTCGACGAGCGCCCGACTCGATCCGAGCTCTCGCGTGCTCCAGCGGATCTCGCTCGCAGGGCGCGCCATGCCGTTCCGTCGCGCTGACGTGCAATTGCCTTGCCGCGGCGCGGAGACTACAACCCTTCCCACCTTGTTTCCGATCCTGATCCTCAAGACCGGAGCGCTCGGCGATGTCGTGCGCACGACGGCGCTGGTGCCGGGCCTTCGCAGCGCGCATCCGGACGCGCGCATCACGTGGGTGACCGCGCCGGGAGCGATCGATCTCGTGCGCCTGCACCCCGGCGTCGCGGAGGTCGTGGCGCTCGACGCGCGCGCGGAGGCGAGCTGTGCCGCGGTGCGCACGCGCCTGTCGTCGACGCGCTGGGCGTGGGTGATCTCGCTCGACGACGAGGAGCCGCTGTGCGCGCTGGCCTCGGCGCTCGACGCCGAGCGGTTGTCCGGCGCGCACCACGACGCGATGCGCCGGCGCGTCTACACGCCCGATGTCGGCCCGTGGTTCGACATGGGCCTGCTCTCGATCCATGGCAAGGAAGAGGCCGACCGTCGCAAGGTCGCCAACCGCCGCAGCCATCCCGAGATTTTGACCTCGATGCTCGGGCTGCCGATGGGCAAGCCGGAGCTGCACGTCGAGCCGCGGCACATCGAGGCGGCGCGCGCCTTCGCCGAGCGCCATGGACTCTGGGCCCACGGTCCCGTGGTCGGCCTCAACACGGGAGCCGGCGGTCGCTGGCGCTCCAAGATGCTGTCGGTCGAGCGAACGGTCGAACTCGCCCTGCGCATCCAGCAGGCCCTCGGCGGCGCGGTGACGTTCGTCCTGTTCGGCGGCGCCGACGAGCGCGAGCGCAACCAGCAGATCGTGGCCGCCTGCGAGGGGCGCGTGCGCCTCGTGGATGCGGGGGTCGACAACGCGCTGCTCGACTTCGCAGCGCGCGTGGGCCTGTGCGACGTGCTCGTGACGAGCGACAGCCTTGCCCTGCACGTCGGTCTCGCCCGCGGCGTGCGCATCGTGAGCTTCTTCGCGCCGACGTCCGCCGCCGAGATCGAGCTCTACGGTCAGGGCGAGAAGGTCGTCAGCACCGCGCCCGACTACTGCTCCTACAAGCCGGACGCCGACACCTCCTCGCTGACCCCCGAGCGCATCGCCGACGCGACCCTGCGGCAGTTGGCCCTCGCCCCGGGCCGGAGGCCGCGGTGAGCAAGGACAAGCTCTGGTGGCTGGCCAAGGTCCTCGAGGGGGTCGGAATGGTCGTCGTGCTGGTGGGCGTGTTCGTCTCCATGAGCGCCGGGTTCGAGGGGCGCGGCCTCGAGTCCATGGCCTACGAGTTCCAAGGCCTGTTCATCGGCGGGGGCCTGTTCCTGCTCGGGGTGCTGATCGAGCGTTCCATCGGCGCCCGCTGACACCCCGCGGGGGTTGTCTGCCCGGGCCGTTGTCTGGGGCCGTTCTCTGGGGCCGGAAACTGGACGCTAGGGCCGTGCGCGGGCGGGAATCGCCGTTCTTGTCCCCGAATCTGCTCTCCGCACCTATGATGGGGGCTGCGGGCGGGAACCTCTTGGTTTCGGCGCCCGTCCAGTGCTCCGCGGGACGTTCTCCGACTGCGGGCGCACTCGTGCCGCGCAAACTGCCGCTCCCCACATCCCCACGCATCCAAGAGCCTGAGCATGACTCTCTCCCGGTTCCTTTCCGCCGCCGGCGCAGCCCTCGCCTTGGCGTCCGTCTCGACCGCGCAGGTCGTGTTCACGAACGCCACGACGCAGTTCCCCGCGAGCAACGCCGGCTTCACGGAGAACGTCGACTTCGGTGACGTCGATGGCGACGGCGACTTCGACGCGATCCTCGCGGAGGGTGGCGATCAGGGAAATGACCAGAACAACATCTGGATCAACCGCGGTGGCGAGCTGGGGGGCACGATCGGCTTCTTCGCGGATCGCACGAGCACGCAGTTCCCGGCGGTGCTCGACCAGAGCCGGGACATCGAGTTCGTCGACATCGACATGGACGGTGACCTCGACATCTACGTGTCGAACACGTCCCAGCTGTCGAACCAGTCCAACCGCTGGTGGGTGAACATGGGCGGGGCCCAGGGCGGCACCCAGGGCTTCTACCAGGACCAGAGCGCGGCACACTGGGCGGGCCTCGGCGTGGCCGGACAGTCGTCGATCGCGGCCAACCAGATCCTGCCGACAACGGGCTTCATCGACTTCTCCTGCGACTGCGACTTCGGCGACCTCGACAACGACGGCGACCTCGACCTCGTCCACAGCTCGTACGGCGGCGCCTTCGGTGGCAACGTCCCGACGCGCCTGTTCCTGAACAACGGCGCCGGCGTCTACGCCGAGTTCAATCCGTCCGGCTACCAGCTCACGGGCCAGACGATCGCCACCGGCAATCCGGGCCTGTGGTGCCAGGGCAACCAGGCGTCGAACACCACGAACTCGACCGGCACGAACTGTGACGTGGCGAGCTCCGCGCTCGACATCGACGTCGGCGACATCGACGGCGACTACGACCTCGACATCCTGCACGGCGCGCGTCAGGAAGCTCCGCGCATGTTCCGCAACCTGCTCTCCGGCACGACGCTCGCGTTCCGCGACGTGACGGGTGCCACGTTCCCCGCGGGCTACTCCTCGGGCAACGGCCACTACGAGCAGGAGATGGGGGACTGCGACCTCGACGGCGACCTCGACATCTACGGCCTCAACTGGCAGGTGGTCGGCGCCTTCAACGACATCACCCTGCGCAACGACGGCGCGGGCACCTACTCGAACATCCAGGTGCTCTCGGGCTCCGGCGCGGACGACAACGAAGGCGACTTCCTCGACTACGACAACGACGGCGACCTCGACATCTACGTCGCCAACTTTGCTGGCCAGGACAAGCTCTACCGCAATAACTGGTCGGGGACCGGCAACTTCAGCCACACCGACGTCACGTCGAGCGCGATGCCCTCGGCGGGCAACACGGCGCTCGATGGCGACTGCGCCGACCTCGACCAGGACGGCGACACGGACGTGATGGTCTCCAACGACGGCGACCAGCCGGAGTACTACTTCAAGAACCTGCTCAACACGGTCGACACGCGCATTCCGCGCATCCCGAACCTCGAGCAGGCTCCGGCCCGCACGGCCGGCGCCGCGCCGACCGTCGTGCGCGCGCACGTGTACGACAACGCCTCGTACTACGTGACTTGGTACTACCCGGTCACGCTCGAGTACCGCGTGGCGCCGACTCTCGCCTTCACGAGCGTGGCGATGCAGGCGAGCCAGGGCCAGATCTTCCGCGGGCTCATCCCGGGCAGCCTCAGCGGCACGATCGAGTACCGCGTGAAGGCCGTCGATCGCATGGGCAACGTCGGCTACTCGGCCACCAAGAGCTACGTGGCGACCTGCCCTGCGGCGGTCTCGTACTGCACCGCCGGCACCACCACGAACGGCTGCGTGGCCGTGCTCTCCGCGAGTGGCACGCCGAGCGCGAGCGCAGCCTCGGGCTTCACGCTCTCGGTGGCCAACGTCGAGGGCCAGAAGCAGGGCCTGATCTTCTACGGCCTGAACGGCCGCAACGCCTCGGTCTGGAAGCCCGGCAGCACGAGCTTCCTGTGCGTCAAGGCGCCGACGCAGCGCCTTGCCACGCTCAACTCCGGCGGCACCAACAACGGCTGCGACGGCAGCTTCGCCATCGACTGGCTCAGCTGGATGTCGACGCACCCCACCGCACTCGGCCAGCCGCTGGGCTCCGGTCAGGTGTTCCAGGGGCAGAGCTGGTTCCGCGATCCGTCCGCTCCCGGCACGACGAACCTGTCGCAGGGTCTCGAGTGGACGCTGTGCCCGTGATGGGCCGCTGAGCGACGGACGGATCGCGTCACCCTTCAGCCAGCGCACGGCCTTTGGCCGTGCTCGGGGGGTCCTTCTCGGGAGACGCCTTGGCGTCTCCCGAGCTTTTTCTGGTCGCAGGAGAAACAAGACAGCGACCAGAAAAAGACAGGCTTACCTTCCGCGATCCGTCCGCTCCCGGCACGACGAACCTCTCGCAGGGTCTCGAGTGGACGCTGTGCCCGTGATGGGCCGCTGAGCGACGGACGGATCGCGTCACCCTTCAGCCAGCGCACGGCCTTTGGCCGTGCTCGGGGGGTCCTTCTCGGGAGACGCCTTGGC
>CAITGX010000456.1 GCA_903892045.1 uncultured Planctomycetota bacterium | reverse complement strand
AGCGTATACCCGACCGTGCGGCCGTCGGCACGCTTCACGGTCCACAGCACCGGGAACTCGTCGCCCGAGGTGAGCGACTTGCCGACGGCGAGCACCTCGATGGGCGCATCCGTGGCCGCGCGCTCGAAGCGGTAGAGCTCGTCGACGATGCGGAACGTCGCGGGCACGCCCTGCGTGAGCGGGTGCGAGGCGTCGACGATGCGGACCTCGAACTCGCCCAGTGCCTCGTGGCTGCGTGAGCCGCCGCCGACGATGCGCGCGTTGTACTCCGCCCAGTCGGGCCAGTTGAACCAGGTCGCGGGGTGCAAGAGCAGCAGGCCACCGCCGCGCTCGACGTGGCTCGCGAGAGCCGCGCGGAACTCGGGGCCGTCGACCGACTGGTTCGTGCACAACACCAGCGCCTTGGCGAGCTCGAGGCTGCGCAGCGTCTCGTTGAGCGACGCCGTGTAGCGCACGCTCTCGAAGCCGCCAGCACGCAGGAGCTCGACGTCGAACGTGTCGAACCAGCGTGCGAAGTCGTGGCTCGAACCGCCGCCGAAGATGAGCGCGTCGACCGCGCTCGCTTGCTTCGCGTCACGCTGGGGTGCGCCCGGCAGCTCGGCCGTCAGCGCGAGGAACGTCGGCGCCAGCTCGTTGTCGTAGCTCTCCAGCACGATGCGATCGACAGCGCGCGGCGTGGCGAGCTCGACCGCGAAGCGGCGCACCTGCCCCCAGCTGCCCGGACCGAGCGCCCCGTCGACGTGCTCGGAGCCCGGTACGTCGATGTGCCCGATCCAGTCGGCGAACTCGACGCCGTTCTTCAGTACGTGCTCCTCACTCGTGCCGTCGGCGAAGCGCCACGTCCACTTCACGATCGGCTTGGAGTCTTTGATGTACGGGTAGCCCCAGCCCGCGATGCCGCCGAGCACGTGCACGCGCTGCACGGTTGCGTTCACCTTGAGCTCGACGCGCTGCGGCTTGCCGACCTTCGATTCCCAGTCGGGCACGAGGCCGCCCTTGAGCACGAGCACGTTGTTGCCCGAGTCCGTGCGCGTGGGGTCGAGCAGCTCGAACGGCACTCCCTCGTAGGCCGTGACGCCGTAGCGCGCCGGAATCAGCGGATTGCTGTCGCGCTTCGAGTCGTACATGCCGCGCAGCGAGTTCGAGCTCACCACCGGCTTCATGTCGAGCACGCGCCAGTATGCGTAGTCGCCCGCGAGGTACGCGATCACGTCGCGCAAGCCCTCGGCGCCGATGGACTCGAGTCCCGCCGGCATCGGAGAGCGACCGGTGTTGCGGATCGAGACGATCTCCTCGCGCGCGATGCTCTGGTCGCCCGAGGTCGAGCGCAGCACGACGCCATCCTCAGTGTCGCGCACGAGCACGCCCGAGAAGTTGCGCTCGTCGATGGTCGTGACGATCCACTCCGCGTAGGCCGCCTCCACCGCACGGTTGGGGTCGAGGATGATCGGCAGCAGGTCTCCGGCGCCGTGCGCGCCGATGCCCGTGAGCTCGGGGCCGACCTTGCCGCCGCTGCCAAACGCCGTGTGGCAGTTGGCGCAGTTCTTCTCGAAGACTTCCTTTCCGCGCACGCGGTCACCGCCCGGCTGGTCGACCTCGGGCAGAAGCTTGGCGATCAGCGCATCGATGCCCGCGTTGCTCGCACCCGCGAGCCGCTCGAAGGCCTTCGTGGCGCGTTGCGACACCGCAGGGTCGGGGTGCATGCGCAGGCGGTGCACCTTCTGGGGTCCGAGCTCGGCGGGCACAACGGCACCCGACTCGACCCGTTCGAGCAGCGCCGACGCCCAGCTCGCGCGAGCCATCAGCCGCTCGAACGCGAGATCGCGAGCCTCGCTGGACAGATCCGTGTAGCGCCCCGCGATCAGCGTCGCCACGGCGACGTCCTCGCTCGTCGCGAGCGCCTCGAGCACCGCGCGCTGCTCGCGCGGCGCGCGGGCCGGCTCGAGGAATTGCGCCGAGAGCGCCAGACACTTGGCGCGCGTCTGCTCGAAGCCCATCGCGAGCTGCAGGGCCGTGACACGAGCCTCGAAAGGCGCCATCTCGTTCGAGACGCGT
>CAITGX010000455.1 GCA_903892045.1 uncultured Planctomycetota bacterium | reverse complement strand
GCGCCCATGCCGCCGCGCCCGACCTCGCCGAGCAGTCGATAGCGCGTGTTCTTGGGCGCATGCGCGTTCAGTCGCTTCAGGAGCTCGCTCGAAGGGCCTGTGTCCTCCTGCGGCTTCTCTCCGCCGAGCGACACGCCGGGATCAACTTCACCAAAGCGCTCGCGCAGCTCCTCCGCCAGTCGCTTCGACGCCGGCTCGCCCTGCGAGCTCGACAGCACCTCGAACACCGTCTTCCACTGCTCCCACTGCGCATCGAGTCGCTTCAGCGCCTCCGCCTGCCCTGGGTGCGCAGCGCAAAACTCCTCCAGCGCCAGCCCCTCGCCGCGCTTGCCCCGCTCCAGAAACTCCGCATACAGCCGCGCCACCGCCTGCAGCCGCTCGCTCTCGTCGTGGGGGGACACTCGCACTCGCTCCTCTGGGGAAGAAGGGAACGTGCCCGAGGATAGCGCGCCGGTGCAGCGCCCGCTTCAGGGGCGGACGATGAGCTCGGCGGGCGTGTCGCAGAGGACCTCGGCGCGCTGGGGCTCGGCGGAGGAGGAGTCGGGCCAGAAGAGCAGCGTGGCGCGGGGTGAGTCGCAGAAGGCGCGCGCGTGGCCGGTGCTGTCGGTGCGGACCGAGCCGAGGAGCTCGGCGACCTCCTCGGGCCAAGCGCCCCGCGCGTGCAGCCATGTTTCGGCGAGCGGCTGGCCATCGGACCAGCGCAGGTGCGCGTCGACCCAGTGCGCAGGGGCGAGGGGCACGAGCACCGAGGCTTGCGGACGCGCGCTCGCGGACCACGGCCCGAGGTCGGCGGTCGCGGTGCCGGCGCCGCCGAGGCCCGCGGCCACGACGTAGATGTCCCACAGGCCGGGCGCGAGGCCGGGGAGCTCGAAGGGCGCGCTGTCGGCGACGCCGTGCACGACGCGACCGCTCTCGCGCTGGTGCGCGACCCAGTCGAGGGCGCCGGGGCGGCTCTCGGGCGCCAGCGCGTCGGCGGCGAGCTCGACCTGCAGCGTGCGCACGGGAGCGAGCGTGAGCACGAGCGGGGAGTCGGCGGTCGAGACGGACCACGGGCCGCTCGTGCCTTGCGAGTGCGTGACGAGCAACTCGAGCGGAGTGCCGTCGAGCGCGGGCAGGCGGAAGGAACCGTCGGCGCCCGTGCCGAGCTCGTCGGTCGCAGCGAACCACCAGCGGCGTGTCGAGTGCGCGAAGCCCAGGCTCGCGGAGACGCTCGCGCCCTCGGCCGGGCGACCGTCGGGCAAGAGGATCGTGCCGAAGAGCTCGTGCTCGGGGAGCAGCTCGGGGAGGCGCAGCTCGACGGAGCGCGTGTCCGCGCCGACATGGAACAGCTCGCGTCGCGCCGCGTGACCGGCCGCGCGACCAGCGAGCTCCACGAGCCCCGCCGCGACCGTGAGCTCGACGCTGCCCTGCTCATCCGTCCACGTGCCGCGCTCCGGGTTGCGCTCGGGAGGGAAGCCTCGCGCGCCGGGCTCGGGCCACGTGAGCCACGCCTGGAGCGGCTCTCCACGCTCGTCGGTCACGAATACTTGCACACGCGCGACGTCGAGCGCGAGCGTCGCCCCGGCGGGAGACAGCAGCTCGGAGAGCGCGACGCCGAGACCGCGGAGCGCGATGACCTGCGTCGGGTTCGAGCCGCGCACGAGCGAGACTTCCGCATGCAGGAACTCGTGCGGTTCGTGTAGGGTCACGGCGCAAGAGAAGTTGCCCAGCGCGTCGGTCGAGAGCGACGCGAGGCGGCGCGGACTGTGGCGCGCGCGCAGGGCGGGCTCGAACAGCTCGACCACGAGCCGCTCGTCGCTGCGCGGGACGTTGCACTGCACCT
>CAITGX010000454.1 GCA_903892045.1 uncultured Planctomycetota bacterium | reverse complement strand
GCGATCGGCGATCCGCTGGCCGATGGCTTCGAGGTCATCCTCGGTCGCGTCGACGGCAAGCTGTGCGCGCTCGACCGGCTCTGCCCGCACGAGGGTGGCCGCCTGATCGACGGACCGCTCGCGGAAGGGCGCTACATGGTCTGCCCGCTGCACAACTACAAGTTCGACCCGCGCAACGGTCGTGCGGTGGGCGTGACGTGCGCGGACGCGAAGACCTACAAGGTGCGCGAGCGCGACGGCGACGCCGAGCTGTTCATGTAGTCCCCGGTCGCGACATTCCTGCGGCGCACGCGCAGGGGCCTGCGGCTCACAGCGGCCGCGGCTCGATGACGCAGGAAACGCCGCGCCGGATTCGGGGCGCCGTGCGGCGGAGCTCGAAGTTCACGCTCCATTCGCCTGCCGCGGCATGTTCCCGCGCGCGTCCGGTCCAGGTCGCCGCGGCTCAGCGCGTGCG
This sequence comes from uncultured Planctomycetota bacterium, assembly GCA_903892045.1. Taxonomy (GTDB): domain Bacteria; phylum Planctomycetota; class UBA1135; order UBA1135; genus F1-120-MAGs118. Next base: position 3,079 of record CAITGX010000454.1, on the reverse strand, counting down.
CGCGATCTCGAGCACGGCTGCGGCCTCGAGCAGGAGTCGCTGGTCAGCGGGCGACGTCTCGGCCTTCGGCGGTCCGAGAGCGCTCGCGCGCAGCAGGCTGAACGAGCCGCGCAGGGCGGCGACGTCGTAGAACTCCTCCAGCAGGTCGCCGAAGGCCTTCTCGGCCGGCTCGAGCTGTCCGAGGCGTGCGAGGGCCATCGTCTCGAAGGCGTGCAGCTCCACATGCGTCTCGAACTTCGCCTCGGCAGCGAGCTCGCGCGCACGCGCGAGCGCCGCGCAGGCTGCGAGCAGCCCGTCCCGGTCTCCCGTCGGCGCGGCGAGTCGATAGCGCGCGGCACCTTCGTACAGAGCCGCCAGCGCGCCGCCGCCTTCCTCCCTGCCGAGCTCGAGCGCCTGCCACAGCGCCACGCGGTAGTCGGTCGCTTCGAGGCGCGGCGCGAGCACAGTCTCCTCGCACGCCGCAGCGAGCGCGCGAGACTGCGCGTTGACGGCGTAGGCGAGCCGCAGGGCCGCTTCCCGTCGCTCCGCGTCGAGGCTTTGGTCCTGTCGCAGCGCTTCGAGTGCCTGCTCGCAGCGCAGTCCCTCCTGCTCGAAGAGCCGCGCTACGTTCTCGACGGCCTTGGCCCGCGCGCGCCGCGACTCTTCGCGAGCCTGCGAGCGCTCGAGCACGCCCTCGCGCGACCAGACGCGGATCGCACCGGACGCGAAGCCGCTAGCGACCATGCTCCCGTCGGCACTCGCGGCGATCGCCGTGGCGGCCTCGTCGGAGCGCAGAGTCAGGAGCAGCTCGGCCGTACCCGCGTCGAAGATGCCCACGCGGTTCGAGCGCGTGCGGCACAGGAGGCGCCGGTCCCCATCGATCCACGTGATGCGCCCGCCGCTGTCGGCGGACGCCGCGAGCTCGCTCGACTTCAGCGTGGCGAGGTCGAGTCGCAACGTGCGGTTGCCCGCGTCGATCCAGAGCGCGCTGCCATCGATCGAGCGCTGCAGCGCGTAGATGTACGTGCCTTCCTGCTCGAGCACGAGCTGGTGAGCCTCGCCCTGCAAGTCCCACAGCGCGAGCTGTCCGCCCGACGTGCCGGCCGCGAGGCGCCCATCGTCGAGCCACACCAGCTCGCCCACGCGTCCGCGCAAGCTCGTGCGCACCGGGAGCAGCTCGCCGCTTGCGACCTCGAAGGCGAGCAGTTCGCCCGCGTCGGTACCGACGGCGACGCGCTCGCCGAGCGGATCGAACGTCACTGCGGTCGGGCGTCCATTCGCCGTGAACGAAACCTCGCGCAACACGGCGCCGTTCGCGGGATCGCGCACGCGCACCTTGGAGCGCGGCTTGCCGTCCTCGATCGCGGCGGTGACCCAGCCCACGGCAAGGCGCGTTCCGTCCCGACTTGCGCCGATGCAGGCCGGCGCCTCGGCTTCGGTGGGGGAGAGCTGCACGAGCCGCGCGAGCACGCGCTCGAGCTCGCCCGTGCGCGGGTTCCACACGCGCACCTGTCCCGCCTCGAGGGACACCAGCCGGTTCGAGCCGGGCAGGAACATCAGCTGGCTTGCTCCGACGCGGCCGCCGGTGAGCGCGAGCGACTCGCCGATCGCCGTGTCCCACAGGCGCAGCGTGCCCTTCTCGCTGCCGGTCACGAGCGCGCGACCGCCGCGCAAGGGCAGGGCCGCGACGAGGTCGACGAGGCCCGCGACGATGCGCGTGCCCTGCTGGGCCGCGAGGTCGCGCGAGCGAATCGAGCCGCCGCGCGCGACGGAGAGCAGGTTGCGTCCCGTGGCGTCATAGCCGCACCACGAGATCTCGCCGGCGTCTTCGCGGTCGAGGCGCGTGAGACGGCCCGAGTGCGTGTCCCACTCGCGCACGCAGTCGTGCCAGCGATGCAGCTCGCCGCCGCGCTCGGCGTGGCCCGACGATGCGACGAGACGCAGGGCGTCGGGGCTGAAGGCGATCGCGCGGATCGGAGCGTCGCGCTCGCCGAGCCAAGCCAGCTGGCGCGAGCGCAGGTCGAGCAGGCCGACGAAGCCTTCGCTCGTTCCAAAGGCGAGGCGCGCTCCGTCGCGCGAGAGCGCGAGACACGTCGGGCTGGCGCCGAGCGAGGTCCATGCATCGACGCCTTCACTGCTCGTGGCGTCGACGATGCGCAAGTCCATGCCGGCCGCGACCACAAGACGGCGTCCATCCGCGGTGAAAGCCAGCGCCGACGCAGGGCCAGCCAGCGTCCAGCGCCGCTCCTCGGCGCGACTCGGCAAGGCCAGCACGCGCAGCTCGAGGCTCGACAGTGCCACGGCCACGCGCTCGCGCGACGGCGATGCCGCGAGCGCCGTGATGCGCGCCCCACCGAGCTCGACGTCGCCGAGCGGTCGGAAGCTCGCGAGATCGTAGGCGCGCAGGATCGAGGGCGCCTTCGCGCTGCCCGCCGTCGCGGCGAGCAGCACGCGCTCGTCGGCATCCGCGGCGAGCGCGAGCACGCTGTCGAGCGGCGGCGGCGCCTGCTCGCCCTCGAACGTGCGCGGCGCGATGAGCGCGGCGCTCTGGTCGAGCATCTGGTTGAGGAAGTTCCACTCCCAGCCGCGCAGCTCCTTGGGGCAGTCGCGCAGGCGCTGTCGCACGCGCAGGAGGTCACGGTCCTCGAGGGCCGCGGCGGCAGCCGCGATGTTGGCCGCGTAGCCGCGCCGGCGAGCTTCCTCGGCGTTCGCCTGCGCGACGCGCTTCTCCTCGTCGAGCTGGCGGTTCGCTTCCTCGGTGCGGGTGCGCGCCTCCATGGCCTCGCGCGCGTTCGCGTCGGCGATGTCCTTTTCCGCTTGCAGCTGCCGGTTCGAGCGGGACTGCACCACGAGCAGCGCGGCCGAGAGGCCGATCGCGACGAGCGCCGCCGAAGCGACCGCCGCCGCGAAGCCCTTGTTGCGGCCGATCCACTTGCGGAACTCGACCAGCGCTCCCGTGCGGTGCGCGCGCACCACGCGCCCTTCGAGGTAGGCGCGCAGGTCCTCGGCGAGCTCGAGCATGCCCGCGTAGCGCGCCTCTGGTTCGCGTGCCATGGCCTTGTCGCAGATCGCCACGAGCTCGTCGTCCGCGCCGCTCGCG
>CAITGX010000453.1 GCA_903892045.1 uncultured Planctomycetota bacterium | reverse complement strand
CGGTAGCCTCTGCGCGGGTCGAATGCGCGTCTCGAGGAAGAAGCTCGCGCGTCGTTCGTCGCACCCTGCCGGCTCACTCCCACGCCTCCCACCCACCTTGAAGCACCTCTCCCTCTCCGCGCGCCACCCGGCGTCGGCCCTGTTGCTCGCTGCCGCGCTCGCCTGCGTGCCCGCCTGCGCCACGAGCGGCGCGAAGGACGCCAAGCCCGAGCCGATCGAAGGCGCGCCGCCCGAGCGTCCCAAGATTCAGCCCGAGGATCCGATCGGAAAGTTCCTCGCCGACGCGGACAACGCCATCTACCAATGGTGCAAGCTCGCGCTCACGGCCCGCACGGCGGCCCAGAAGAACCAGCAGCGCGCGCTCGAGGGCGTGCTCGTCGACCGCGCCTCGCGGCGCTGCGACGAGCTCATCGCGGAGCTCTCCGGGGGGCCGCCGATCAACCGCATCCGGGCCGCGGCCATGCTCGGCTTCTCGCGCAAGCCCGAGGCCCAGTCGCCGCTGCTCGCGGCGCTCTCCGATCCGCATCCCGACGTGGTGCACAACGCGCTGCTCGGCCTCGCCGTGCTCGGCCGCGCCGACACGCCGCTCGACCCGATCTGCCACGCCGCCGAGTTCGCCGAGGACCCGCAGACGCGCGCGCAAGCGGCCTTCGCGCTGCGCTCGATCCTCAATGCCGGTGGCAGTGGCTCCTGCGCGGTCGGCACCGCGCGCCGCGGACTCGCCGACAGCGAGCCGTTCGTGCGTTCGCAGTGCGCGCTCGCGCTCGGACTCCTCGGCGATGCCGAGTCCGTGCCCGCGATCGAAGGCCAGCTGCAGGACACACGCCCGCACGTGCAGAGCGCGGCCGTCGAGAGCCTGCTTCTGATGGTCGAGCGCGCGCCCGCGTCCAAGGGACCCGTGGGCCGGGCGCTGGTGAAGGCCTGGGGCGGAGCCGAAGACGAGCAAGTGATCCGCACGCTCGCCATGGAGGCGCTCGTGCGCATCGCGGACGTCAACTACGGCACGGATCTCGTGCTGTGGACCGAGTGGGCGAACCGCCTGCCGTAGCCCGCGCCGCGCCCATGGGTTAGCTTCGGGACATGGCCCGAGGCATTCAGGTGTCCGCCAAGGCGGCGCGCTTTCAGGAGTCGGTGATCCGCGAGATGTCGCGCGTGTGCGCCCGGGAGCAAGGCGTCAACCTCGCGCAGGGCTTCCCGGACTTCGCGGCACCGCTCCCCATGAAGGAGGCCGCCTGCCGCGCGATCGGGGCCGACATCAACCAGTACGCGGTGACCTGGGGCGCGCCCCGGCTGCGCACGGCGATCGCGGCTCGCACCAGCGCCTACAACCGCATCCCGGTCGATCCCGACCGCGACGTGACGGTCTGCTGCGGCGCGACCGAGGCGATGATCGCGGCGCTGCTCGCGGTGCTCGACCCCGGCGACGAGGTCGTGATCTTCGAGCCCTTCTACGAGAACTACGGGCCCGACTGCATCCTCTCCGGCGCAACACCGCGCATGGTGCGCCTCGCGGCGCCCGACTGGAGCCTCGACGAGCGCGCCCTGCGCGCCGCGTTCGGCCCGCGCACGCGCGCGATCATCGTCAACACGCCCCACAACCCGACGGGCAAGGTCTTCACGCGCGCGGAGCTCGAGCTGATCGCTCGACTGTGCCTCGAGCACGACTGCCTCGCGATCACCGACGAGATCTACGAGTACATCCTGTACGACGGCAGCGAGCACCTCTCGCTCGCCACCCTGCCCGGCATGGCCGAGCGCACGATCACGATCAGCGGCCTGTCGAAGACGTGGAGCGCGACGGGCTGGCGCATCGGCTGGTGCATCGCGCCGCCGCCGCTCTCGGGCGCGATCCGCAAGGTGCACGACTTCCTCACCGTGGGCGCGCCCGCGCCGCTGCAGGAAGCCGCCGCCGACGCGCTCGCCTTCCCGCAGTCCTACTTCGACGACCTCGCGCGCGACTACCGCGAGCGCCGCGACCTGCTCGCGACCGTCCTGCGCGAGACCGGCTTCGGCGTGCACCTGCCGCGCGGCGCGTACTACATCATGACCGACATCTCGGGGCTGACGCGCAAGGACGACGTGAGCTTCGCGATGGAGCTCGTGGCGCGCGGCGGCGTGGCGTGCGTGCCCGGCTCGAGCTTCTTCCTCGATCCGGCGGACGGTCGCGCGATCGTGCGCTTCTGCTTCGCGAAGAAGCGCGAGACGCTCGAGCGCGCCGCGCTCGTCCTGCGCGAGAGGCTCGGCGCGCGATGAAGCTCGCCCTCGCGCTGCTCGCGGCGCTCGCGCTGCAAAATCCGCCGGCCGCGCCCGCGCCTTCGGCGCCCGACCGGCTCGCGGCCCTGCCCAAGCGCACGAGGATCGCCGGGCTCGGCGGGCTGCAGACAACCTCGCGCATCACCTTCGCCGCCGAGGGCGCGCGGCCGCACGCGCTCGAGGCCACCTTCGCGTTCCCCGACCGCGCGCGCTGGACGCTCGCGCCCGAGGGTGCGCGCGCGGGCGAGCGCAGCATCGTGTTCCGCTGCGGCAGCGCGTTCTTCGAGCTCGCGCCCCAGCAGGCGACCGCGCGCCTCGTGAGCGAGGCCGGCCCCGACGATCCCCAGTGGCGCGCGAGCCTCGCGGGCGTCGAGGTGCGGCGCGCGCTGTTCCTGTGGCCCGATGGCTTCGCTTGGGAAGGCGATGCCACGCGCAAGAGCGCCAAGCTCGCGGGCGGCGAGTCGCTCGTCGCGGAGCTCGGCTCCGATGGACTGCCGACGGCGCTCTACGTCGGCGGCGAGCGCACCGGACGCGAGCGCTTCGACGCTCTCAGCTGGCGCGAGCAGCGCGGCCGCCGCGTGCCCGCTGCCTTCGACTTCTCCGTCGACGGCGCGCGCATCTGGCGCGAGGAGGTCGTCGCGCTCGACCTGCAGGCGCAGGCGCTCGACAGCTTCTTCCTGCCCGCCGAGCTGCGCCCGGGAGCCGCCGCGCCCTCCGACGGAGCGCGCATCGTGCAAGTGGACGTGCCGCGTGCGCACGAGCTGCGCGTGCCGCTGCCCGCGGGCACCGCGTGGAGCGCCGTGAAGGACCTCTGGCAGGCGGCCTTCGCGCCCTACGCGCGCCCAGCGGGCGACGGCTGGCGACTCGAGGGTGGCTCGCTGATCGAGGTCGATGACAGCGGCGCACCGGTCGCGATCCTGCTGCGCTTCAAGCCCGGACTCGGCGCGGCGCCCGAGGGCGTCGTGAGCGTGCGCGAGCACGGCGCCCTCGCGCTCTCGCTCCCGAGCGCGCCGTCGTCCCTCGCGGACAGCCTCGCCACCCTCCGCGGCGCGCTGCCCCCCAACGCGAGCGTCGCCCGCACCTTCGCGCGCTTCCCCGCCGCCCCCGCCCTCGACGCCGCCCTATTCCAGCTGTTCCTCGCGCTCGAGCCCGCGCCGTAGCCCGCGCTCGCACCACGGCGCGAGGTCGCGATCCAGCGCCACGCCTCCAGCGCGGCGCGTGCGAGGGAGTTCATCGCAAGCCGTGTGGGAATCTCGAGACCACGCGACCGCGTGCCTCGCCGAGCAGCAATCCACGGAGGGATTCAGGCTCGGACTCTCCGGCGTCCTGCCGCTCGGCATGACCGAAAGCCAGCCCGCCGCAGGACTCAGGCGCGGATCGGCCTCACGGTAGCACCAGGAAACGGATCGCGTTGGTGAGGCCGGAGTTGTTGGGCGAGAAGGGCCACGGGTCGCGGCTGTAGTACTGCGCGTAGACAGCGTCGCCGGGAGAAAGGCCCACCGAGGTCACGTAGGCCGGGTCGAACCAGAACGAATAGGCACCCGTGCAGTCGTCAGCACCGCTCGCGCCGCCCGAGTCCTGCGCGGGCGTCCGCCGTCGCGGCGTGCCGATGCACAGCGTCCCTCCGTCGAACGGCGCGGCCAGCGAACTCGTCGACCACACGAGGAAACCCGTCTTGTGGCTGCGCACGTTCTCCGCGATCAGCGCGAAGCGCTGCCCCGCGCTCATCGACGGCGCTCCGCACACCGTCATGCGCGGCACGCAACCCAGGCTATTCGTCTTCGCCGTGCAGTAGTCGCTGACGGCGCTCGTGCGCATCGATGGATCGTGCAGCACCATCGTGATCGGGGCCTGCAATGTCGCTGGCTCGCCGACGATCGCGTCGGCAGTTGCGGGAAACATGACCTGGCCCGAGTTGGTCACCCCGTGGAACACGCTCGACCAGTAGAACATCCACCCAGGCCGGCTTTGCGGCAGGTCGATCCCTCCGACGCCTCGGGTGACCATTGCGATCGAGTCGTCGGCCAGCCGCTGGAGATAGATGTCGTCCGAGGAGTCGAGATCGTCCGGAACGATTGCCTCCCAGGAGACGTAGGCCACGTACTCCGCATTGCGGGAGATCACCGGCTGCACACTGGGATAGTGGTTGCCGTGGACGTCCAGCCCGATCGGTCGAGTCAGCCCCGTGGTCCGATCATGCAGGAAGGTGCCGGCTGTGAAGGGTGAGCCGGCTACGAGATTCGAGGCTTCGCTGAAGAAGGCGACCCAGCGCCCATCTCCCGAGATTGTCGGAAAGAGGCTCCAGCCATTGGAATCACCACCACTGAAAGCGTCACTGATGCGCTCCGTCGTGCCGGTGAGCCCGTCGTGAACGAACACATCGAGCTCGATCTGGTCATTGGGCACGAGATTCGTCATGTACGAAGCGAATACCACCAACCGACCGTCGTCCGAAATGTCCAGAGTTTGCGGTTGGACGCAAGCTGGGCTGGGGAAGAAGCAGGTGGGCCAACCCTGCTGGCCAGTCGAACTCTCGCTCACGCGCAGCGTGAGTCCGGAAGCGATGTCATGAGTGAAGAAGTCGAGGTAGCCGTTGGTGTCACCCGGCACGAGATCACTGGCGTAACTGCTGAAGGCGACGACCGATCCGTCACCGCACACGACAGCATCGCGGAGCGCACCCATGCTCTGGTTTCCAGATGAATCGACATTGACTCGACGAACTTGTCCGGTGGCGCGTTGCCACACGAACAGGTCCAGTTGCTGGTTCGTGTCACCCGGCACCAGCTGGTCATCGGTGCTCATGAATGCAACGACGGACCCGTCTTCACTCACGGTCTGCCCGCTTCCTGGCCGCAACGAACCAAGGTACCCCACTGAGACCTGTACGATGGAGCCCGTCTGGTTGTCGCGAAGGTAGACGCCATTTGCATCGGCGAACGCAACCCATCGGCTATCGGGCGATAACGCCCGGCCATAGGCAAGGACATCCCCGATGACACCACGGCCGCGGTCGTCTGCAACAATTCGATTCGTGACCTGGGCCAGTCCCGACGTCGCAAGAAAGCCCAGTGACGCCAGTCGCACGAGTGCGCATGACAAATCGAGCCCGAGCGCTTTCATTGGAGCCTCACCACCTGCACGAACCCTGTCGCCGCGGCTGGGTTGGACCCGGAGTTCTCGGTCGATGGGAAGTTCTCACCCGCGCTCACAATAAAGCTGTTGCTGGCTTCGACTTGATCCCGACCCAGCGCGTGACCCAATTCGGGCGGGCCTATCGGCAAAGAACTACTATGCACGTCCATCAGAAGCGCTCCGGTGGGCACCGTCAGGATCGTCAACCTAGACCGCTGCCCGGACTGCCGAGCGATCCGATGCGTGGAGCGAACAACGACCTTCGTTCCGCCCGGGGTGATGGCCAGATCGGTCGGGATATGATCGGGACCGAGATCGTGGGTCACGCTTGATCCGCTGGCGAGGTTGAGAAGAAACACCTCCCCGCGTGGCGGAATACTTCGGTTCCTGCCGATTGCGACAACTACCGAGTCCGTGCATGCGACGGAATCTGAGCAAAGGACCAGCCCGGTATTCTCCAGCGGCATAGGGGGTGGAGTTGCGGGGATGTTCCTCCCGAAGCGCAGCGGGTCGGGCGCGTTGGGGTAGAACAAGGGCGGCGCTGGAGGCGCTTGAAGCGACCCAACATGCGCCGTGAGATCGAACACGAGAAGCCCCGCCCGTGTCGTCACGGCGGCCCTTGATCCACTGGGGCTGATGGCGAGGTCGTGGACGCGTGAAGGCGTGCTCGCGGAGAGCCCCACATCCGCCGGCCGGTAGTGCCAGTAGGAGGGCGTGGGCTGGTCGACGTCGCCGATCGTCACCCGGAACGTGTCCGTGTCCACGGTGGCCGACGGGACGGGGCTCTCGCTGAACGGCGCCTCGTTGCCGATGAAGACGATGCGCCGGTTGGTGGCTTCGATCGAGTCGGTGGTCTGCCACTCGGTGGGACTGACGACGACGCGCGGGGTCGGCAGGTCGGAGTTGGCCTGAAGGTCGGACAGCGTGCCGTCGCGGTTGCGGAGCACGGCGAGCACCCGCGAGCCGCCCACGGCGGTGAAGAGACCGTCGGGTGTCATGACCAGGTCGTGCAGCACGTAGGGCTGCGCCGTGCAGGGGGGATTCGTGTTGGGGCTTCCCGTCAGCTGGTGGGTGCGCGGGAAGTTCGCCCCAGAGCCGGCCACCGCACCGATCACGATCGCGGAGGACTTCTCGATCGCGGCGATCGACAGTGGGTACTGGTAGTTGGTGATGGTCGCGTAGCGGGATCCCGACATCACGATGGAGTCCGAGCACCCGATCGCAAGGCCGCCACTGCTCCCACCTGGGCAGGGGAGCACGGCGAAGGAGTCGGTCTGCGCCCGTGTCCCCGTCGTGAGATCCCAGAGCGACACGTTGCCATCGCCGCGCACCGCCGCGACGGGCGTCAGCTGGGTCGCGTGGTAGGCGACGGCGACGTCGGGAGTGTTCCCGAGCGTGTTGTCGATGGTCACCTGAGCGGGCGACGTCGCGGTCTT
>CAITGX010000452.1 GCA_903892045.1 uncultured Planctomycetota bacterium | reverse complement strand
GTGGCGCTCGAGCGGCGGGATGTCGAGCGCGAGCGGCTTCGGCGCAGCGCAGGCGGCGAAGGCCGCGAGCGCGAGCGACACGCACGAGTTGCGGAGGGACGGGACCATCGACGGTGCGGAAGTCTACGGGACTCGCGCGCCGGAACTACGGAACCACCTTCAACGCCAGTCCTGCGCGCAGCGCAGCGAGCTCCGCTTCCATGGAGACCCCGCTCCAGACGAGCAGGTCCACTTCCGTCGGTGCGAGGGCCTCGGCAAGCTCGACCCCGCGCAAGCCGCTCCCGCCGAGCTTCTCGACACAGCTCTTCTGGTGCTCGAGCTGCGCCGCGAGCGCGGCGCGGAACTCCGCCGCGTCTTCGGGGCTGTCCCACACGCTGCGCCAGCGCAGGGCGCGCGCCTCGCCGTTGCCGACGAGTGCCAGCCGGTCGCCGTCCCAGCCCGTCGCCGCCTTCGAGGTGAACGCGAGCCCCATCATCGCCATCGGGTTCGAGAGATCGACACCGCCGCGCTTCGCCGGGGCGAGCGAGACGATCGCGCACGAGAACTCGCCCAGCGTGTCCTCGCGCAGCACGCTCCAGCCCGCGGGCACGCTCTCCCGCGCGAGCTCGACGCGCTGGGGCAGGTCGAGCTTCGCTTCGTCCCAGTACTTCGCCGGGTGCAGCGCGAGCTCCGTCGACACGGGCGGCGACTGGAACGCGCGCGCGACGTCCGCGCCCGGAACGCTCGCCATCTGCGCGCTCAGCCACGTCTCGCTGCGCGCGAGAAAGCCCGAGCCGACGAGGTAGCTGCCGATCAGGGGCTTCCATAGCCACTGGGGCGACTGGTCGAAGGTGCCCTTCATCATCTCGCCCGCCGCGGCCATGCTCGCGGCGTCGAGCGAGCGTGCGTTCGCCATCTGCCAGCGATTGCCGACCAGCGTGGCTGAGCCTTCGACGACGCACCAGTACGCGAGCTGCGCGTCCGTGTCCTTGCCGAGCTTGGCGAGCTGCGCGTCGATGCCGTACAGCTGGTCGTCGAGCGCGTGCCCGAGCTCGTGCGCCATCGTCATGCGCGCCAGCCCCATCGGACAGCCGTCCATCAGGCTGAACGAGTCGCTGTCGGGGTCGTAGAAGCCGACCACCTGGCTGTCGAGCAGCCTCAGCGTCTCCGCCATGACATCGAGCTCCGGCGGGATCACGCCGAGCAGCTTGCCCACCAGGGCATCGGCCGCGAGCTTCTCCGGCGTCTCGGTCTTGCGCAGGCGCTCCACGACATAGGCGCGCAGGTCGGCCTTCGAGGCCAGCTTGACCTTCACCGGCGCACGAAAGGCCTCGCCGCGCAGCTTCTCGATGTCGCCCTGGATCTCGAGCGCGACACGCTCGAGCTCCGCCTGCGTCCAGCCCTGCGACGGGGCGGGCGAAGCGGGAACCTGCGGGCAGAGGACGAGCAACGGGGCGAGCAGCGCGGTCGACATCGCGCAGAGCGTAGCAGGGCCGAAATCTGGCCGCAGCACGGCGTTTCCCGCGTCGGCAGCCACTCGACGTTTGCGCTTGCGACGCGCGCATTGCACGATCTGCGGTCCTCCACGAGGCACCCCATGTCGAGCACAGCCAGCGCGTTGAAGCCCATTGCCCCCGTCGACCTCGCCGCCGAGCGTGCCTCGCTCGGCCCGGCCCTGCACGAGGCCGTGCTGCGCACGCTCGACTCGGGCAAGTACGTGCTCGGACCCGAGGTCGAGGCCCTCGAGCGCGACTTCGCGACCTACCACGGCGTGGCCCACGGAATCGCCGTCGGGACCGGCACCGACGCGCTCTGGCTCGGTCTGCTCGCGATCGGCGTCAAGCCCTGCGACGACGTCGTCACGAGCCCCTTCACGTTCTTCGCCTCGGCCGCCTCGATCGCGCTGATGGGCGCGCGCCCCGTGCTCGCCGACGTCGACCTCGAGACGGCGCTGCTCGACCCCGCCAAGGCGCGCGCTGCGCTCACGCCGCGCACGACCTGCATCCTGCCGGTGCACCTCTACGGCCAGCTCGCCGACATGCAGGCCTTCCGCGCGCTGTGCGACGAGAAGAAGCTGCTGCTGCTCGAGGACGGCGCGCAGGCCCACGGCTCGCGCCGCGATGGCGCGGCCTGCGGCACGCTCGGCGATGCCGGCACGTTCTCGTTCTACGTGACGAAGAACCTCGGTGCGGCGGGCGAGGGCGGCATGGTGCTCACCCAGAGCGCGGCCGTGGCCAAGAACCTGCGCGAGCTGCGCGACCATGGCTCGCCCGCGAAGTACGTGCATGCGCGCATCGGCACCAACTCGCGCCTGCAGGCCATCCAGGCCGCGATCCTGAACGTGAAGCTTCCGCACCTCGAGCGCTGGAACGAGCGCCGTCGCGCCAACGCCGCGCGCTACGACCGCAACCTCGCGGACCATCCGGCGATCGGCCTGATGCGGGTCGTGCCCGGTGCGTTCCACACCTACCACCAGTACACGGTGCGCATCTGCGGCGAGCGCACGCGCGATGCGGTGCTCGCGGACCTCGCTGCGGCGCAGATCTTCGCCGGAGTGCACTACCCCAGCCCCGTGCACCTGCAGGAGGCCGCCAAGCCCTGGGGGTACGGTCCGGGCGACTTCCCCAACGCCGAGCGCCTCGCCCGCGAGGTGCTGTGCCTGCCGGTCCACCCGTTCCTCTCGGACGCGGACATCGACCGGGTCAGCGAAGTCCTGCGCGGCGCGGCGCGCTGAGGGCTATCTGGCTCTAAGTCTCTGCTAGAAAGTGACTTAGGACGTCAACCGAGGGCCGACCGAGGCGCGCGGGAGCGCGCTTGTGGCCGCCGACCGCCATTCCGGCGCAACCCGGGCCCCTCGCGCGCCCGAAAAGGGCTTCACGGGCCCCACGCGGGCCTGTCCCCATGGCCCAATCCCGCTCACCCCGATCGGGACGGATGCTCTGCCTCGCCGTGCGCAGCACGGTGGTGCTGCCGCGCTCCGTCGCCACGCTCGACCTGCAACGGCGCGAGAACCTGCTCGGCATCGACCAGCACCCCGAGGACGACACGCCGATCGTCGCGGTGCCGCTGCTCGACCTCGAGGGCGAGGCCACGCCGCAGAAGCTCGCGCGCATCGGCACCCTGTGCCGCGTGCTCGACCGCACGAAGATGCCCGATGGCTCCCAGCGCGTGGTGCTCCAAGGGATGCGCCGCGTCGTACTGCGCTCAATCGACGACTCGCGCGGCTGGTTCGAGGTCGAGACCTCCGAGCCCACCTACGCGCACACCTCGGACGCGGACCTCGGCCCGGGGGTCGAGCGCGCCATGGCGCAAGTGCACGAGCTGGTGCGCGTCGACAGCCGCTACTCGGAGGAACTGCCGCGCGTGCTCGCGCTCAACACCTCCGCTGCCGGCCACTTCGCCGACCTCGCGGCCGCGAAGCTGCACCTCTCCTACGCCGATCGCGCGCGCATGCTCGTCGAGACCGACGTGCTGCGGCGGCTCGACCTGCTCGGCCAGCTGCTCGAGCAGGAGATCGCGCGCGGCGAGGTCACGGCCTCGCTGCACGGAAAAGTCGAGGAGGAGAAGCGCCGCAGCTTGCTGCGCGAGCAGCTGCGCGTGATCCAGATGGAGCTCGGTGAGGCCGACCCGATGGAAGCGCTCGCGCGCGAGCTCGAGTCGAAGGTCGCCTCCGCGGAGATCCCCGAGACGGCGCGGCGCGCATGCACGCGCGAGCTCGCGCATCTGCGACGCAGCGGCATCGGCACCGAAGAATCGAGCCGCATCCGCAACTGGATCGAGTGGCTGCTCGAGCTGCCGTGGAACGCGCGCACCGTCGACCCCACGGCCACGCCCGACGAGTTCCGCCGCGTCGTCACCGCGCTCGACCTGACGCACACGGGCCTCGACGAGGTCAAGGAACGCGTCGGCGAGTTTCTCGCGGTGCGCCACCTCTCCGGCACCTCGCGCGGCACCGTGCTGTGCTTCCTTGGGCCCTCGGGCACCGGCAAGACGAGCATGGGGCGCGCGGTCGCGGAAGCGCTCGGCCGCAAGTTCGTGCACATCCACGTCGGCGGTTGCGCGGACGAGAGCGAGCTGCGCGGGCGGCACCTGTCGCAGGCGGGCTCCGTCGCGGGCCGCCTGCTCAACGGCATCGCGCGCTCAGGCGTGCACAACCCGGTCGTGCTGCTCGACGAGCTCGACAAGATCCACGGCGCAGGCTGGAGCCACTCGTCGAGCGCGCTGCTCGAGATCCTCGACCCCGAGCAGAATCGGGAGTTCGTCGACCACTACCTCGGCGTGCCGTTCGACCTCTCCGAGTGCCTGTTCGTCGTGACCGCCAACGACCTCTCGCCGATCCCCGAGGCGCTGATCGACCGGCTCGAGCTGATCGAGTTCGGCAGCTACACGGAGACCGAGAAGGTCGCGATCGCGCGCGAGCATCTCCTGCCGCGCGCGCGCGAGTCGGCCGGCCTCGCCCCGCGCGACCTCACCGTCTCGCAGGGTGCGCTCGTCGAGGTGATCCGCAGCTACACGGCCGAGCCCGGGGTGCGTGCGCTGCAGCGCTGCCTCGACAGCCTCGCGCGCAAGGCCGCGGTCGCGCGCGTGCGCGAGGGCCACGCCCTGCACGTCGAGAAGAGCCAGCTCTCCAGCCTGCTCGGTGCACCGAACCTCGATCCCTTCGTGCATGCGACCGCCCCGCAGATCGGAGTCATCGCCGGTCTCGCGTGGACCAACGTCGGCGGCTCGATCCTGCCGATCGAGACCGTGCTCATGCCCGGCGCTGGACGCATCGTGCTCACGGGCTCGCTCGGCGAGGTCATGCGCGAGTCGGTCCAGACCGCGCTGTCGTGGACGCGCATGCAGCTGCCGCGCATCGGCCAGGAGCCGGACGCCCTCGAGCGCCTCGACCTGCACCTCCACTTCCCCGCCGGCGCCGTGCCGAAGGACGGCCCGTCCGCCGGCATCGCGATCGCGACCGCCCTCGTCAGCGTGCTGACCCGTACGCCCGTGCGCCACGACGTCGCCATGACCGGCGAGATCTCGCTGCACGGCACCGTGCTCCCGATCGGCGGCCTGCGCGAGAAGCTGCTGGCCGCCCTGCGCGCCGGCATTCGCACCGTCGTAGTGCCCGAGCGCAACCGCGAGGACGTCGAGCGCCTGCCGCGCGAGGTGCGCCGACGGCTGGAGATCCGCATGGTCGAGCACGTGAGCGAGGCCATCAGCTGGGGCCTCTCCTTGCGCAAGCCGCTGGCGGCCGAGCCCGTGCCGGAACCCGCGGCCGAGCCGGCCCCGGAGCGCCGACGCCGACGCTCGGGCTAGCTCGCCCTGCGCCTCCGCCCTTGCGAGTGCCCCGCCCACGTTCCACGATGCTCCTGCCCAGCTTCGCCATGCGCACCCGGACCCTGCTCACGCTGACCTGCCTGCTCGCCTTCGGGCTCGCGCCCGATGCGCTCGCCCAGGGGCGGCGCGGTGGCGGCCGCAGGGGCCAGCGGCCCCAGCGCACGACCGCTGGCCTCACCGGCGTGTTCGGCCCGTCGAAGAGCCTGATCGGTGGCACGCTGCCCGCCGCGCCGCCGCTCGGCGCCAACCTCAACGCCCCGGGGCCCGTCACGTCTGCGCCGAAGGGCGCCGCGCTGGCCGCCGGCGAGGAGCGCTTCCTCGACCTCGTGGCCGAGATCGACAGGAAGCTGGCGGAGTCCGACCGCGCGCGCGCCGGGCTCGAGACGGGCACCACGCCCTCGGCCATGACCTTGCCGGGGGGCGTCGAGCCCGGCACGCAGGAGTGGCGCAACCTGCAGCGACCGATCTTCCTCGGCATCGACTACGACGAGTCAGGCTGGCTCTCGTACCGCGAGATGCGCGACGCCCTCGACGCGGACCGCACCGAGTTCGCGCTCTACGACCGCGATCACGATGGCCGCGTCACGTCGCGCGAGTTCATGCTGCGCTACGACGAGGTCGTCGCCCGCAGCGGAATGTTCCGCCTCCCTCGTCCGAAGCCCGAGAGCGCGAGCAACGAGCCGCGCTCGGCCGAGGCCCTGCGACAGGCGTTCGATCTCGACGGCGATGGTGCGCTCGATGCGCGCGAGCTGGCCGCCATGGTGGTCGAGGGTGGCTCGCGCAATCCCGAGAGCGACGCGGCCGCGCTCCTGCGCGCGGCCGATGGCGATGGCGACGGTCGGTTCGCGGGCGAGGAGCTGTTCCAGCTCGCGCGCATCCTGAGCTATGCGCGCGTGACGCCGGAGGCCGGACGGGGCGCAGGCGAGGCGAAGACACCCCGGACGCTCGAGGAACTCTTTGGTCGCGTCCAGGAGCGCCCGGCGAGCGCCTCGAGCGCCGAGCTGCCGCCGTGGATCCCCGGGCCAGTCCCCCACTTCCGCCGCCTCGACGTCGACGGGGACGGAGTGGTTTCCTCCGAGGACCTGCGTCGGCTGCAGGGCTCCGCCACGGTCGGAACCCGCATCGGAGCGGTGCTGGCCGCCCTCGACCTGAACGAGGATGGCGTCATCGACGCGCGCGAGTTCGCGGCCGCGATCGCGACGCCTCCGCGCGCGCGACCGCAGTAGGCCGCGCTCAGAGCAGGGGCACGAGCGGCTCGAGTCGCGGCCCGCGCTCGGGATCCGCGACCGCGTAGCTGCCCCCACCCTGGAGCGTGACGCCCGCCGTGCGACCATCGAGGCCGAGCACGTACAGGTGCAGGCCGAAGCTCGGCTTGCCGTCCGCGCCCATCAGCGCCGGCTGCCAGCGCGCCTGTCGCTCGACTTGCCGCACGACGCGCCGCGCCGTCTCGAGACCCGCATCGAGCGGTGCCGCGCCGCGGCGCAGGTACTCGACCATCGTGGCGCTCGCCAGCGAGAGGATCGAGGACTCGCCGCGACCCGTGGCGCCCGCGCTGCCGGCCTCCGAGTCGCAGTACAGCCCCGCGCCGATGATCGGCGAGTCGCCGACGCGGCCGGGGATCTTCCACGCCAGCCCGCTGGTGGTCGTCGTGCAGGCCACTTCGCCGCGCACGGACAGCGCCGAGCAGTGGATCGTGCCCCACGCGTGGTCGTAGCCCTGCCGCTCGAGCTCCGCCACGTAGCGCAGCGTCCGCTCGAGCCGCACGTTGCGCTCGTCCTTCGCGGGCGGGAGCCAATCGTCGTCGTTCGAGTGCCGCTCGCGCCACTCGAGCCACTTCTTGCGCGTCGACTCGGTCAGGAGCTCGACGTGCGGGTGTCCATGGGCGCGCGCGAACTTGTACGCGCCCTCGCCCACGAGCAGGCAGTGATCGGTGCGCTCCATCACGAGCCGCGCCACTTCGCTCGGGTGCAGGATGTTCTCGATGCACGCGACCGCGCCGGAGTTGTGCGTGGGCCCGTGCATGCAGGCGGCATCGAGCTGCACGACGCCCTCCTCGTTCGGCAGGCCACCGAGACCGACGCTCGTGTCTTCCGGGTCGGCCTCGGTGACCTTGACCACCTCGATCGCCGCATCGAGCGGATCGCAGCCGTCGACCAGCTTCTGGTAGTGGAGCTTCATGCCGGCGAGCGCGTTCGCGCTGCCGACCATCACCGGGTAGCCCTTGCGCGGAGCGGGCGCGGAGCTCGCAGGACCGGCGGGCGACGGAACCTGCGCCGGAACCGGCGCGGTCGACTGGCAGGCGAGCGCCGCGGCGGCCGCCGCACCCCCACCGAGCAGCGCGCGACGATCGAGACCCGTGGACGGCGTGGATTCGCTGTGGCTCATGGTCACTCCTTCGTTGGGACAGTGTTCGACGCGGCCGGCGGCGGAACAAGCTCCTCGGCCGGGATCCGCAGGCACTCGATGCGCAGCCACTGCCGCGCGCCATCGGTCCACGCGCGCCACAGCTCGGCGAGCTTGGCATCGCCGGCGTCGAGCGCCGCCTGCACACGCAGCTTGCGCTCCTCGTTGTTCGTGCGCAGGTAGCGGTCGAGGTCGAGCGGCCGCGGATCCGCGACCGCGAGCGCCGTGGTCACGACGGCGACGCTCATGCGACGCAGCTCGTCGGCATCGACATGCTCGATGCGGTCGAGGCTCGTGTGGTACGCGAAGTCGGTGAAGTGCCAGAACAGCACGCCCGGGATCCCGCGGCCGAGGAACTCCGAGTGGTCGCTGCCTCCCTCGTAGGGATGCTCGGCGGTTTCCCAGCCGGGCTCGAGGCCCGCGACGTCGAGCAGCGCGCAGCGCGCGATCACATTCAGCCCCGAGGGCGAGAGCTTGGCCGCCGAGTAGGGCCGACCGCCCCACGCCGTGTGCTCGTCCGGTGGCAGCGACTGCACCGCGCCGGGATCCGGCATGCGCTCGAGCAAGGGCAGCGCACCCGTGCGCTCGCGCGACTCGCCGAGCATGTCCGCCGAGATGCCGACGATCGGCTTGCGCGCCGTCGTGTCGAGCCACATCGAGCTCTGCGTGAACTCGTCGCCAAACAGGAACACGATCGAGCGCGACGGCGACTCGATCGCGCCTTCGCGCAGCGCGCCGGCGAGCGCGATCGCTCCCTCGCACACGCCCGCGACGCCACTCGCGTTGTCGCACGCACCCGGCTCCTGCACGTGCGCCGCGATCGCGACCGCTTCCTGCGCCCGATCCGCGCCGAGCACGGTCGCGACCAGGGTGCGCAGCGGTCGCTCGTCGAGCTTCACTTCCGCGCGATAGGCGATGCGCACATGGCGATCCTTCGCATGCGCGTCTCGGATCGCCGCCAGCGAGCGCGCGGAGATCATCGCCACGGGCAGCGTGCCGCGCATGCCGCGGTACTGGATCGCGTCGAGGTGCCGCTCGGCGCCACTGGGATCGACGTTGAACTTCGGCAGGAAGGCCGAGAGCACGGCGACGGCACCCTTCTCGCTCGCACCGCGCAGCGCACCGCCGTCGGGCGACGCGTCGGTGACGAGCACCTCGCCCGCGTCGAGCTCGTCGAGCGAGAAGGCGAGCGCGCCCTCGACATCGCAGCTCGGCGTGCCCACCGGCAGCATCACACGGTCGCGATCGCCGGGCGCGGAGAAGGCATGCAGCACCTGCTGGCCGCGCCCGCCGCGCAGCTCGATCCGGCCCGACACGGGCGTCCACGCCGGGGACGGCGCACCACCGCGCGTCTGCATCGGCTGCTCGAGCCACTCGAGCAGCAGCTGGTCGCTCGCTCCGAAGCCCGCAGCCCGCAGGTCGGCCTCGACACGCGCGAGCGTGGCCTCGAAGCCGTCGTTGGCCGGCGCGCGGTAGAAGCCGTCGATGAATCGCGTGCGCTCGAGCGCGCGCTCGCGATCGAAGCGCTCGTGCAGCGCGGACGCGAAACGAGCCGTGCCTTCGCCGCCCGCGACGACGCCGGGGCCGCGATGTCGTTCATTCCCCGTCGACGACGCGTTCTCGTCGCCGAGCAGCACGGCCTCGTCGAGGCCGCGCGGCAGCGAGGACGACGAGCAACCGAGCGCGAGCAGCGCCAGCGCGCAGGCAAACCCCAGATCGCGCGCGCCTGCCATGGTCGCTCAGCCCTGCTGGGGTCCGACGTACTTGTCGATCAGGAGCCCGAGGCGCTCGCGGGCCGCCTGCGGAATGCGGTCCTTCGCGGTCATGATCGCGTGGCGCAGCGCGCTGCCGCAGCCGCACGTGCGCTGGGCCGGCATGCGCGGAGCGGCCGCCTTCACGAGCGCCTTGGCGTTGCCCACGTTGCGCCCCATCACGGCGATCACGGCCTCGACGGTGACGGCCTCGTGCTCCTCGTGCCAGCAGTCGTAGTCCGTCGCCATCGCGATCGTCGAGTAGCAGAGCTCCGCCTCGCGCGCGAGCTTCGCCTCCTGCAGGTTGGTCATGCCGATCACGTCGACGCCCCACGAGCGGTACAGCTTCGACTCCGCGCGCGTGGAGAACTGCGGGCCCTCCATGTTCACGTAAGTGCCGCCGTCGTGGACCTTCACGCCCGTGCTGCGCGCGGCCTCGAGCGCCACCTTGCGCAGCTCGCCGCAGACCGGATCCGCGAACATCACGTGCGCGACCACGCCATCGGTGAAGAACGTGTCGGGGCGATGCCGCGTGCGATCGATGAACTGGTCGATCACGACGAAGTCGCCCGGTGCGATGTCCTCGCGCATCGAGCCCACCGCCGAGAGCGACAGCACGCGCGTCACGCCGAGCTTCTTCAGGCCCCAGATGTTCGCGCGGAAGTTGATCTCGGAGGGCGAGATGCGGTGACCGCGGCCGTGGCGCGGCAGGAACACCATGCGCACGCCGTGGAGCTCGCCGGTCACGAAGGAGTCGCTCGGTGCGCCGAACGGCGTCGCGAGCGCGACTTCCTTCACGTTCGAGAGCCCCTCGATCTCGTACAGGCCCGATCCACCGATCACTCCGATCGTCTGCGGTTCGCTCATCTGTCGCTCCTTGAGATGGTTCTAGCGCGGCCGGCGCGGCGGACGCGGCGCAGGGCCGTCGTCGCGGGGGCCACGGCCGGGACCCGGTCGCGGACGGCGCGGCGGACCGTCGAAGCCGCGCTCCGGACCGCGCGGCGGGCCACGACGCTCGCGCCACGGCGGTGCGCCGCCCTCGTCACCGACGAAGCGCCGCGGCGGACCCTCGCGATCGTCGCGGGGGCCGCGACGCGGCGGACCGTCGAAGCCACGCTCGAAGCGCGGGCCACGCGGCGGCGGGCCATCGAAGCCGCGCTCGGCACGCGGACCACGGCGCGGCGGGCCGTCGTGGTCATCGCGGGGGCCGCGCCGCGGAGGTCC
>CAITGX010000451.1 GCA_903892045.1 uncultured Planctomycetota bacterium | reverse complement strand
GGGAAGCCGTAGCGCTGCTTCTTGAGGCGCCAGCCGGCGATCTGCGCGAGGGTCTCGCGCATCCACTTGGGGCCCTCGTGGATCTTGCGGTCGTAGATGGCGCTCGTGTTGTTGTAGAGGCGCCAGGTCTCGCGCACGTCGTCAGGGAGCGGCGTGTTGTGCGAGTTGTACTTGTACTCGAAGCACTTGCCCCACTCGTGGAAGTCCTTCGGCGGCACGTAGCCGAGCTTCTTGGCGGTCTCGAAGTCCTCGGTGCCCGGGATCGGGCGGAACGGGTAGACCTCGGAGCCGGCGGAGGGGAACAGGTACTTCACGCCGGCGGCGACGCGCAGCGTCTCGCGCATCGACTCGGGCGTCTCGCCGGGGTAGCCGATGATCCAGAACGTGCCGGGCGTGATGCCGCGGCGGTAGAGCTCGCCGATCGCGTACGGGATGTTGGAGAGCTTGATCTCCTTCTTGATGCGCTCCTGCATAGCGGCGGTGCCGGTCTCGGCGCCGAGCCACAGGAGGTGGCAGCGCGAGTCGCGCAGTAGGTCGAGCGTCTCCTGCTTGTAGCGCGCGATGGTCTCGATCTCGATCGTGCCGTTCCAGTGGATCGGCACCTTGAGGTCGATCAGCTTCTCGCAGAAGGCCTTGGTGCGCTTCTCCGCCACGCCCCAGTTGGCGTCCTGGAAGCGCAGCACGTCGAACTTGAAGCGCTGCTGCAGCTCGGCGATCTCCTCGGCGAGCGCCTCGCCGGAGATGGCCTTGTAGCGCTTGCCGGTGATGAGCGGCGAGCAGCAGAAGGTGCACGGCTCGGGGCAGCCGAAGCTCGAGAAGTGGCTGAAGGCGCGCGGCGGGTTGTCGGGCGTCCACTTGCCGGGCAGCGGGAAGCGGTGGCGCACCTTGAGGCGCGTGGGCTTGGTCTGCAGCTCGGCGTAGCGCTCGTACTCGAGCAGGTGCCACGGCACCTTCCCGAACTTGTCGAAGCCGACGACCTCGCGGTGGTCGGTGTAGACCACGCGCCCGTCGCGCCACAGCGCGAGCCCGGGCACGGAGTCGAGCGGCTCGCCCGCGTCGAGCGCGCGCACCACCTCGTCGAAGGTGAGCTCGCCCTGCCCGATGCCGACCGCGTCCGCGATCCCGTGCTCGAAGTACATCTCGGGGATGACGCTCGGGAACCAGCCGCCCCAGATGATCGGGAGGTTGGGGTAGCGCTCGCGCACGGCCTTGGCGACGACGTAGCCGTCGTAGACCTGATACCCGAGGATGCACGAGCTCGCGAAGCACAGGGCGCCGTCGCAGGCCTCGAGCACCTTCTCGAGGTACTTGGGCTCGATCATCGCGTCGATCAGGATCACCTCGTAGCCATTGGCCACGGGTCCGATCGCGATCTGCAGCAGCTCGAGCGGCAGGAGGTCGGCGCTGAAGATCTCGCCACGGGTCGGATCGGCCCGGTGGGGGAGGAACAGCACGACCTTGCGGCGACGGTGGATCATGGGGCTCTGGGCCGGACCTGCGGGGTGGCGGCCCTGCGGGGACGCCAACTCTAACGGGCACGGAATAGTATGCCCGAGGGAGCGCCCGCGGGGGGCGTGGCGGGCTTATCGGCCGGGGCCTCCCCGGACCTGACGGCGGGCTCCCCGACCCCTCCCGCGGGGTCAGGAACGGGGTTCACTGGGCCCCGTACGTGGCGAGCACCCACTCCGCCCACGCCGTGTCGAAGTCGGCGTAGGAGAGCCCCAAGTGCTCCTTGAAGAGCTCGCGGTGCGCTTCGGGCATGTTCGAGCCGTCGGGGATGCGCTGGGCGTTGAGGCGTCCCTTGAGGGCGCCGCAGAACTTGGCGAACTCTGCGGGCTTCTGCTGCACGAGGTACTGGACCATCGACCACGTCGCGTAGTGACGGTCGAGCGTCAGGTCCGAGTACTCCTTCATGCTCATCAGCTGCGCCATGCGCGGCGCCTTCGCGCCGGCGACGAGCTTGCGCACCTCCGGCTCCCACTTCTCCTTGCGCGTCGTCTGGGCGATGCCGCCCTCGGCGGAGTCGAAGGAGTTGAAGCGCGGACCGATCTCGCGCTCGACCATGTGCGCGAGGCCCTCGCGCAGCCAGATCGGCGTGTCGTAGCTGTAGTGCTTGAAGCCGTCGAACAGGTTGATCGCGAGGTTGAAGCCGAGGTGACCGTGCAGACCCTCGTCCTCGCGCAGGCCTTCCTCGGCGCAGTGGATCGTGACCGAGAGCGTGTCGGCCGCGTTGAGGTTCCAGCGCTGCGTCTTCTTGGTCAGCAGGCCGAACTGGCTCTGCAGGTAGCCCGTGAGGTTGGCCTCGGCAGGCACGATCAGGACCTCGTACTTGCCGCCCTGCCCGAGGTGC
Organism: uncultured Planctomycetota bacterium; assembly: GCA_903892045.1. Taxonomy (GTDB): domain Bacteria; phylum Planctomycetota; class UBA1135; order UBA1135; genus F1-120-MAGs118. Next base: position 13,439 of record CAITGX010000451.1, on the reverse strand, counting down.
GGGCCGCAGCCGAGGTACATCCCGGTGCCGTCGTAGAGCGTGCCCTTGGGCGGGAACGCGAGCTCCTTCGCACCGAGGATCTCGACCATGCGCGCGTAGATCTCCTCGCAGCGCTGGGCGTAGAGGTGTGCGCGCAGCCAGGGATCGAGGATCTTCGACTTCGGGTCGACGTCGGGCAGGACCTGCTGCAGCCGCGCGAGCTCGGTGCGGATCTTCTCCTTCTCCTCCTGCTTCACCTTGTGCGGCGCGAGCGCGATGCCGATCTCGAAGTGCGCGGTCTCGATCCACTTGATCTCGCAGGTGGGGAGCACGCTGTCGATCTTGCGCGTCGACTCTTCCTTGCCGAAGGCGAACTCGCCGTGGCTCGCGATGCCGGCCTTCTCCATCAGCGCCTTGTCGCCCTTGCACCACGGGCACAGGCTCGGGTCGTTCTTGCGCAGGTCCTTCGCTTGCGCGGCGAGCGGCGCCGCGAGACAGGCGAGGAGCGCGAGGAGGGCCGCGAGGGGGCGGAGGATCTGCATGGGACTGCGCGGCGAGGTCTAGCCGCGCTCCTTCCACTTCTTGGCGAGCTCGATGGCCTCGAACACGGGCAGGTTGGCGATCGGGAGGTCGCCGTCGACGATGCCGCGCATGGCGTTGATGGCCGCGATGCGGATCGAGTTGTCGGTGCTGTCGAGCTCGCGCTTCACGGCCGCAAGTGCGTCCTGCGTGCCGCAACCCGCGAGCAGGTGGAGCGCCGCGACCTTCTGCTTGCGGTCGTCCTTGGCGAGCATGTCGAGCGCGAACTTCGTCGACTCGCCATCGCGCACGCCCGCGAGCGCCGCGCGGATCTCGACGCCCTTCTTGCCCCACTCGGTGACCGCGGTGCGGCCGAGCACGTCGAGCCCCTCGTGGGAGCCAGCTGCCGTCGCGCACAGCGCGGCCGCGTAGAGCTCGGCCTCGCCGCCCTCGAGCTTCTCGTCCTTGGCGAGCGCCGCACGCGCCTTGCCCAGCGCGTCCTGCGCGCCCTTCGCGAGCTCGCGATCGGGGAACGCCGCGCAGCGCGCGAGCGCCCACGTGCGCACGTCGCGCGACTTGTCCGCGAAGTACGGCGCGAGCAGTCGCGTGTGCTCCGCGCCCGTCACGCGGTCGAGCACCGCCTCGATGCGCAGGCGCGCCTCCACGTTGCGCTCCTTGCCCATGGCGGCGATCAGTCCGGGCGCCACCATCGCACCCGCGGCGACGAGCGCGGCGTCGGCCTGCTCGGCCATCTCCGGCGTGCCGGCTTTGCGCAGGCGCTCGATGTCGGTCTTGACCGTCGCGGCCTTGTCCGCGGGAATCGCGGGCCACTCACTCGCGCGCACGACGTCCTTCGTCGCCTCGCCCGCGCGCGGCGCCGCGTCTCCCTTCTGCCGGAACAGGGGGTCCTGTGCGGCGGCGGCGAGCGGGGCGAGGGCGAGCGCGGCGGCGACGAGCAGTTTCAACGGGGACCTTGCATGCGATGGAGGAGCGACGCCGGAGGGATGTCGGCCCACGCCGGGTCGATCACCGTCAGGCGGTGCCCATCGTACGCTCGGTCCACGTCCTGCTTGACGGTCTCGGTGGGAAGCCAAGGAAAGAGAAATGCTTCGACGCGCACCGTGGTCGCCATGGGGACCGGGCCCTCGGTGCGGCCGAGGCGGCGCAGCACCACGAAGGTGCCCACTTCCTCGATCACCTCGCTCCACTCGCCGTCGGGGAGGTCGAGGGCCACGCCCCAGGGCAGGATCCCGAGCTCCCCGAAGCCGCCCTCGACGAGCTCGCCCACGCTGCCGTCCTCGCGCGCCGGTCCGGTGTAGGTCCCGGCGGCGAGTGCCCCGCGCAGGGCCTCGGCCTCGGCCTTGGCCTTGGCGTGGGCCTCGGGGGCGAGCAGGCGCGCGACATGGCGCGGCAGCACGATGTTGGTGAGCGCGAGGCGTCGCAGGTGCGCGGGGCTCGCGGCGGGCTCGAGGCGCTCGACGTACACGCTGGCCTCGTCGATCTCGTGGCCCTCGATGCCGACGCGGTCGTCGAGCGCGAAGGCGACGCAGGAGGGGAACTTGGGGGCCGGCGCGGGCTCAGCGGAGGGCGCGCAGGCGAGGAGCGAGACGGAGGCGAGGAGCGAGACTGAGGCGAGCGCCGCGAGCGCGGCGTGGCGGGGGAGCGTGCGCATGGGGCTTTCAGGCCTCGAGGCGGATGTCGAAGCGGCTCACGAACTGCAGCGTGCGCGTGGTCAGGAACTCGTAGGCCTCGAGCACGTGCTGCTCGAGCGGCTCGAGGCCGCGGGCCACGAGGATCGGCGGGAAGGAGGCCTGATTCTCGAGGAACAAGGAGCGCGGGTCGCCGTGGAAGGACTCGATGCGCAGCGCGTGGGCGTTGGGCTGGGTCTCGTTGGGCGGGAACACGAGGCGCAGGCCGTAGAGCTGCGGAGTGCGGCCGAAGTCCTCGATCTCCTCCGAGAAGCTGAACATGCCTTCCTTCATGTACTCGCGCGAGTCGCGGAAGCAGCGCGGGTTGGCCAGCGTGCGCAGGGTGACCTGATGGGCGGTCAGGACCTGCACGCCGAGCAGCTCGCAGGCCTGCTGGCTGATGCGACGCACGCGCTGGGCGAACTCCTCGACGGTGAGCGCCGAGAGCTCTTCGCGGAACACCATGCGGTCGGAGGCGAAGGTGACCGACGAGATCGCGCCGGGCCGTGCGGCCGGGTTCGAGAGGGCGGCGCCGTCCTGCAGGACGGAGAAGTCGGTGTAGACGGGGTGACCCTGCTCGAAGAGCTGGTTGTGCAGCCGCTGCAGCCGCGTGGGGTCCGGCTCGACGAGCGGGTGCAGGATCTCGCTGTGCAGGGCAATCGTGCGCGGGGCGTAGTGCAGGTCCATCGCTTCCTAGTCTAGGACGCTCCGCAGCGCTCCCAAGGACGCTCGGCCCTGCTCCGGGGGCTCCGGAAGGCCCCTTGGGCCCAGTCGTGGGCCGGCGGGGCTGATTTCGACCAGCCTTCGTTAACCTTCCGGCGCCACGGGCCGTAATGGACCCGCCGGGCCCCTGCGCGGGTCCCGACCCCAGACTCCTCCTCCGGCCCCTCGCGGGCTCGCAACCGCCTCACGACCCATGCTGTCGCACCTCGGCCTCTGCCTCCTCGCCCTCGCCCCGCAGGGCGCCCCCGCCGCCCCGACCCCCGCCCAGCCGGCCGTCGCGACCACCTCGGTCGTCGCCGTCGAGCTCAAGACGGGCGGCGACGCCAAGGGCTCCACGTCGATGTTCGGCGAGCCGCTGTTCGTCCACGGCCGGCGCATCACGGACGACGAGATCCAGCGCTTCCTGTGCGCCTCGGTCGGGGCGCGTGACTTCGACACCATCAAGTTCTCCATCCTCGTCGACGAGGAACTCCAGAAGCGCAAGCTGCAGGGCGCCACGCCCGAGGAACTCGCGCGCTACGAGGTCAGCGACGCCGACCTCGACGCGCGCCTCGCCCGCGAGCGCGACGACTTCCTGCTGCGCTACCCGACGCTCGACTTCGCGATCGAGGTGGGTCGCGCCGAGCTCTCGCTGGAGCTGTTCCGCGAGCGCCTGCGCCAGACCATGCGCTTCGACCGCGTGTTCCGCCCCGAGAACCCGCTCGAGTGGCCGGAGATCACCAAGGCGATCATCGCCGAGCAGCTCGGCGAGACGTGGTACGACGACGAACGCGTCAGCTACGCGAGCCGCGTGCGCCGCCTGTTCGACACCGAGCAGAACCTCCTCGTCGGGCAAGGCTACCGCCCGCTGCTCGAGAAGCTCGCCGCCATCGATCCGCGCGACACCGGCACGCTGGTGGCGGCGATCGAAGATCCCGAAGCGGCGGCCGCGCTCGCGGTCCTCAAGGCCGCCGGCAAGGGCGAGATCCCGGCCGACGACCCCATCGCGGTCGACGCCGTGCGCGGCACGATCCTGATGGCGCTCAACACGTGGGCCATCGTGCAGACCGATCTCGACGAGATCGCCGCCGCGCTCCCGCCGCCCGCCGCCGACGCGCCCAAGGACGCCGCCGCCGCCCTCGAGCGCGCGCGCCGCGTGATGGCGATCGTGCAGGGCGTGCCGATGATGATGGACACGATCTGGAGCCGCATCGCTCCGTTCTGCACGCCCGACCTCGTCGACGAGGCCAAGCGCTTCCTCGCGCAAGTGGCGCTGCTCGAGCACGAGCTCGCCGCCAAGGGCACGCTGCTCACCCCGGCGCAGTTCCGCGAGTGGTGGCCGTCCACCTCCAAGCAGGGCAAGCCGTCCTACTCCGAGTACCTCTCGCAGCACGAGATGCTCTCGAGCCAGGTGCTCGGCTTCCCGTCGCTTCCCGCCTTCGCGACCTACATGCGCGTGCAGGAGAGTCACAAGCGCGCCATCGCCGCGGACCTCGCGCGCGACGAGCTGCTCGCGCCGACCCTGCCGGTGATCAACCAGATCGCAGGCGCCTCGAAGCTCTCCGTCGACGTGCTGTTCGTCTCGGCTTTCGACTTCCCGAACAACCGCTGGAAGGCGAGCGGCTTCCCCGAGGCCCGCGAGCGCGCGCTCGCGATCAAGTCCGACCTCGACAAGGGTGCCGAGTGGCGTCCGACGCTCGAGCTCTACAGCGAGTTCTGGGACCCGCCGATGCCCGAGACCGGCAACAAGCCCATGCAGAACTTCTATTTCAAGGGCACCTTCGGCGACCAGCCGCAGACCCGCAACCAGCTGCAGGGCTACATCGGCGACAGCGACTACCGCTCGTTCCTGTTCGGCACGGCCGTCACCGACCAGATCTTCTTCGAGCAGAAGATGGGCTCGATCGACGGCCCGTGGCGCGGCCCCAAGGGCTATTACATCGCGCGCATCACCGGCAAGACGCCGCCGACCAAGCCGCTCGACCTGAACGAGCCCAAGCACCGCGAGATCGTCGAGTACTTCTACCTGAAGAACTCGATGGCTGCCCGCGCCCTCGCGCTGCTGCGCGAAGGCGTCGCCAACGGCACCGTGAAGGGCCTCACCGCGCCCCCGGGCCTCAACGACTGAGCCTCGCCGCGAGCGCGGAGCTCGCGCGCTCCACAAGCTGAGCGGGCCGTCCGGCACACTGCGCCGGGCGGCCCGCCTTGTTGACTGGCGATTCGGCTTGCTGGCGATCTGGCTCGCTGGAGACGTGGCGTCCCTACGAGCCCGCAGGCTTGCCACCTTCGAGCTTGTAAGCCTCGGGCGCGGGCTTGACGGCGCGCGCGAAGTGCAGCGGGCGGCGATTTCGGAATTGAGTATTGCGCGAGGAGAAAGGGGGGGGGGTACCGTCGGCTGAGCGGACGCTGGCAGTGGTTTCTCGCTCAACTTCTTGACCGAGACGCAAATCGAACGCAGCGCCATCGCTGGAGGCTTGGGCCATGATTCGTTCGCATCGTAGCGGCTGCGCAACGCGCGGGCTCGCAAACGCGTTGTTCCTAGTCTTGCTCGCGACAGCGACTTGCGCCGTCCTATTTCGTTCCAGTTTCCCGCCGAGCGCGGCCGCCTCCTCCGCTTCCTGTGCTTCAGTCAGTTGCGAGACGCGCATCGTGTTCGATTCAGAGGCGGGCGGAATTCAGCACCCGCCCCCGTGCGTGAATCACGGATGCGCGGCTGGTTGCTACGGTGGTTTGTCCGGTCAAGGAGGGGGTTGGCAGACCTGCAAATGTGGAGGCCAAGTTGAGCCGCGGTGTTGCCATTTGCTCTACAAACCTGCAGGTGAAGGATACGACGTGCTGGAAGGTGGAGGTTGTAGGACGAGCGGAGATGAAGGCGACCCTTTTGCAAGCTGCCCGGCTGGGGTGTGCTCGATTGACGTTTTCGTGGTCATTGACCCTCCCTACTACGAGATGTACGCGACATGCGGTAACTGAAGGGGGGGCGAGTCAGCATCTCAGCGGATGGACGGTAGCTTTCATTGCGATATAGGCTCACGCGCGTCTGCTTAACCCACAGGAGTGCCATGAGGCGTCTCACGCGTTCCATTTCGTTGCTGGGCATCCTCGCGACGGTATGTGTCGTAATCTGTGTTTTCTGGGCTGCTCTCCAAGGGCCGAACTCGGCTGCAGGGCTCGAATCGACAGACATCTTCCACGGCGAGCACGAGGGCACGCAATCCAGATTTGTCACGGCTCCAACGGAGCGTCGTGAGCAGGTTCCGGCAACGAAGCTGCTGGCCACGGTCGAAAGAGGAACGCGCATCGAGGTACGTGCGGCGGGCGGCGGGTTGGTTGCAGGCGCAAGCATCTTCACCAAGGGTGTTGGCGATTGGGTTGAGCGCGGCAAGACGGACGGCGCGGGCGTCGTGGAACTCGAGCTCGAACCGGGCAGCTCGGTCGAGATCGTCGCGCGCGCTCAAGGCTTCGTTCCAGGGCTGGATCGCTCCGAGCCGCCGCATGCTGCGGAACAGACTCTGGTATTGGAACCAGGAGACCGTATCTGCGGAGTGGCCCTATCGGGCACTGGCGCGCCACCGGTCAAGCCGGTGCGTGTGCTCGCGTACTCGCGAGAGCGCGAGCTGGTCGGGGTTGCTCGAAGTGTCGCACGACTCGTGGAAAACGACCCTTCGCTGCTCGTCACGACCACAGACGAATCCGGCGCATTCTGCATCGACGGAGCGAGGAGAGGTGAACTTCACGTGCTCGCGTGTGGTGGCAACGGATATGCGGATCGTCGTGGTACCACGACCGTACAGGCGGGGAAGTCGGACGTGTCGATCTCTCTCACGCGACTCTTCGGAGTTGCCTTCCAGTTCATCGACAGCACGGGCGTGGAGGAAGTGCGGGCTCTCGGGGGAAGCATGATCGAAGGTTGGTGCGAGGCACCGGACTCGAGAGCCCACAGTGCCACTGGTGTGGACGTGTGGCTAGCCGGCTTGGATCCGAAATGGACTTCCGTGCCTTCTGGAATGTTGCTGTGGGTCTTCAGTTCGGACACGGAGTCGGAGACGCTCGGAGCTATTCGGCTGGATCACGAACTGGCCGGTTTTGCGGCGGGTGTTGAGCGAGTCAACGCCGGCACCGTAGCAGCAGAGATCCCGACCCATGTCGTGGCTTTGGAGCCCACGCATTTTGGTCGCGCAACCGTGGAGATCGTCTTTACGTCGCGAGCCGACGCGGGTGGTGCCGTCCGCGTACGTGACGTGAAAGAGGGCCTACTCCGACTGACGGATCAAGACCGGCACACATGGGATTTTCTCGTGAAGCCCGGGAACGACGGCCGCGCGCAGGTTCAGGGCGTGCCCTGTGGCCGCTACCGCGCTCGCTACGTTAGCCAGCCGTTCCAGTTTCCGTCTCGGACCGAACCGGCCATCGAGCTGCTGGTCGATGCCGTCGCAGGCGCCAAGCTCGAGGTGCCACTCGATGGGACGGGCTGGGTGCGGCTCAGCCTCCGTCGCAAGGACGGAACCGCCTACTCGGGACAGGTTCAATTGGCGTTGTTCGATGGCGAACACGGGCAGCGTGGCGAAGGCGAGTTTCGCACGCGCTTGACGACGGGGCGCTCCGTCGGCGCGCCCTACGTCATCGAAGGACTCGCACCGGGTCGCTACACGGCGTTCGCGCACATGCCCACGTTTCGGTCGGAATCTGGCAGCCAGTTCATCGTGCTCGACGTGCGCGACGGCCAGGAGACCGTGGTGAGTGCGGCGGTCGCCGACTGACGCGCGCGTCGCGCAGTCCGCTCAGGGCAGCTTGTAAGCCTCGGGCGCGGGCTTGACGGCGCGCGCGAAGTGCAGCGGGCGGCGCAGGGGGCCCTTCACGGGGCGGGCCTTGGCGAGCCACTCGTGGTAGACGGCCATGGACTTGGTCGTGTCGACGACGACGTCGCCGTGGACGTCGCCGGCGTGCGCGCGCTCGACCTTCACGGCCTGGTGCCAGCAGTGCATGCCGCTCACGGGGTCGGGCTGCACGGGGAAGGTGAGGTTCTGGTGCACGCCGCCGTCGCTCCACCAGATGCGGCCCGAGTCGGGGTCGGAGGACGCGAAGGGCTTGATGTCCTCGATGCGGCGGAAGCGGTACTGGCCGGGCGCGAGCTCCTCGCGGCGCACGAGCGGCATGGCGTAGGTGTCCTGCGCGACGTTCTCGAACAGGCGCCAGCGGCCCAAGTGGTGCGAGCAGGCGACGACGCCGGGCCGCACGCCCTCGGTGACCCAGACCTTGTTGACGAAGTGCCCGATGCGCGTCGAGACGCGCACGAGGTCGAGCGTGTCGACGCCGATGCGCTTGGCGTCCTCGGGGTGGATCCACACCGGGTTCGTGTTCGAGAGCTCGTAGAGCCACTTCGAGTTCGCCGAGCGCGTGTGGATCAAGGTCGGCAGGCGGAAGGTCGGCACGAGCACGTACTCGCCCTTCGAGTGGTCGAACTTGCCTTGGTGCACGTGGCTCTTGATGTACTCCGGCGTCGCGTACTCGGGCCAGCCCCAGTCGACCATGGTCTTCGAGAAGATCTCGCAGCGCTTCGAGGGCGTGTTGAAGCCCGCGCGCGGCGCGCCCGAGGCGACGATCGCGACCGGCTTGCCGTCCTTCTCGAGCGTGCCCTCGCCGCGGTCGGCGGCTCCGGCGGCGTCGGTCGACTTCATGTGCACTTCCCACGTGCCTTCCTTGACGAGGAACGCACCGTGGCGGCGCATGTAGTCGAGCGGCGTGAGCCCTTCCTTGGCAGCGGCCTCCGGCAGGCCGGGCACGGAGTTCTCGAAGATCCAGCGGTAGTACTCGGTGACCGTGATCTTCTCAGCCCTCCGGTAGGGCGACTCGTACCACTTGCGGATGCCGAGCGAGCCGTCGGCGTCGATGCGCCACGAGAGCTCGATCCAGAACTCGTCTTCTTCCCACACCTCGCCGGGGTTGGCCTGCCACGTGAACTCCACGGGCTTGCCCATGCGCTCCATGGCGACGCGGCGCACCGGCTGGCGGAAGCCGATCCACTGCGCGGCGTGGGTCTCCTGACTCTGGATGTCGTGGCGCTCGGCGCCGACGCCCATCGGCAGCACGTAGTCGGCGTACTGCGCGGTCTCGCTCCACGTCGGCGTGAGCGCGGCGTGCAGCTCGACCTTCGCCTCGTCGCGCAGGACCTCTTCCCACACCATGCCGTCGGGGTTGGTCCAGACGGGGTTGTAGACGCGTGTGAAGTAGGCCGCGAGCTTGCCGCGACCGTCTTTGAGGAAGTGGGGGAGCAGGAAGCTGAGCTCGTGGTGCGAGAGCGGCCACTCGCGCGGGTAGAGCAGCTCGTTCCACACCTGCTGCGGCGGCGGCTTCACGAACGGCGCAGGCACGAACTTGTCCTGCACGTTCATGTTGGTGCCGCCCTTCGCGCCGACGGCACCGACGAGCACGCCGACGAACTGCAAGCAGCGCGCGACCTGCCAGCCGCCCTCGTTGCCCGAGGCCGCGTTGCGCCACACGTGCGACGCGAACGCGCGCTTGGCCGCGCCGATCGCGCGCGCGACCTCCACGATCGTCTTCGCATCGACGCCGCACTCGGCCGCGGCCTTGTCGGGCGCAGCGTAGGCGTAGCGGGCTTTCAGCGACTCGATGAAGCGCTCGAAGGTCGCGGGCTCGCCCGGGTGCGCCCACGCGAGGTAGTCGCGCCAGTTGACCCATTCCTCGAGGAACTCGCGGTCGTACAGGCCCTCGTGCAGCAGCACGTGCGCGAAGGAGAGCAGCAGCAGCGCCTCGGTGCCCGGGTACGGCGCGAGCCACCAGTCGGACATCGAGGCCGTGTTCGAGAGCCGCACGTCGACGGTGCAGAGCTTCGCGCCCTTGAGCTTGCCGTCGATGATGCGCTGGGCGTGCGGATTGAAGTAGTGGCCGGTCTCGAGGTGGCTCGAGAGCAGCAGGATGAACTTGGCGTTCTCGTGGTCGGGCGACGGGCGGTCCGCGCCGGTCCACAGCGCGTAGCCGAGGCGCGCGGCGCCGCTGCACACGTTCGTGTGGCTGTTGTGGCCGTCGACGCCCCAGCTCTGCAGCACGCGATCCATGTAGCCGTCGTGGCCCGGGCGCCCGACGTGGTACATGACCTCGGTCTTGCGGCCTTCGACGAGCGCTTTCCGAATCTGCGCCGCGAAGGTATCGAGCACGTGGTCCCAGCTCACGCGCTCCCACTTGCCCGAGCCGCGCGGGCCGACGCGCCGCATCGGATAGAGCACGCGCCCCGTGTCGTTCACCTGATTGAGCGTCGCCGGACCCTTCGCGCAGTTGCGCCCGCGCGAGCCGGGGTGGAACGGGTTGCCCTCGAGCTTCTTGATCGAGAGGTCCTTCTTGTCGACGTACGCCACGAGCCCGCAGGCGGCTTCGCAGTTGAAGCACGTCGTCGGCACGAGCATGTAGCTGTTCGTCTCGCGCCGTGGCCAAGCCTTGGCGTCGAGCAGCTCGACATGGTCCCACGTCTCCGGCCGCGGGAAGTTCTCGATCGGCGTGACGTTCAGCGTTGCGGGATCGTGGCTCATGACAGCGGCGGGAGCTGGGCGGCGCGGACGTAGGCGTGCTTGTAGACGAACAGGCCCGCGAGGGCCGGGAGCCACGCGAGGGCCGGGGCGAGGAAGCACAGGCCGAGCGCGGCGCCGACGCCGACGACGAGCCCGAACTTGTAGGCCTTGAGAGGCCCGAGGCGCACGACGTCGAGGAACGCCGCGGCCTGCCGCGCGTTGTCGGTGTCGTGGCGACCGTGGCGCTCGAGCAGCACGAACACCGCGTGCAGCGCGAGCGAGACGACGGCGATCCACAGCAGCGCCCGGTTGTCCGAGCTCGCCGCGAGCAGCGCGACCGAGCCGCACAGCGCGGCCTGCACGAGCAGGTGGGGGAGCAGCTTCTTCGACTGCCACAGGTCGCGGCCCTCGCACTGGGCGAACAGGTACGCGGTGTAGCCCGCGACGCCGAGGCCGAGCACGGCGTTGAGCCAGCGCAGAGGCCCGAGCAGCGCGCCGAAGGCCTGCGGGTCGTCGCCGAAGTGCTGCAGCGCGAGGATGCCGAGCGCGGCGGCGACCGTGCCGGTGAAGGCCATCAGGATCCACGCGCCCTTGACCAGCCAGCTCTTCGTGTTCGGACGCGTGAGCAGCGTCAGGAACTTCATCGGGCGCTTGAGGTCCTCGACGAGCAGGAAGGTCGTGAGCGCGGTGAAGACCAGCGCGAGGAGCTCCGGCAGCATGCGCTGCCAGCCGGTGTGCAGCCCGAAGTGGCCCGCGAAGGGCGCGAGCATCGCGGCGCCGGCCGCGAGGCCCTTGGTGACGAGGTAGGCGGCGACGCCGAGGCCCCACTGCACCTTGTGGCCGGCGTCGAGCACCGTGCGCACGTTCGGCGCGGTCGGGATGCTCGCGGGCCACGGCTCGGGCTTGGTCGCGGGCCGCTCGCTCCACAGGTACGTGTCCGGGCGCTCGGGCACGCCGGGCTGCAGGGCCTCGGGCAGCGTGTCGAGGTAGTGGACGTTGGGGCCGGTGCCCTGCTCGGTGCGGCGCAGGAGCGTCGGGTGCTCCGCCACCATGCGCGAGATCTTCGAGTTCTTGTCGTGCAGGTCGCCGAAGACGATCGCTTCCTCGGGGCAGACGATGACGCAGGCCGGGGCGAGGTTCTGCTCGACGCGGTGGGCGCAGAAGTGGCACTTCTCGATCGCCCCGGAGTCCTCGTTCAGGTAGATCGCGTCGTAGGGGCAGGCCTGCATGCAGGCGCGGCAGCCGATGCACGCGTCCCGGTCGATGTCGACGATGCCGTCGGCGCGCTTCTCGAGCGCATTGACCGGGCAGATCGTCACGCAGGGCGCCTTGGTGCAGTGGTTGCACCGCAGCACCGAGAAGTGGCGCTTGATGGCCGGGAAGGTCCCCTTCTCCGTGTACTTGACCCAGGTGCGGAAGCTGCCGAGCGGGACGTCGTTCTCGGACTTGCAGGCGACGGTGCAGGCGTGACAGCCGATGCACCGACGATGATCCATCAGGAAGCCGAACTGCATAGGCCGCACACTCTATCGGGGTGCGCGGCGGCGACGGGCAGGTTATCCGTCGCGGGAGCGGCGCTCAGCGGGCGCGGGCGCTCGAGGTCCAGAACTGGATCGTGTAGGAGGCCTGCCGGAAGAGCAGGGCGCGCAGGCGCAGGCGGTGGGCGACCGGGTCGCCGCCGCAGAACGGGCAGTCGACCGGCGGCGGGTCGTCGGTCGTGACGAGCAGGGCCGCGCAGTCGGATTGGGCGCCGGGGCGCAGCGCGGCGAGGGGCAGCGCGCAGGTGGCGACGAGGGCGAAGGCGGCGAGGAGCTTCATGGGCAAGGCTGGATCGGCTGCGAGGCGCCGCCGACCACAGGAGCACGATCCTAGGGGCTCCCCGTCCAAGCTGGCAAGCGGCCGGGGTGGGTAGGGAGATTTCCTGCGGGACGCTCATAAGTCCTACGCCCCGGCACCCCGATCAAGGCGGTCCGGACGCCGTCTCGGGGCTTGGCCCGCGATTCGCTACGGCGAACGTCGCCTGCCCCCCGGCGGGACCCACCCATGAAGCTCAAGCTCCTCCTCGGCGCCGTGGCGATCGTCGCGGTCCTGTACGCGGCGAACCAGTTTCTCAACAGCGGCCCGGCCTCCCGCGGCTCGCTCGAGACCAGCGCCTCGGTCGATCCCGAGGCCAAGACGACTCCTCCGGCGGAGCGCGAGAAGTTCCGGGTCGGCTTCCTGCCGGTGACCTGCCACCTGACCTGCCCGGTCACCAGCTGGGTGACCCAGCACTCCGACGGCGGCACGCACTTCCAGTCGGAGCGCTTCGGCGACTTCCCGACGATGAAGGAGGCGCTGATCGCCCGCAAGCTCGACGCCACGTTCATGATCGCGCCGCTGGCGATGAAGCTCGTCGCCGACGGCGTGCCGGTGAAGATCGTCTACCTCGGACACCGCGACGGCAGCGCGCTCACGGTCGCGATCGACTCGCCCGTGAAGGACTTCACGGAACTCGCGGGCAAGCGCGTGGCGATCCCCAGCCGCTTCTCGAATCAGCACCTCCTGATGCGCCGCATGATGAAGCAGCGCGGCATGGAGCAGGGTTCGATCGAGCTGGTGGAGATGCCGCCGCCGGAGATGCCGGGCGCGCTCGCGGCCAAGTCGATCGATGGCTACATCGTCGGCGAGCCGCACAACGCCAAGGCCGAGCTCGGCGGCTACGGACGCGTGCTCTACTTCATGAAGGACCTGTGGCCGCAGTTCATTTCGTGCGGGCTCGTCGTACGACAGGAAGTGATCAATGAGCGTCCGCAGCTGGTGCAGGAGCTCGTCGACGGCATCGGGGCCTCCGGCCTGTGGCTCGACGACGAGGACGAGGCGCTCGCGCTCGAGCACCGCCGCCAGGCCTCGGTGGTCGTCGGCAAGGTCTTCTACAACCAGGATCCCAAGCTGCTCGAGCACGTGCTCACCAAGCCGCTCGACCGGGTCTCCTATTCGAACCTGACCCCGCCGAAGGATATCTTCGACGAGATCATGGACCTCGCGTTCG
>CAITGX010000450.1 GCA_903892045.1 uncultured Planctomycetota bacterium | reverse complement strand
TTCGACGGTCAGCACCTCGGCGCGGGCGCGACCGAGCGGGTCCGCATCGAGCCGCACGGTTCCCTGCGCGACGAGATCCACGAGCGAGGCGGCTGCGGACGCCTCGTCGAGCTCCCCCTCGACGCGTCGCGCGCGCAGCACCAGCAGGTCCGCGTCGAGTGACCAGGGCTGGCCGCTCGAATCGGAGCCACCGAGGTACACCCCTTCGGAGAGCGTGACCTGAGTGGCGTCGATCGCCATCAGGCCGCCGATCGCGCGCAGCTTCCGCGAATCGCCATCGGCACCAAGGCCGGAGACGAGGCCGTCGAACTCGGCCTCGAAGTCGCCGGCCACGAGCCGATCGGGCGCGAAGTCGATGCGCGACGAGCCGATCGTCACGCGCTCCGCGCGCTTGCCCACGCGGCCGGAGAGCGAGACCTTCTCTCCCTCGCTGGCAGGCTCGAGGCGGCCCGTGCGGTCGCCGCGCAGCTCGAGGCGATGCCCCCGGCCCTCGTAGCGCGGCGCGCTGTCCGCGAGCGCGAACTGCACGTCGCCGAGCGCCACGACCAGCGTCGGATCGAACTCATCGACTCCGCGCGCTCGCGCCTCGGCGTGAAAGCGCTCGGCGCGCAGGACCAGCTTCTCGTCGTCCTGCGTGCGCTCGACGAACACGGCCTCGCCGGCGTCGATCAGGAGCTCGGCCGGGTCGCCGACGTCCTCGAGCTTCGCGTCGCGCTGAAGGACGATCCATCCGGCGCGCACGTCGTGCACGACGCCGTCGCGCGTGACCTTGCCGCGCGCGTCGTCGCGTGCCTCGACCTGCCCGGGCCGCAAGTCGATGAAACGCGCCTCGAACCAGCCCTCCGAGACCTCGACCCGTGCGAGCTCGCTCTCGCTGCCGGAGAGCTCGCCCGAGTCCGCCGAGCGAGCCTCGAAGCGCTCACCGCGTCCGTTGCCCTCGGGCAGGTTGACCTGCACATGGCCGGTGGCGACGAGCTGGACGCGCTCGACGTCGAGATCCGTGACGGCGTCCGCACGACCGGAGAGCGCGCGCTCGCCTCCGAGGAAGAACGTGACGTTCCGCGCCAACGGCAGGTAGAGGTTGTCCTCGCGCTGCTCCGCGACGAGACCGCCCTCGGCCAGCACGTCGACGGAGCTCCCGTCCTCGAGCTCCGCCACGACGCGCGTGCTCGCCTCCGTGGCGATGCGAACCGCCGCCCTGCGCGTTGGGTCGAGGAACGAGCTCGCGCGCAGCACGGCCGTGGTGAGGCGTGCACGACCGTAGGTGAAGCGGACGTTGCCTTCCGCGACGAGCTCGCCGGTTGTCGGACTGCCCTTGACCGCAGCACGCGACGTGCCACGGATCGACGTGTCGCACTCGAGGAGCGCGTCGAGAGCGGGGAGTCGGACGCGCGCGGGACCGGTGAAGAGGAAGTCGCGCGACGAGCCGAGCGAGAGCTCCAGTGGACCGGCGCCGTCGAGCAGCACCGCGAGCGCCCCGCCGTCGCGCAGCCGATCCTCGGGCAGGCTCTCGAGTCGCTCTTCGCTGAGCACGGCCTCGAGCTCGGGCTGTCCGTCGAGGGTCGCCTTGCCTGGCTTGCCGGCCGCGTCGAAGTCGAGCAGCAGGCGCTCACCGCGAGCCACGCCCTCCTTCTGCGTGATGACCACGTGGCCCTCGGCCTCGGCGCGCAGTGGCCGCAGCCGAGAAGATGCACCCTGCTCGATCGAGCCGATCAGGCGAATCCGGTCGGCGCGCAGCTCGAGCGGTACATCTCCATCGAAGACGATGCGAGCGTCTTGCTCGATGTCGAGCTCCGCGAGGTCGGCGCCGAGGTCGGGCCGCGAACGCACGACGAGACGCGCCCGCGAAGCGAGGGCCGCGCTCGAGCCGTCCTCGAGCACGACGCGGGCCCGCGGCTCGTCCTGAATCGTGAGGCTCTCGGACTTGCGCTCGAGCAGCAGCCCGCGACCGGAGACGGAGAGTCCGCGGCCCTCGAGCACGACCACTTCGGGCGAGGTCGCGCGCTCGAGCGCCACCACGGTCTCGAGCCGCGGGATGCGCAGCAAGAGCGGCGCGAAGCGCGAGCCACGCTCGTAGCGCAGCTCCGCATCCTCGAGCACGACCGGGTGTTCCTCGTCGAGCGCGGGCGCCGGATCCACCTTGAGGCGCGCCTCCGCTCGTGTCGCCTTGGCCGTCGCCTCGCCCTCGCCGCTCTCGGGCTCGAAGATCTCGAGCGATGCACCCGAGAGCTCGAAGCGACCTTCGCCGAGCGTCCGGCAATCCGCGGCCACGAGGTGCGAGCGCTTGCGCGGCCGCGCGGGGTCGCTCGTGTCGTTCGCCCACAGGTCGAGCGCGCCGGAGAGCGCGACCTGCGCGCCCGTGCCACCGGCTTCGCCGACGCTCGTGAGCGCGCCCGAAGGCTGTTCGGGTTCCCGTGCAGGCTCGCGCTGTTGCGGCTCCACGGGCAGCGACGCCGCCGACTGCTCTTGCCGAGAGTCGAACCACCACAGCGCACCCGCGCCGAGCGCGAGCACCAGCAGGAAGACGACGAGCTTCCTCATGCGCCGTAGGAAGCGACGATCGCCGCCCAGCGCCCTTGGGAGCGCAGGATCATCTCCGCGAGCTCGCGCACCGCGCCCGCGCCGCCCGGGGCATGGGTCACGAAGTCGGCCCGCGAGAGCACCTCGGGCCGCGCGTTGGCCGGCGCCGCGAGAAAGCCGACGCAGGGCCGCAGCGAGAGGTCGGGCAGGTCATCGCCCATCGCGGCGGTCTCGCGCGGGGCGATACCGAGGCGCTCCTGGATCGAGCGCAGCGCGGCGGTCTTGTGCAGTTGGCCGAGGTGCAGCTCGGTCACGCCGAGTCCCTCCGCCCGTGCGACGGTGGCGGGCGAGCTGCGACCGGTGATCCACGCGACCACGATGCCGGCGCGCTGGAGCTCCTTGATGCCGAAGCCGTCGACGACCGAGAAGCGCAGCTCCTCGCCACCGGCACTCACGGTCACGGCCCCGTCCGTGAGCGTGCCATCGACGTCGAGCGCCACGAGGCGCACCGGTCGAAGCAGCTCCGCGAGCCGCGGTTCCAGCCCATCCCCCTTCATCGCGGGGGCAGAGCTTAGAGACGCGTATCGAGAATGTCCTGCACGTCGAGCAGGCCCACCGGGCGCGTCTCGGCGTCGAGCACGGGGATCTGGTCGACGCGGAACTCGCGCAGCAGCCGCTCGGCTTCCTCGAGCAGCTGGTCGGGCCGCACCGACTTGGGGTTGCGGGTCATGAAATGTTCGATCGGGTCCTCGCGCCGCAGCTCGCCGCGCTCGGCCACCAGCCGCCGCAGGTCGCCATCGGTGAAGATGCCGGCGAGCCGTCCGTCGCTCGCGACGACGAGTGCGGCACCCGGCTTGCCCGGGGTGTGCCCCATGACGCGCAGGGTGGCGGCGAGGGTCGAGCCGGCGGGGACGAGCGGCAGCTCGGCGTTGCGGCGCATGATCTCGGCCACGCGCATCAGCTTGCGGCCGAGAGAGCCGGCGGGGTGGTAGAGGGCGTACTCTTCGCGGCTGAAGCGGCGCTCGGCGGAGAGCACCATCGCGACGGCGTCGCCGAGCGCCAGCATGGCGGACGTGCTCGCGGTGGGGGCGAGGCCGAGCGGGCAAGCCTCGTCGACCCGGCCGATGTCGAGCACGACGTCGGAGAGCTGGGCGAGGCCGGACAGCGGGTTGCCGGTCAGGGTGATGACCTTGGCGCCGATCTTGCGCGCCACGGGCACCACGACCTTCACCTCGGCCGTCTCCCCGGAGTTCGACAGGGCGAGCAGGACGTCGCCCGGCCGGATGCGCCCGAGGTCCCCGTGCAGCGCCTCGGCGGGGTGCAGGAAGATCGAGTCCGTGCCGGTGCTCGCCAGGGTGGCCGAGACCTTCTGGGCGATCAGGCCGGCCTTGCCCATGCCCGTGCAGACGACCGTGCCCTTGCAGGCGAGCAGCAGGTCGATGGCGGTGACGAAGCGCTGGTCGAGCAGGGTCTCGAGCCGCGCGATCGTGCGCGCCTCGACACGGATCACCTCGCGCGCGCGCTCGAGCCGGTCGGCCGGACCGCCCTTCGAGTGGAGCGGCGCGGGGTCCTTGGGGGCAGGGCCGGGGTGGGCCATGGGCGTGCGTTCTTCCACGGGGGCTCGGCGGTCGGCGCTCATCGGCAGGGGAGCAGAGGATAGCCGATCCGCGCAGCGCCCGCCGTCGCGCTGCCCTGTGCTATAAAACGCGCCGCGCAGGCCCTGCCGCGCGGTCCCCGACGTGCTCTCCCGGCTGCGATCCCATACCCCGACCCTGTGCGCGGCCGCCCTGTGCGCCGCAGCCGTGCCGGCGACCCAGCTCGGCTCGGGGTCGATCGAGGTGCTGCAGATCGCCTTCGTGGTCGTGTTCGTCGTGATCTCGCTGGCCCTGCACGAGGCCGCTCACGCCTGGGTGGCGTGGAAGTGCGGTGACCCGACGGCCAAGGACCTCGGGCGCATCACGCTCAACCCGCTGCCGTCGATCGACCCGTTCATGACCATCATCCTGCCGGGGATGCTGATGCTGATGGGCATGCCGGCCTTCGGCGGCGCCAAGCCGGTCCCGGTGAGCTACCACCGCCTGCGCCACCCGCTGCGCGACATGATGCTCGTGGCCCTCGCCGGCCCCGCGACCAACTTCCTGCTCGCGATCGTGTTCCTGCTCGGCCTCAAGGTCGCCTACTACATGGGCGCCTACCGGCAGGGGGACCTGCTGTTCGAGGTGCTGCAGTTCTCGCTGTACGCCAACCTCGCGCTGACGACCTTCAACCTGATTCCCGTGCCGCCGCTCGACGGCTCGCGCGTCCTGGCGTGGTTGCTGCCGCCCGGCCTGCGCGAGCCCTACCAGCAACTCGAGCGCTACGGCCTGTTCCTCGTGTTCGCGCTGGTGGCGCTCCTGCGCATGGTGCCGGGCCTCAACGGCCTGATCCTGAGCGGCTCGCGCCAGTTGTTCGACTTCGTCGACCTCCTCACGGGTGGTGCATGGTGACCCGCGACTACACCGTCTCGCTCGAACAGGTCTTCAGCGGACCGATGGACCTGCTCCTGCACCTCGTGCGCGAGCAGGAGGTCGAGATCCACGACATCGACCTGCACAAGATCATCGATGGCTACCTGCGCTACCTGAAGGACCTGCAGGACATCGACATCGAGCTCGCGGCCGACTTCCTCGTCATGGCGGCGACGCTGATGGCGATCAAGTCGCGCTCGCTGCTGCCGAGCGAGAACATCGACCTCGCGGAAGAACTCGACCCGCGCGACGAGCTGATCCAGCGCCTGATCGAATACCGCCACTTCAAGCAGGCCTCGCGCGAGCTGCAGGACCGCTTTGACCTGCGCCACCGGCTGCACGAGCGCGGCTTCCGCCCGGAAGAGCCCGCGGAGTCCGGCCTCGACCTGCAGGACCTCACCAACTGGGACCTGTTCGCGGCCTTCTCGCGCCTGATGCGCGAGACGCTCGCCAACAAGTCGATGGTGATCGCCACCGAGCATCGCCCGCTGCGCTACTTCGTCGAGGAGCTCGTGCGCAGCGTGAAGGCGCGCCGCTCGATGTCGCTGCGCGAGCTCGTCGACGAGACCGTCGCCAAGGGTGGCGCGAGCAAGGGCACGCTGATCGGCGCGTTCTGCGCGCTGCTCGAGCTCGTGAAGCTCGGCGCCGTGCGCGCGCGGCAGGAGTCGAAGGACTCCGACATCACGATCTCGCTGCGGGAAGACCTCGGCGACGACCTCGACAGCATCGTGCGCCAGACCGAGTTCGAGGACGAGCGCATCGAGGACCCCGACGCGGCCGCCGCGACTGCAGCCGCCGCGCCGAGCGAACCCACGCCGCCGCGCGCGCCCGCCCACGACGTCTTCGAGGGCCTCGAGGACGACGATGACCTGCCCCTGCCGATCCCTGCGCGGGCTGCCGCGAGCGCCGTCGAGTCCGAAGCCGAGTCGGATGATGACGCGTCCGACGCTGACGCCGAGCCGCACGGCGATCCGGCATGAACGTGCGCGGGGGTGGACTCGCGCCGCCCCGCGTCCCATATTCTCCGCTCCCCCGGGCGCGCCCGCCCTCTCGAACGCCAACTCCAGCCTTCTCACCCTGACATGAGCAAAGCCGCCGACGTCACCGACAGCCTCTGGGACTCGACCGTCCTCAAGAGCGACCTCCCCGTCCTCGTCGACTTCTGGGCCGAATGGTGCGGCCCCTGCAAGGCCATGGGCCCGTACGTCGACAAGCTCGCCGACGAGACCGCCGGCAAGCTCAAGGTGCTGAAGCTCAACACGCAGGACAACCCGGACGTTCCGGCGCGCTACGGCATCAACGCGATCCCGACCTTCCTGATCATCAAGAACGGTCAGGTCGTGCACCAGATCGTCGGCAGCCAGCCGTACGAGAAGTTCAAGCAGACGGTCCTGTCGAAGATCTGATCGCGCCTTGCGCACGGTCTTTCTCGGCTCGCCTCCCTTCGCGACGCCGGTGTTCGAGAGCCTCGTGCGCTCCGGACACCGGCCGCTCGCTTTGGTGACGCTCCCCGACAAACCCAAGGGGCGCAACCGCGAGGTCGAGCCGTCGGAGCTCGCGAAGGCTGCGCAAGCCCACGGCATCGCGGTGCTGCAGCCCGCTGATCCCCATGCGCCGGAGTTTCTCGAGGCCCTGCGAGCGCTCGCGCCCGACGTGCTCGTGGTCGCGAGCTATGGCGTGATCCTCAAGCCCGCCTTGCTCGAGCTCGCGCCGCACGGCGCGCTCAACGTGCACGGGTCGCTCTTGCCGCGCTGGCGCGGCGCCTCGCCGATCCAGGCCGCCGTGCTCGCGGGCGATGCGGTGACCGGTGTGTCGATCCAGCGCATCGTGCTCGCGCTCGACGAAGGCGACGTGCTGCTCGCGAAGGAGCGCGCGATCGGGCCGCAGGACACTTCGGGCGAGCTCTTTGACGCGCTTGCGCTGCTCGGCGGCGAGGCGCTCGTGGAAGCGCTCGACTTGCTCGAACAAGGCCGCGCGGTCTTCACGCCGCAGGACGGCTCGCGCGCGACGTACGCACGCAAGATCCGCAAGGAGCGCGGCGCGATCGACTGGAGCAAGGACGCCAGCGAGATCGAGCGCGCCGTACGTGCCTACAACCCGTGGCCGCTCGCGCGCATGCTCGACCCCAAGGGCCGCGAGCTCAACGTGCACGCCGCACGCGTCGTCGAAGGCGCGGGCGAGCCGGGTCACGTGCTCGAAGCGAGCGCGCGCTTCGTCGTCGCCTGCGGACGTGGCGCGCTCGAGCTCGTCACCGTCCAGGTCGCCGGGAAGCGCGCGCTTCCGGCCGCCGAGTACCTCCGCGGCGCGCGCATCGAGCCCGGCCAGCAAGTCGGAACGCCCCCCATCCCGCCGAAATGACGCGCCTCGCCGCCTACACGATCCTGCGTTCCGGCTCGACCACTCCGCTGCGCGACGTCGACCACATGAGCGAGTCGCTCGACGTCGATCCGCGCGACCGCGGCCTCTTGCGTCGTATCGTCGGCACGGAAGTTCGCCGCCGCGCGACCCTGCGCGCGATCGTTCACGCCGTCGCGCCTGCGCTCAAGAACGTCGAGCTGATGACGCACCTGCACGTCGCGCTCGCGCAGGCGCTGTTTCTCGATCGCATCCCGCCGCACGCCGTGCTCTCGGAGTGCTCGGAGGCCGTGCGCAGGACGCTCGGGCCCTCGAAGGTCCGCATCGCGCGCGAGTTCATCAAGAGTGTCTACGAGCGCATCGAGAACGCGCAGTCGGGCGATCCGCGCCGCGATCTCGTCGGCCGCAACCTCTCCTTCCGCGAGCCGGTGTTTCGCGATCCGATCGAGCATCCGCTGCTGTGGGCCGAGGAGGCGCTGTCGATGCCCGCGCCCATGCTCAAGCGCTGGATCGCGCGCCATGGCGAGCAGCGGGCCCTCGCGCTCGCTCGCCTCGCGCTCGACGAGTCGCCGCTTTCGATCCGCGTCGTGCGCGGCGAGCGCGCGGACATCGCGAGCGAGCTCAACGCTCTCGGCGTGACGACGCGCGAAGGCCAGCACGCGCGCATTCTCGTCGCGCCGTCGTCGTCGGCCGAGCTCGTCACCTCGAGCTCTCCGTTCACGGAAGGCCGCATCACGATCCAGGGCGAGAGCGCGCTGCGCGCCGCCGAAGCCATGCAGTCGCAGGCTGGCGAGGAACTGCTCGACCTGTGCGCTGCCCCGGGTGGCAAGACGGCCGTGTTGCGCGCGAGCGGTGCACGCGTGGTCGCGTGCGATGCGAGCGCAGCGCGCCTCGAGCGCGTGACGTCGACGCTCGCTCGCCTGCAGCTCGTGGGCGGCGTCGAGCTGCACGCCACGGAGTTCGGCGAAGCTCTCGGTGCGCGCACCTTCGACGGAGTGCTCGTCGATGCCCCGTGCAGCAACACCGGCGTGCTCGCGCAGCGCCCCGAGGCGCGTTGGCGCTTCGGTCCGGCCTCGCGCGCCGAGCTCGCGCAGGTCCAGACGCGCTTGATCGACCGCGCCGCCGAGCTGGTGCGTCCGGGCGGACGCCTGGTGTGGTCCACCTGCTCGCTCGAGCCCGAGGAAAACCGGCGCGTGGTCGACGCGTTCCTCGCACGGCAGCCGCAGTGGTCGCTCGCCGAGGACCACGAGAGCGTGCCGGATGTCGAGACGACGCAGGAGCGCGGCGGCGGGCCCATCGATGGCGGCTACTTCGCGCGCCTCGTGCGCTCGTAGGCCGTCGCGAGCGACGCTCGCTATCATCGTTCCGACTCACGAGGAGCATTCGACGCCATGGCACGCACGCAACAGAAGCAGGAAGAACCCGAGCGCGGTCGTCGCGCAGCGCCCAAGCGCGGCATGAACCCGCTCATCCCGCTGGTCGTCGT
>CAITGX010000449.1 GCA_903892045.1 uncultured Planctomycetota bacterium | reverse complement strand
GGCCAGCCGATCGGTCTGTTCCACGGCGGGGAGAGCAACGTGCGCCAGCACGTGCGCGGCATGCGCACGGTGCGACGGCTGCTCGGCGTCTGGCCGCGCGCGCGCTGGAGCGAGGAACTCGACTTCTATCCGCAGTTGCCGCAGATCCTCGCCGGCGTCGGCGTGCGCTGTGCCTCGCTCTCGTACCAGTGGACGCGCAACAGTCCCGAGCTGCCCGAGGAGGCTGCACCGCTCGTTCTTTGGGAAGGACTCGACGGCACGCGGCTCGTCGCGCTCCCGCGCACCGAGTTCGTGCTGCAGCAGTGGCTCGAGGAACTCGGCGCCCAGCTCGCGACCCGGCTCGCACGCGCGTCGGGGCCGCTCGCGGTGCGCCAGTGGCTCGAGCTGCAACCGCTGGCCGGAGGCCTGTGTTCGTCGGCCGAGCTGCTCGGACCCCTGCGGGCGCTGCTCACCGATCCACGCTTCGAGCTGCGTGCTTGCACCCTGAGCGAGCTCGCCGAGACCCTGCGCGCCGCGTCGCCGGAGCTCCCCGTGCGGGGCTACACGCTCGACGACGCATGGCACGGCACCACCACGGCCAAGAACGGCGACTACGTGCTGCGCTACAGCCGCACGGCCGAGGAACAGCTGCTCGCGGCGGAGAGCCTGTGCTCGCTGGCCGGGCTCTTCGGTCGGCCCTACGCGGGCCTGCGCGTCTATCCGCACTGGGAGCTCGACGACGCGTGGCGTGACCTGCTCGCGGGACAGCACCACGAGGTTCACTCCGGCGAGGGCGAGTGCGGCGCCTACGGCGAGCGCCTGTTTGAGCGCTCGATCGCGACCGGCGGCGAGATCTTCGCGCGCACACTCGAGTATCTCGGCAAGCGCGTCGACGGGCCCGAGGGCGGCACGATCGTCTACAACACGCTCGGCTGGACGCGCGACATCGCCCACGATCACGGCGTCGTTCGCGGGGTGCCGGCCTTCGGCTATCGCGTCGTCGATCCGTACGACGAGATCGAGGAAGCGCCGCTCGGGCGGATCGAGATGCGCGAGGAAGAGCGCGAGCTCGTGCTGTCGCGGGGCTCGTTCGAGGTGCGCATCGACCGCGCGAGCGGGCTCGTGAGTCAGGTGCACTCGCGTGACTGGCCGGACGGCGTTCTCGCTCCCGGACGGCCGCTGGGCGCGCTCGAGATGCGGCGCGAGCGAGCGCTCGAGCGCTTCTCGACGGTCAATCTCTCGAGCTCGCCCGACGGGCAGGAGTTCGCCGAGTACGTGTTCCTGCGCGAGGGGCGCGGCGGGAGTCGCGTGCGCGTCACCTACTCGCTCTCGATGGTGCACGACGCGCTGTGGGTGCGCCTGCAGGGCGAGAACGTCGCGCAGCCCGATCCGGGGCTCATGTCGGCGCTCGGGCTCGCGATTGCGCCGCGCTTCACGCCGGCGCGACTCCTGCACGACCATCCGTACGGAACGAGCGAGGTGCGAGCGGAGCGCGATCGGCCGCGCAAGTACCCGACCGGCGACCCGCTGGGCTCGCCGCAGGTGTTCGAGGAGGTCTCGCGCCCGTTCACGGCGCACAGCTTCGTCGACTTGCTCGAGGCCGGCGAGGAGGGTCGCGGCCTGCTCGTGGTGCACGACGGTTCCCAGCAGTTCCTGCGCGAGTCGCGCGGCGTGCGCGCGCTGCTGCACTCGAGCGACCTGTGGGACGGCGAGCACTACGACAACGTGTTCGACGCGGAGTTCTGGCTGTTCCCGCACGGCGCGCTCGCATCCGTCGAGCGCGCTCGGCTCGCGATGGAGTGCAATCTGGGCTCTCCACGCTTCGAGAGCTTCGCGGCGGTGGCGGGCGGCGGCGACCTGCCCAAGACGCTCGGCGCTCTCGAGGTCGAGTCGACGCATGTGCTGTGCACGGCCCTGCACCGCGAGTCGCAGCGCGCGGCCCACGGCCTCGAAGGCGCATTCTCCGCCGAGTGCGCGGATCCGTTCGTGCTGCGGCTGGTCGAGTTCGAGGGTCGCGAGGGCGAGGCGCTGCTGAAGCTGCCCGGCCCGATCGCTCGCGCCGCGAAGACGGACTTGCTCGGCCGCGTGCTCGCGCCGCTCGCCGCCAAGCCCTGCGCGGCTCCCCACGGGCCGCCCCAGCTGCCGTGGAGCGTGCTGTGCGTGCCGATGCGTCCGCACGAGATCGCGACCGTGCAGGTCGACCTCGAGTTCGGGCGCGAGGCCCCGCTCGACCTCGCGACGCAGCGGCGCTCGTGGGCTGCCGCACGTCGTCCGCGGCGCTAGCCGTCGCCGCGCTTGGGCACGCGCACGACCAGCGCGACGCTGCCGACGATCAGGGTCGCGCCCGCGGCCGTCCAAGGCGTGAGCCGCTCGCCAAAGGCGAAGCCGAGTGCCAGCGCCACCACGGGCGTCACATAGGCGATCAGGCTGAGCTGATTCGCGGCCACGTGTCGCATCAGCCAGTAGTAGAGGCCGAAGGTCAGCACCGTGCCCGCGAGCGCGAGGTACGTCACGCTCAACACCGCTCGCGCGTTCCACTCGACCGCGAGCGGCTCCTCCGTGGCGCAGGCGAGCAGCGAGAGCAGGACGGCTCCGAGCGCCATCGCGTTGCGATTGAGCTCGAGCGAGCTCACGCCCTTGCCACTGCGCTTGGCGAACGTGTTGCCGATCGTCGACACGATGGGGGAGATGAGCAGGACCGCGGCTGCAGGGATGCCCTCGGGTCCGAAGCTCGCCACGTCGGTGAGGAACAGCAGCGCCAGTCCCGCGAGCCCGAGACCGAAGCCCATCCAGTGTGCGCCGCGCAGGCGCTCTCCCGGCAGGAAGAAGTGACCGGCGAGCGCGGAGAGCATCGGGAACACGCCCCACAGGAGCGCGACGAGCCCCGACGGCAGGAGCGTCTCCGTGCGGTACACGATCGCGTAGGAACCGAAGAAGTTGAGCGTGCCCAGCGCGATCCACAGCCACGTCGGCGGCTTGCCACCGCCCTCGCGGTGCCGCAGCGCCGCCGTGACCAGCGTCATGGCGAGCGCGGCGATCACGAAGCGCGCGGCAGCGGCCGTGAAGGGCGGCAGCACCTCGAGCCCGCCGCGGATCACGATCCACGTGCTGCCCCAGATCGCGCACAGGAGCGCGACCAGCAGGGCCACGGCGAGCGGCGTGGGCGACTTCTTGCTCTCGGACATGGACGCGCGGCTCGCGAGCGGCGACTGCGCGGCGCGGGAAGCATCCCACAGCGATGTCCCGCTTGCACGCCTCGCGCGACGCGGACGAATCGGTCCCCTGCGGCACCGTGCCGCAGGGGACCCTCCACTCGGGAGCCTGCGCCGTGGCCCGTGAGGACCGCGGCCCGAAGCTCCCCCGACGTCGGGCGCCTAGCGCATCCGCCAGTGCCCCGGGACCCACTCGCGTCGCTCGCGCGTCTCGAAGCGACCGGGCTCGGTCACCGTGATCCAGCGGCCCGGCTCGACGAGCACGAGCACCGCGCAGCCGCGCAGGTCGAGGCGCCACTCCTCGCGCGCGGGCCGCCACTCCTGCCGCGTCGCTCCCGGGACCCAGACGCGCTCGAGGCGAGTCTCGTAGTGCCCCGGCACCCATTCCCGCACCGTGCAGCGCGTCGGCATGGGCGCGCGGCGCGGCGTGCGCAGGCGCACATCCAGTTGCGTCTGCGCGACTGCCACGGGGGCGAGCAGGAGCGGTGCGAGGAGCAGGGGCGCGAGGGCGAGCGCGCGGCGAGCGATAGGCTTCATGGGCACTCCTTTCCGAGGGGGCTGGCACGGGCTTCAGGGCCCGCTGCCGCCGCAGGCAGGCAAAGCGAAGTCCGTGCCATGCCCCAGTCGACACCGGGGAGGCCCGAGGAGCCCTTGCGGCCCGTGCACCTGTCCACGCAGGTGGTCAGTGGGGGATACTTGGGGAGACACATGCTGCACCACGCTCTTCTCGCCCTCGCCCTGGCCGTCACGCAGGACCCCTCTCCGGCACCGGCTCCGCAGGCCCCGCCGCAGGGCTACCGCCCCATCCCCGTCGAGGCTGCCCAGCTGGCGGCGCGCGAGGAGAAGCGCGCGTTGGTGCTCGGCTTCTTCGACTCGCGCACCGAGGCGGGCCGCAGCTTCGAAGCGAGCGTGCTGCAGGACGCCGTGTTCGTGCGCTGGCTCGAGGCTCGCGCGGTGGCGGTCAAGCTCGATCTGGCGAGTGCTCCGGCCGTCGCCGGGGCCCTCGGCGTCGATGGTGCGGGAGCCGTCGTCCTGTGCAACGCGAGCGCAGCGGAGGTCGAGCGCTGGAGCGGCGAGGTCGAGCCGCGCGCGCTCATGGCAGCGATGCAGCCGATGCTCAAGCACGTGGACTTCATGGCGCCGGCGCGCGCGCGCGTGAAGGACAACCCGAAGAGTGCGCTCGCGCGTGCCTTGCTCGGCGACTGCTACATCGACGTGCTCCTGCACGAGCGCGCGATCGAGCACTACCTGTGGGCGTGGGACAACGGCGCGAACGAGCCCGAGTTCGTGCAGATGCGCCGCGAAGCGACGATCTACAAGCTCGGGCAGATGGCGAACCGCATGAAGCCGGTGCGCCGGGAGCTCGTGACACGGCGCGACGCGCTCGCGGCGCGGCTCCTCGAGCCCAAGGAAGGCGACGTGCAGCTCGAGCTGGCGCTCGACTTGGCGGCGCTGAACTCCGCGCTGGTGACCCCCGAGAAGCAGCTCGAGACCTGGCGCGCGCTCAAGGCCAAGGGCGACGTCGCGCCCGAAGTGCTCGCCGCGAGCTTCTCGGACATGGTGGCGCAGAGCCTGTTCCGCGAGCGGCGCTTCGAGGAGTTTCTCGCCGGGCGCCCCAACTTCCTCGCGGACTTCGATGCCCGCTATCGCGCTCTGGCCGAGGACCTCGCGCGCACGGCTGCCGAGGCCGAGAAGGCTGCCAAGGAAGGTCGGCCCGTCCCGGAGCCGCAGTCCAAGGGCATCGATCCGTTCGAGGTGCGGCGCACATCGACGCTCGCTGCGGCGTCGATGCACGTCGAGGCGCTCGCCGCCATCGGTCGCGGGCCGGACGCGAGCGCCCTGTGCGCAGTCGTGCTCGGCGTCGATCGTCGCCCGGCGGCCTTCGTCACGCTCGCGGGCGCGGCGACGCGCGGGGGGCTCGGAAGCCTGCAGGAAGAGCTCATCGCGCGCGCGCGCAGGGAACTCACCGATCCGGCGGCGCTCGCGCAGCTCGAGTCGCTGCTCGCCAACGCCAAGGCGCGGGCGCGCTAGCGAGCTGCGGGCAACTGCAGCAAGCGGTCGTGGAGCGGGTCGAGCTCGCGGGCACGCGCGAGAGAAGCGTCCGCGGCTGCGCCGTCGCCGAGGCTCCGCTGCTGCACGGAGAGCCCGTGCCACGCCGTCGCCGAGTTCGCAAAGCGCTCGGTGAGCAGCTCGAACACGACGCGCGCGGCGTTGTGCTGTCCGAGCTCGCCGAGCTGGTGCCCCAGGCGCAGCACCTCCAGTGGCGCGCTGCTGGCGAGGCGCGTCACCTGCTCGCGGAACTCCTGCGGTGGGATGGAGCCGTCGAGCAGGAGGCGGTCCGCGACGAGCTCGCCGTCATCGTCGGCGTAGGCGAGGCCCAGCGCGACCACCGCGGCTGCCGGAGCGATGGCCTCGGCGCGGAGCATGCTGGACTTCAGCTCCTTGAGGGCTGGCAGCTGCTCGGGTCCGCAGCGCCAGCGCGTGAACAGGTTCGGGTGGAGCGTGCTGTCCGCCGACTGCATCAGGAGCTTGAACGTGCGCTCGGCAGGGTCGGTCAGTTCGCCGAAGAGCCTGCGTGGCGCGGCGAACTCGAGCCGCATGTTGAGGTCGGTGTTGAGGTCGCTGCCGCCGAGCGTGGCGGTGAAGCGCGCGAGGCCGTGCTCGTCGAGCCACAGTCGCTGCAGGATCACCGAGCGCACGTCGCGCGAGCCAAAGTGGCGCTCGAGGTCGGCGATCACTTCCGGGATCGCGTCGACCTTGCGCTGGGTGCGATCGAGCGTCCCCGCATCGGGGAAGAGCTCCGCTTCGCTCGCGAGGATCAGCGTGTCGTAGTGTCCGAGCCGGAGGAACGCGCAGCGCGGGAACACGCGCTGCACCGTGCGCACGACCAGCGCGTAGTCCTCTGCATCGAACGAGTACGTCTGCAGCCACTGCGCGAGCACTCCGCCCTGCGCGAGCTTGCGCTGTGCGGTGCGGTAGTACTCCTCGGTGAAGAGGTTCGCGACGCCGGCGATCCACGGATTCGAGGGCTCGCTGACGATGATGTCCCAGCCGCCGGGGTGGCCTTGGAGGAAGCTGCGGCCGTCGTCGACCACGACCTGCACGTTGTCGCGCTCGAGCGGCCGGTGATTGACGCTCTCGAACCAGCGAGTCGACTCGATCACGCCGCGCTCGATCTCGCACACCGTGACCTGCGTGCCGGGCAGCAGCGCGGCCGCGCCCGCGGTCGTCCCTGAACCCATGCCGATCACGAGCACGTTGCGCGCGGCGGGACGCAGGAACTGCGGCACCCACGTGATGCCGAGCTGCGTCGGCATGTCCTCGCCCGTCGATGCGTCGACCTTGCCGTTCGAACGCAGGTTGAAGAACTCCTCGGGCTTCGCGCCGCCCTCGAGCGCGAGCTTCTCGCCCTGCAGCACGAGCACGTTGCAGTTGGCGCCTTCCTCGAAGAACACCGGCCGCATCGTGGCGCGCACGTCGTCGGGCGTCGTCGGGCCGTACATGTAGCTGCCGACGTTGGTGTCGAGCGGGTCGGGCCGGCGCCAGTCGGAGAGCAGCACCGTGGCGCAGGCGATCGAGGTCGCGACGGCGAAGGCGCGGGCACGGAAGAGCAGGAGTGGCAAGAGCGCGTACACGAGCAGTGCCGCACGGAAAGTCCAGAAGCTGCCGAGCGCGGGCAGGAGCAGCAGCGCGCCGCAGGCGGCGCCCGCGATCGATCCGGCGGTGTTCCACGCGTAGAGCGCACCGACCGCGTGGCCCGCGCGCGCCGCGCCTTGGCGCGAGAGCTGCACGAGCGCCGGGAAGAGGAGCCCCATGCCGACGGTGGGCAGGAGCTGCAGGACCGCAGCCGTCGAGGCGCACAGCACCGCGTTGAAGCCGCCGTCGCCGCGCCCGTCGCGGAGGTAGCCGACGGCGCGCGCGAGGCCGGGCTCCAGAGCGAGGCCGCCGAGCGTCGCGAGCACCACGAGCGCCGCCGCGAGGCTCACGAGCTTCTCGAGCCGCGGGCGCTCGGAGAAGCCCAGGCGGAACCACAGGCTGCCGAGCCCGATGCCGAGGATGAAGATCGCGAGCGTGGCGCTGAAGGCATAGGTCGTGCCGCCGAGGAGCAGCGCGAGCTCGCGCGCCCACAGCATCTGCAGCGTGATCGATGCCACGCCGCTTCCGAGCGCGGCGAGCTGCAGTGAGCGCGGAGAGACCTCCTCGACTTCCAGTGTCGCGGGCTCGACGTACGCGGTGTCCGACGTCTCGACCGTGCGCGCCAGCGCGAGCGCCGCGAGGCCGACCGCCGCGTTCACGGCGGCTGCGAGGCCGTTGGTCCAGCCCAGTCCGAACTGCTCGAGCAGGAAGAAACCCGCGAGCCAGGCGCCTGCGGCGGCACCGAGCGCGTTGAACGCGTAGAGCCACGCCGCGGACGCGCCGAGTGACAGGCCTTGCGCCGCGAACTGACGCGTGAGCAGCGGCAGCGTGGCTCCCATCAGCACGCACGGCGGACCGATGACGAGGAACGTGAGCGCGAAGCGCAGGCCCACGAGCAGGACCGGCGAGTCGGAGAGCTCGTGGGCGAGTGGCGCGGCGCTCTCGAGCAGCCAGTGGAACTCGAAGGGCACGAGCAGCGCGAGCGCGGCGATGCCGAGCTCGCACCAGCCGTACAGCGCCAACGGTCGCCGCGAGCGATCCGCGATGCGCCCCGCGATCCAGGCTCCGAGCCCGAGACCGCACAGGAACGTCGCGACGACGCTCGCCATCGCCAGAGAAGAGCTGCCCCAGGCGTGGCCCAGTCGCTTGAACCACACGGTCTCGTACACGAGGCCCGTGAGCCCCGAGAGCACGAACAGGAGGGCCGCGGCCCACAGCGAGCGACGCGGAGAGCTCATCGCGCGCTAGCGTCCCCCGAAGACCGCGTCGGCGGCGGCGGCTCCATCGCCCTTGGGCCGGAAGCCCTCGCCCTCGAGGCAGGTGCGCAAGGTGGCGAGCAGGAACAGCACGTTGCGACGCGTCGCGCCGTGCCCCATCAGTCCCACGCGCCACAGCTTGCCCTTGAGCGCGCCGAGGCCTCCGCCGATCTCGAGGTCGAACTGCTGCAGCAGGCGCGTGCGCACGCGCACGTCGTCGACGCCCTCGGGGACCCGCACCGCGAGCAGCTGGGGCAGGCGTTCGGTGGCGGGGACGAGCAGCTCGAGCCCGAGCGCCTCGAAGCCCGCGCAGGCCGCGCGCGAGACCAGCGCTGTGCGCGCGAAGCGCGCCTCGAGACCCTCCTCGTGGATGAGCCGCAGCGCCTCGTGCACGCCATAGATCAGGTTCGACGAGATCGTGTGGTGGTAGACGTGCGCGCCGTCCCAGTACTCGAGCAGCAGGCCGAGGTCGAGGTAGAAGCTCTGCACCTTGCGGCTGCGCGCGCGCATGCGCTCGACGGCGCGTGGCGAGAACGTGACGGGGGACATGCCGCTCGCGCAGGACAGTCCCTTTTGCGTGCAGGACCAGGCGCCGTCGATGTGGTGGGCGTCGACGCCGATCGGAATGCAGCCGAGCGAAGTGACCGTGTCGGTCACGAACAGCGCACCGTGCTCCCGCGCGAGCGCGCTCCAAGGCGCGAGGTCCTGGCGCACGCCCGTCGAGGTCTCGGCATGGACCACCGCGACCAGCTTGGGCTGCCTGCCGCCGAGAGCGGCCCGCGCGCGCTCCGGATCGCTCGCGCGCCCCCACTCGCCGTCGACGCGCACGACGTCAGCACCGCAGCGCGCCGCGATCTCCGCGATGCGAGCTCCGAAGTAGCCGTGCACCGGCACGAGCACGACCTCGCCGGGCTCGATCAGGTTGGCGAGCACCGCTTCCATGCCGGCCGTGCCCGTGCCCGAGACGAGGAACGTCGCCGGATGGCTCGTGCCGAACACGGGCCGCAGGAGCCCGCGCAGCTCGTCCATGCAGCCGAGCAGCTTCGGGTCGAGGTGCCCCAAGGTCGGCGCAGCGAGGGCGCGCGAGACCGACGGGGCGACGTCCGATGGGCCGGGTCCGAGGAGCGTGCGTGCGGGCGGCTGGAAGGACTGGATCATTTCTGGACGAGCTTCTCGAGGGTGCGCTTGAAGTACAGCGGGTTGATCGCGCCCGAGTTGCCGCCGAGGAAGCGGCCGTCGGCATCGGCGAAGAGGACGAAAGGCAGCATGTAGGCATCCTCGAGCTGGCCGGCGAGGACCTCGACCTCGTACTCGGCGTCGTCGCAGTCGGACGCGAGCGCCACGAAGTGCTGCTGGAGCAAGGGAGCGATCTCGGGGTGGGGGACGGCGCCCTGCACGAGGGCGCGGCACTGGCCTCAGGCCTCGCGGCCGAACTCGATGAAGATGAGCTTGCCCTGGGCCTTGGCGCTTCCGAGCGCCTCCTTCCAGCTCGTGTGCCAGTCGAGGGTTCCCTTGTCGTTGAAATGCGGGTGGGGGCGAGGGGCGCTCATGGCGAGGATCCTACCGCGCTCCGCCGCGGCCTGTCCTGCGCCCTCGCCCATGTCCCGTCCCGATGCGCTACGATTCGCCAGCGCGGCGCGCCCTCGTCGCGCCCACGCCCGCATGAGCTCCCCCGCAGAACCGCAGCCCCCGCGTCCCCCGGAACGTCGCAAGGCCTCCCGTCGCAGCGATGACATCCTGCTCGAGGTGGCCTTCGACTCGAAGTCGATCGCGGGCCGTGCCGAGCAGATCTCGGCGGACGGAGTGTTCTTCTTCGCGCACGAGCCCGTGCGCGTGACGCTCAAGCTGGTGCAGGACGGTCACGAGCAGAGCTACCCCGGGCGGCTCGTGCGCGTCGAGCGCCTCAGCGAGCACACGACCGGCTTCGCGGTCGAGTTCGAGCGTCCGGAGTGAACGCGCGCGGGGCGCCCCGCTCGCGCGAGACGCCCCGTTTCGTCGGCGCGGTGAAGGTCGCTCAGGTGAGCTCGAGCAGCCAGCCCGGCAGGATGCCCGTGGCCAGCACGAGCGCGGCGCAAGTGATCGAGGCCAGCGTCGCGGCGGCGCTCGCGGGGCGCGGCTCGGGCACGTTCGCATCGTGCTCCGGCGCCTGCATGTACATCGCGATGATGACGCGCAGGTAGTAGCCGAGCGCGACGACCGAGAGCAGCACGCCAAGGATCGCGAAGCCAGTGAGCTCGGAGCGCACGGCCACCGAGAACACGAGGTACTTGCCGAGGAAGCCGCCCGTCGCGGGAATACCGCCGAGCGAGAGCATGAACAGCGTCAGCGCGGCCGCGACCCACGGACGACGCTGCGCGAGGCCCTTGAGGGACTCGAGGGTCGTCGGCCCGCCGTCGCGCTCGAGCAGCGCGAGCAGTCCGAAGGCGCCCGCGGCGGTGGCGACGTAGGCCGTCATGTAGACGAGGCTCGCTTGCACCGCTCCGCCGTTGCTCGGATCGCCGTGGATCGCGCCCGCGACGCCGAGCAGCAGGGTGCCGGCGTGCGCGATGCCCGAGTAAGCGAGCATGCGCTTCACGTCCGTCTGGGCGAGGGCGCCGAAGTTGCCGGCGGCCATCGTGATCACCGCGATCAGCGCCACGGTGCTCGCCGTCGACGCGGGCAGCAGCACCAGCGCGCTCATCAGGAACGCGAAGCCGGCGGCCTTCGTGCCCGTCGCCATCAGGGCCGTCACCGGCGTCGGGGCGCCCTCGTAGACGTCGGGCACCCACAGGTGGAACGGGAACACGCTGACCTTGAAGAACACGCTGGCGGCGATCAGGGCCACGCCGACGAGCGCCATCGGACTGCCGAGAGCGGCGCGCTGGGCCGGGTCGGCGAGCATGTCGAGCGACAGGCTCCCGGTCGTCGCGTACACGAGCGCCGTCCCGTACAGGAAGAAGCCCGCGGCGAAGGCGCCGAGCAGGAAGTACTTGAGGCCTGCCTCGACCGAGCGCGCGCGGTCGCGACGGAAGGCCGCGAGCGCGTAGAGCGGGATCGAGAGCAGCTCGAGACCGATGAAGAACACGATCAGGTCGCGCGCGCCGGCCATCAGCATCATGCCGATGGGGGTCGCGAGCATGAGCACGTCGTGCTCGTTCTTGAACGGCGCGTCCTCGTCGTAGTAGCGCACGCTGTAGAGCCACGCGAAGAGCGTGCTCGCGACGAACACGAGGCCCCACATGGCGGTGGTCGAGGTGGCCTCGAAGGTCCCGGCGAGCACCTTGCCCGGCGTCTCGCCACCGAGCAGCAAGTTGGCGTGCAGCACGGCCGAGGCGACGAGGGCGGCCACGACCAGGGCCGAGCGCACGGCGCGGCCGAGCGGGAACACGCCGGCGAGCAGCACGAGCACGAGGCCGAGCGCAAGGGCGAGCATCGGTGCGACCGCGCGCAGCGCGTTCGCGTCGAACATCTGGAGCAGGCTTTGGGCGTTCATCGCGCCGCGACTCCTTCCGAGACCGGGGTGACGTCGCCGAGCGCCGCCGTGGACTGCTGGGCCTCGGCCACGCGCCGATGGACCTTGGCGAGGTCAGGCTCGACCTTGCCCATGAAGTCGTTCGGTCGCACGCCCAGCCAGACCGCGAGCACCACGAGCGGGATCATCAGGCCGATCTCGCGCGCGTTGATGTCGGTGAGGTGCTGATTCTCGGGGTTCGTGCAGGCGCCGAACAGCATCTTGCGCGTCGCCATCAGCAGGTAGACGGCGCCGAAGATCACGCCCGTGAGGCCGATCACCGACCACAGGGGCGAGCTCTGGAACGAGCCGAGCAGGATCAGGTACTCGCCGACGAAGCCGTTGAGACCCGGGAGGCCGGCGCTCGAGAGCACGGTGAAGACCCAGAACAGCGCGAACACGGGCATCACCGTGGCGACGCCGCCGAACGCGTCGAGCGCGCGCGAGTGGCGGCGCTCGTAGATCATGCCGACCAAGAGGAACAGCAGGCCGGTGGAGATGCCGTGGTTCACCATCTGCAGCATTCCGCCGGAGAGGCCCGCGGGCGTGAGCGCGAACAGGCCGAGCACCACGTAGCCGAGGTGGCTCACCGACGAGCACGCGATCAGGCGCTTCAGGTCGGTCTGGGCCCACGCGAGCAGCGCTCCGTAGAGAATGCCGATCGCGCCGAGGGCCATCATCCAGGGCGCCGCGGCGACCGCGGCGTCCGGCAGCATCTGAATGCAGAAGCGCAGGAGGCCGTAGGTGCCCATCTTGAGCAGCACGCCCGCGAGCACCACCGAGCCCGAGGTCGGGGCCTGCGTGTGCGCGTCGGGGAGCCACGTGTGGAACGGCAGGATCGGCACCTTGATGCCGAAGGCCAGCGCGAACGCCACGAAGTACCACAGCTGCTGCTCGAGTGGCTGGCTGCCGAGCTGCGTGATCAGCTCGCCGAGGTCGCTCGTCCCGCGGTCGAACAGGATCGCGATGATCGCGATCATCATCAGCAGCGAGCCGGCGAGCGTGTACAGGAAGAACTTGACCGTCGCGTACAGGCGCTGCTCGCCGCCCCAGATGCCGACCAGGAAGTAGAGCGGGATCAGGCTCACTTCCCAGAAGAAGTAGAACAGCACGAGGTCGACGGCGAGGAAGGTGCCGAGCATGCCCGTCTGCATGACGAGCATCCACACCATGAACTCCTTCACGCGCTTCTCGACGTGGCCCCACGTCGAGAGGATCACGATCGGCATCAGCACGGCCGTGAGCGTGACCATGAGCAGCGAGATGCCGTCCATGGCGAGGCTGAAGTGCACCTGCGTCGGCGCCGCGTAGCCCGAGGGCAGCTTGAACCACGGCACGCTGAACGAGTACGGCGTCGCGTCGGCGCCCGGCACTCCGTAGCCCAGGAACAGCTTCACGCCGAGCACGGCCACGGCGAGCGTGGTCGCGAGCGCGATGCCGCGCTGCAGGCCTTCCGCGGCGCGCGGCGTGCAGAGCACGACGAGCGCGCCGAGGAGCGGGAGGAAGGTCAGGAGGACGAGTTCCATGGGTTCGGTCTCCCTAGCTCCACATCCACAGGGCCGAGATCGCCAGCGCGCCCGCACCCATCCACAGGGCGTAGCTCGCGAGGCTGCCATCGACGGTGCGCCGCGACCACTGCGCGATGTCGCGCGCCGTGCGGCCCGCGCCGTTGACGAGACCGTCGATCGCGAACTGGTCGATGACCACGGCGATCAGGAAGCTCAGCATGCGCAGCGGCAGCACGATGATGCGGGCGTAGCCCGAGTCGATCGTCCACGCGTCGCCGAGGTAGGCCGCGAGCGACGGGCGCTTGCGCGCGAAGAACTCGTCCTGCGCGGTGCCTTCCTTGTGCGCGTGGAAGCCGGTGTGCGCGAAGCCCAGCGCGATCGCCGAGCCCACACCGAGCAGGATCCACTCGAGCGTGTGGCTCAGGTGGTGCTCGCCGTGACTCTCCGCGAGGATCCTGTTGCCCGCGTCGGTCACCGGCGCGAGCCACTCCGCGAGCAGGTGCGGCACGTGCAGCACCGGCGGGAGGCCGAGCACGCCGCCGAGGATCGAGAGCACCGCGAGCACCATCAGCGGCAGCGTCATCACCAGCGGGCTCTCGTGCGGATGCACGTGGTGGTGGTCGAAGCGCTCCTCGCCGAAGAAGGTCAGCGCAACCATGCGCCACGTGTAGTACGCGGTGAGCGCGGCCGTGACCACGCCCACGGCCCACAGGCCGTAGTACAGGCCGCCGTTCGCGAAGGCGTGCGCGAGGATCTCGTCCTTCGAGAAGAAGCCCGAGAGCAGCGGCAGGCCCGAGAGCGCCGCGGCACCCGCGAGGAACGTGAGGTACGTCTGCGGCATGTGCTTGCGCAGGCCGCCCATCTTGTGCATGTCCTGTTCCTCGTGCATGCCGTGGATCACGGAGCCCGCACCGAGGAAGAGCAGCGCCTTGAAGAACGCGTGCGTCACGACATGGAACAGCGCGGCGGCCCAGGCGCCCGAGCCGAGCGCGAGGAACATGTAGCCGAGCTGGCTGACGGTCGAGTACGCGAGCACCTTCTTGATGTCGCGCTGGACGAGCGCCGTCGAGCCACCGATCAGCGCGGTCAGCGCGCCGACCGTGGCGATCACCGGCAGGACCCAGCCCGAGGCCGCGAACAGCGGGTTCAAGCGCACGACGAGGTAGATGCCGCTCGTCACCATGGTCGCGGCGTGGATCAGCGCGCTCACCGGCGTCGGGCCGGCCATGGCGTCCGGCAGCCACGTGAAGAGCGGGAACTGCGCGGACTTGCCGCAGCAGCCGCCGAACAGGAACAGCGCGGCGAGCGACATGTGGAGCGCCTGCTCGTCGGTGAAGCTCTTCGCCGAGCCGACCGTGTCCGCGATGGTCTTCATGTCGAGCGTGCCGAACAGGCGCATCAGCAAGAACGAGCCGATGAGGAAGCACGCGTCACCGACGCGGTTCATGACGAAGGCCTTCTGCGCGGCTTCCGCCGGCCAGCCCTTCTCGTACCAGAAGCCGATCAGGAGGAACGAGCACAGGCCGACGCCTTCCCAGCCGATGAACACGCCGAGCAGCGAGCTGGACAGCACCAGCATCAGCATCGCGAACACGAACAGGTTCAGGTACGCGAAGAACTTGCCGTAGCCCGGGTCGCCCTTCATGTAGCCCGAGGCGTACACGTGGATCAGGAAGCCGACGCCCGTGATGACCAGCGTCATCACCGAGGACAGCGGGTCGAGCACGAGGCCGAGATCGACGTCGATGCCACCCATGGAGATCCACTGGTGGGCGGTGCTCGCGAGGTGACGCGCCGCGGGCTCGAGGCCGCGCAGGGCGAGGAAGCCCTGCAGCGACAGCACGAAGGCGCCGAGCATCGCGCCGCAGGCGATCCACGGGGCGAGGCTGGCGGGCGCACTCGCCTGCGGGTCGCTCTTGCGAGCGCGCAGGGTGGCAAGGTGCAGGGCTCCGGCGATCGCGCTGCCGATGAGCGGCAGGAGCGGGATCCACCAGAGCCACGCGTGGGACTCGTGGCTCTGCATTCGACTAACCCTTCATCTCCGCCGCGGCGTCGGTCTCGGCGGACTGCTTCAGACGGTAGAGCGCGATGATCAGCGCGAGGCCGACCGCGGCCTCGGCCGCCGCGACGGTGATCACGAAGATGGCGAAGATCGGGCCTTGCAGCGCGGGCTTGCCCTCGAGGGCGTGCTGGCGGCTCGCGGCGAGGAAGGCGAGGTTGGCGGCGTTGAGCATCAGCTCGACGCACATCAGCACGACGATGACGTTGCGCCGGACCATGAAGCCCAGCACGCCGAGGGCGAACAGGCCCGCGGAGAGGTACAGCAGGTGCGCGGTCGGGATGTTCATCGCGGCTCCTCCCCGTGCTCGCCGGCGCGCTGGCGCTTGGCCAGCACGATCACGGCCACCATGGTCGCGAGCAGCAGCACCGACACGGCCTGGAACGGCAGGCTGTAGCGGCCGAAGAGCTCGAGCGCGATGCCCTCGAGACCGTCGATGGCCTTGGCGTCCGGCGCGGTCGCGGGCGTCGCCGCGAGCGTCGTGCGCTGGGCCGCGATCAGGCCCACGAGCGCGAGCGCCACTGCGATCGCGCCGGCGAGCCGCGCGCGACCACCTTGCAGCGGCGCGAAGGAGAGCTCGAAGCGCGAGCCCATGGCGCCGAGGTTGAGCAGCATGATCACGAACAGGAACAGCACCAGGATCGCGCCGGCGTAGACGAGGATCTGCGCCGCGGCGAGGAACTGGAAGCCGGCGAGCAGATAGATCACCGCCAGCGCGAAGAAGGTCCCGAGCAGCGAGATGACGCTGCCCATGGGGCTCTTCGCGAGGATCACGCCGGCCGCGCCGAGCAGCGCGACGAGCGCGAGGATGTAGAAGAGGATCGAGCTCACTGCTTGCTCCGCCAGCGGTTGTTGAGCCGGTACACGTAGTCGATGCGCTTCTGCAGCGCGCTCTTCGGGCGCTTGAGCTTCTCGATGTCGTACACGAGGCCCGCGCGCGTGTAGTCGGCGAGCTCGAGCTCGTTCGACATGAAGATCGCGTCCTTGGGGCAGGCTTCCTCGCAGAAGCCGCACAGGATGCAGCGCAGCATGTCGATCTCGAACTTCTTCGGCTCGCGCTCGATCATGCGATCGGTCTCGCCGCCGTCGATCGTGATGGCGTAGGCCGGGCAGGCGATCTCGCACATGCCGCACGACACGCAGGCGATGTTGCCATCGTCCTTGACGACGAGGCGCGGCTGGCCGCGCGTGACCTCATCGGTCGGCAGCGGCTGCTCGGGATACTGCCGGGTGATCGGCTTCTCGAAGAACTTGCGGAACGTGAGCGACAGGCCGCGCAGCACCTCGGGCAGGTACAGCCGCTCGGCGAGCGTGAGTTCCTTGCGCTGGACGACGACCATGGCCTAGCTGCCCTTCGTGCTGAAGGCGACCCACGCACCGACGACGAGCAAGTTCGCCAGCGCGATCGGGAGCGCGACCTTCCATCCGAGCCGCATCAACTGGTCGAAGCGGAAGCGGGGGAGAGTCCAGCGCACCCAGATGAACAGGAACAGGAAGAAGCCCGCCTTGATGAGGAAGGCGAGGATGCCGACGTACCACGGCGCGTTGGCCCAGAAGGGGACCGACGGGCCGCCGAAGAACAGCGTGGTGTTGAGGCACGCCATCACGGTCATGGCGCAGTACTCGCCCAGGAAGAACAGCGCGAAGCGCATGGCCGAGTACTCGGTGTGGAATCCGCCGACGAGCTCCGGCTCGCACTCGGCGAAGTCGAAGGGATGGCGGTTCGTCTCCGCGAAGCTGGCGATCGTGAACAGCACGAAGGCGAGCGCGCCGAAGGGCGTGAACACGTTCCACAGGCCGTTCACGCGCTGGGCCTCCACGATGGCTCCGAGGTCGAGCGAGCCCGAGAGCGCGACGACCACGAGGATCGAGAGGATCAGGGTGAGCTCGTAGCTGATCATCTGCGCGCTCGCGCGCAGGCCACCGAGCAGCGAGTACTTCGAGTTCGAGGCCCAGCCGCCCAAGATCGCGCCGTACACCGACAGGCCGCCGAGGGCGAGCATGTACATGATCCCCAAGTCCACCTGCGCGATGGAGAAGGGGATCTTGGTCTCGCCGATCTGGATCGTGCCGATCGGGATCACCGCGATCGTCATCATCGCTGGGATCGCCGCCAGCGCGGGCGCGAGGCGGAAGAGGAACTTGTTGGCGCCCGCGGGGATCAGCTCTTCCTTGAAGATGAACTTGATGCCATCGGCGAGCGGCTGCAGCAGGCCGAAGGGCCCGACGCGGTTGGGGCCGTGGCGGTACTGCATCCACGCCGAGACCTTGCGCTCGGCGAGCGACATCAGCGCCGCGGTGGCGACGAGACCGCCGAAGATGATCGCCACCTTGGCGACCCACAGCACCCACACGGGGAGTTCCTTGACGAAGTCTTCCATCGCTCCCTAGCTCCGGGCCGGCGTGGCCGCCAGCTTGGCGGCGAGCGCCGCGAGTTGGGCATCGAGACGCCGCACGCCCGAGGGCGGCGGCACCGCGACGTTGAGCACGCCGACGTGACCGTCGACGTTGACCCAGTGACCGGACTTCTCGACGTGCGTCGGCACCGGGAACACCACGTCGAGCGCGGGGATGTCGCTCGTCTCGACGTCGAAGGCGACGAGGCGCAGCTTCGTCGGCAGCTTGGCGAGACCTTCGTGGCCGAGGAACTCGAGCACGCGCTCGCCCGCGAGCACTGCGGCGGGCGCGGCCGCGAGCGCGGCGAGCGCGGCCGCGGGCTCGAGCGCCGTGAAGCCCTGCTCGACGAGGCCGCGCCGGTTGGGGCACGGGTCGCCGGTGTGCAGCAGGTCGTCCTTGAGGCCGTTGGGTGCGGGCGACACGAACTGCGGGGTCGCCTTGAGCGCCTGCGCGAGCGCCAGGGCGGCCTTGGCTTCCTCCTGCGTGGCGAAGGGCGAGACGATCACGGCCGCACCGGGGTGTGCCGCGAGCATGTCGGCCGCGAGGTCGAGGGCCGCGACGTCGTCCGCGAGCTCGAGACCGTTGTAGCCGCGCACTGCGGCGCCGCGCAGGCGACCGCCGAGCACCGCGCCCTCGGGCGCGAGCGGGCGCGTGAGCGGAGCGAGCGCGTGGCGACCGGTGTCGCACATCCACCACTGGTTGACGGCCGCGTTGTAGCGCGGGCGCAGGCGCTTCACTTCCTTCGCGCGCAGGGCCTCGACCGAGATCGAGCAGCCGCGCGAGCACTCGCCGCAGGTCGAGAGCGTCTTCGACAGGTTCCAGACGCGCGCCTGGAAGCGGAACTTCTTGCTCGTGAGCGCGCCGACCGGGCAGATGTCCGCGAGGTTGCCCTGGTAGTTGCCCTCGAGCGGCTTGTCCATGTAGGTGTTGATCACCGAGCGCGAGCCCAAGCCCTCGACGGTGAGCTGCGCCTTCTTCGTCACGTCCGTGAAGAAGCGCACGCAGCGCGAGCACAGGATGCAGCGCTCCTCGTCGAGCACGATCACGTCGCCGAGCGACTTGCGCTTCTCGAGCTTGCGGCGCGGCTCGCTCGAGCGTCCCTTGCCCTGGCCCTCGTTGAACGAGTAGTCCTGCAGGTCGCACTCGCCGGCCTTGTCGCAGATCGGGCAGTCGAGCGGGTGGTTCTTCAGCAGGAACTCGAGGCACTCGCGGCGTGTGTCGTGCGCCTTCGGGGTGTCCGTCGAGACCACCATGCCTTCGCTGACCGGCGTGCGGCAGGCCGCGACGACGCGCGACGGCTGGCCCGGCGCGGCCGCGACTTCGACCTGACAGATGCGGCAGGAACCGACCGGCGCGAGGCCGGGGTGGTAGCAGTACATCGGGACGTCGACGCCTTGGTCGTGGCAGGCGCGGATGAGCGGCTGCTTCGGATCGGCCTCGACCTCGCGACCGTTGATCTGGATCTTGGTCACGCGTGCGCCTCGTGCAGTTCAGGGGCGTGCTGGGATTCGTTGCGGAGCGGATCGCGGCCGAGCCGGATGCACTCCTCGAACTCGTGCCGGAAGTGCTTCACGGCCGCGAGCGTCGGGATCGCGGCGGCGTCGGCGAGCGCGCAAATGGTCTTCGCCGGCGCCATGCCGTTGGAGAGCGACACGAGCAGGTCGAGGTCCGACATCTGCCCCTTGCCGTGCGCGATGCGCCGGAAGATCTGGTGCAGCCACTGCGTGCCCTCGCGGCACTGGCTGCACTGGCCGCAGCTCTCGTGGTCGTAGAAGCGCGCAGTGACGTCCATCACCTGCGGGATCGACGCGGTCTCGTCGAGGATGATCATCGCGGCCGTGCCGAACATCGAGCCCGCGGCCTTGACCGAGTCGTGGTCCATCACGACGTCGACCATCGAGGCGGGGAGCAGTCCCGTCGAGGAGCCGCCGGGGAAGAAGGCCTTGAGCTTGCGGCCCTTCCACACGCCACCGGCGACCTCGTCGATGATCTGGCGCGCGGTGAGGCCGAAGGGCAGCTCGTACACGCCGGGCTTGTTGACGTGGCCCGAGATGCCGAGCAGGAAGTTGCCCGTGCTCTTCGGCACGCCCATCGACTTGAACCACTCGGCGCCGTTGCGAACGATGAACGGCGCGTTGAAGATGCTCTCGACGTTGTTGACCGTCGTGGGCGACTTCCACAGGCCGGAGCCCGCGGGGAAGGGCGGCTTGGGGCGCGGGTGGCCGCGCTTGCCCTCGAGCGACTCCATCAGGCCGGTCTCTTCGCCGCAGATGTAGGCGCCGGCGCCCTTGTGCATCCAGATGTCGCACGAGAAGTCCGTGCCGAGGATGTTCTTGCCGACGAGACCCGCCGCGCGCGCCTCGTCGATCGCCGCCTGCAGGCGGTTGTAGGAGAGCCGGTACTCGCCGCGCACGTAGATGTAGGCGGCCTTGGCGCGCATGGCGAAGCACGCGATCAGGCAGCCCTCGATCAGGCCGTGGGGATCCTTCTCCATCAGCACGCGGTCCTTGCACGTGCCGGGCTCGGACTCGTCGGCGTTGACCGCGAGGTAGCGCGGGCGCGGGTCCTTGGTGATGTCGGGCATGAAGCTCCACTTCATGCCGGTGGGGAAGCCGGCGCCGCCGCGGCCGCGCAGCCCCGAGTCCTTCATCACGCCGATGACCTGCTCGGGCGTCCAAGGCTTCTTGAGCACGTCCTCGATGGCGCGGTAACCGCCCTCGGCGCGGTAGGTCGCGAGCGTGTGGGACTGCGGGAGCCCGACGCGGTTCAGGAGATACTTCGGGAAGTCCTTCACTGGCAGCTCCTCAGGACCTGCTCGGCCTTCGCGGCGTCGAGGTCCTCGTGGTAGGTCCCGTCGAGGTCGAACATCGGCGCGTTGGCGCAGGCGCCCTGGCACTCGACGCGCACCACGCTGAACTTGCCGTCGGGCGACGTGCCGCCGACCGGCGAGCCGGTGACGTGGCAGACGTGCGCGAGCAACGCTTCCGCGCCGCGCAGCGTGCACGAGATGTTGTGGCACACGCTGACCAAGTGGCGACCGCGCGGCGTCAGGCGGAACATCGGGTAGAAGGTCGCGACCCCGAAGACCTCGACCGGCTCGAGGCCGAAGAACTCGGCCAAGTCCTCGATCGTCTGCGGGCTCAGCCAGCCGCCGAGCTCTTCTTGGCAGCGGTGCAGCGCCGGGATCAGGCCCGCGCGCTTCTCGGGGTAGTGCGTGACGAGTTCGGTGAACTCGGCCTTGAGCTTGTCGGGAAGTGCCATCAGCGATCCACCTCGCCCATGACGAAGTCCATGGAGCCGATCAGGGAGACCATGTCGGAGAACAGCCGGCCCTTGGCCAGCATCGGAAGCGCCTGGATGTTCATCAGGCCCGGCGCACGGATGTGGCAGCGCAGCGGCTTGGAGCTGCCGTCGCTCGCCACGAAGAAGCCGAGCTCGCCCTTCGACGACTCGATGCCGCGGTAGCTCTGGCCCTTCGGCAGGCGCAGGTCGGTCACGACCTTGAACTGGAAGATCAGCTCTTCCATCGACTTGTGCACGAGGTCCTTGGGCGGCAGCACGAAGCGCCGGTCCTCGGCGAGCACGTCGCCCTTGATCGTCTTGAGGCGATCGAGGGCCTGG
The DNA here is from genome assembly GCA_903892045.1 of uncultured Planctomycetota bacterium. GTDB lineage: Bacteria > Planctomycetota > UBA1135 > UBA1135 > F1-120-MAGs118. The sequence continues at coordinate 12,396 of CAITGX010000449.1, read as the reverse complement.
CGCACGATGCGGCAGCTCTGGCGCATCTCCTCGAGGCGCACGAGGTAGCGGTCGTAGCAGTCGCCGCTCGCGCCCGTCGGAACGTCGAAGTCGTAGCTCTCGTAGCCGCAGTAGGGCTGCGCGCGGCGCAGGTCCCACTCGACGCCCGAGCCGCGCAGCACCGGGCCGGTGAGCGACATCGCGAGCGCATCCTCGCGCGAGATCACGCCGATGCCGCGGTTGCGGTCGTTCCAGATGCGGTTGCGCGTCAAGAGCTTGTCCATGTCGTCGAGTCCCTTGGGGAACTCGACGAGGAACTCCTCGATGATGCGCTCGACCTTCTCGTCGACGTCCGCGTACACCCCGCCGATGCGGACGTAGGTGTTGTTCATGCGGTGCCCGGTGTAGGCGTCGACGATCTCGTACAGCTTCTCGCGCTCCTTGAAGGCGTAGAAGAAGATCGTCACGGCACCGAGGTCGATCGACTGGGTGCCGAGGTAGATCAGGTGCCCCATGATGCGCGAGAGCTCCATCAGGAGCACGCGGATCACCTGGGCGCGCGGCGGGGCCTCGAGACCGGCGAGCTTCTCGATCGCGAGCGCGTAGCCGATGTTGTTCATCAGCGGCTGCACGTAGTCGAGGCGGTCGGTGTGCGGGAAGAACTTGTGCCAGCCGAGCGACTCGGCGCTCTTCTCCTTGCCGCGGTGGAGGTAGCCGACCACGGGATCGCACTCGACGATGCGCTCGCCGTCGAGCGTGACGACGATGCGCAGCACGCCGTGGGTCGCCGGGTGCTGCGGACCCATGTTGAGCGTCAAGAGCTCGCCGTGCAGCGGGTCGTCGCCTTGGGGCGGCGCGGGCACGTACTCGAAGACCTGCTTCGTGAGCGTCATTGGGCGTCCTCCGTCCAGCTCGCGCGGCGCGCGCGGTCCCACTCGCGGTACAGGCGATCGGGCTCGATGCCGTGGTGCGGGAACTCCTTGCGGAGCGGGTAGTGGTCGTAGCCGTCGGGCATCAGCAGGCGGCGCAGGTCGGGGTGGCCCTCGAAGCGCACGCCGAACATGTCGAAGCACTCGCGCTCCATGTAGTTCGCGCCCGGCCACAGGTCGGTGCACGTGGGCGCGCTCTCGCCCGGCAGCACGCAGCGCACGCGCACGCGGTCGTTGTGCGCGAGCGACAGCAGCTGGTGGTGCAGCGCGAAGCGCGGCTCGGCGGGATAGTGGTCGATGCAGGTGACGAAGCTGCACATCTCGAAGCCCGCGCGGTCGCGCAGCGCCGCCAGCACGGCGTGCAGGTTCGCGACGTCGACCTCGATCACCGGTCCGTCCGGCGACTGCGAGATGCAGTGGGGGAGAGCCCCGAGCGCGGCGACGAAGCGCGGCGCGGCGTCGGTGCTCGCGGCGGTGGCGTTGGCGTCGCTCACGGCTTGACCTCCGTCTTGCGCGGCAGCGGGTCGGAGAGCGGCATGCGCGACTTGGGATCGTGGGCGTGCTTGTCCCAAGCGCCCTTCGGGAGCCCTTGGTTGGGCTGGAACACGAGCTTGCCCGTGCCCTCCTCGGGGCGCGGCGCGGTGGCCGGGCCGATGAGGCGACCGAGCGGGTCCTCGCGCTCGATCTTCTTCTGCAGCTTGAGCACCGCGTCGATCACCGCGTCCGGGCGCGGCGGGCAGCCGGGCACGTACACGTCGACGGGCATGATCGAGTCGATGCCCTGCACGACCGAGTAGCTGTCGTACATGCCGCCCGAGCTCGAGCACACGCCCATGGCCACGACCCACTTGGGGTCGGGCATCTGGTCGTAGATCGTGCGCGCGGCCTGCGCCATCTTCCACGTCAGCGTGCCGGCGACGATCAGGAGGTCGCACTGGCGCGGCGTGAAGCGCGCGGCTTCGGCGCCAAAGCGCGCGAGGTCGAACTTGGGCCCGAGCAGGCCCATGAGCTCGATGCCGCAGCACGAGAGGCCCAAGGGCATCGGCCACAGGCTGTTCTTGCGGCTCCAGTTGATGAGGAAATCCGCGCGCGTCGCGAAGAAGCCCGAGCCTTGCTGCTCGTTGCTCTCCGGACCGACAGGCTTCAGCGATCCCATTCGAGACCTCCCTTGCGCCAGACATAGGCGAGACCCACGGCGAGCACGCCGACGAAGGCCAGCACCTCGAAGAACATCACCGGCCCCAGACCCTGCGCCGACAGCGAGCGCACCGTGGCGGCCCACGGGATCAGGAAGATCGACTCGACGTCGAACAGGATGAACAGCACCGCGATCAGGTAGAAGTGGATCGAGAGGCGCACGCGCGCGCTGCCCTGTGGATCCATGCCCGACTCGTAGGCGTCGGCCTTGCCGATGGCGCGGCGCTTCTTGCCGAGCACGTCGGAGATGATCAGGTTCGCGATCGCGAACCCCGCGACGACCAGCGCGAGGATCAGGATCGGGGCGTAGTTCTGGAGCATCGCTTCTGCGCGGGCGCGCGGCCGCCACCAGCGGGGGGCTCTGCGCTCGCGGGGGTGCACCCGTTCCGCTCGCCCGGGCCTTGGGGGAGGCCTGCGGACGCCGGTCAGGGCGGGGGATGGGGCTGTGGGGCGAACCGACCACGGACGGACCACGCGGGCCTCCGCCGTCGATTCATGGGGGCCGAGAGCATAGCGGCGCGCCCGGGGCGATGGAATTGCCGGGACGCCTCGCGGGCGCGAGCGCGAGGCGCGCGGCCCCGCGCCGCGCGCCGCGCGCCTAGGGGACGCGCACGAACTCGCCCCCGGAGACCTCGGCCAGCGCCTCGAGCGTGCCGTTGCCGCCTCCGCCGAGCTGGACGCAGTGGAAGCGCACGCAGGATTCCTCCGCCACCTCCCGCCACCAAGGCCACACCCAGCCGCGACCCTCGGCCGTCTCGCCGTCGCACAGCACGATGACCGTGTCCTCCTCGAGGGCCTTGAGGTCGATTTTTCCGTCTAATCCGACTCTGAGGCAGGTCTCCACGCCGGGGCGCAGGTAGGTGCCTCCGTCCGGGCGCTGGTAGGCCACCCAGCGCTCCGCGGCCTCGATCGAGCTGCGGCTGGCGGGCTGTAGGCTGTCCTTCCAGACGCGCGGGTTGGTCTCGAACAGGACGACCCGGAAGCGCGTCCCCGGCTCGAGCCCCCCGAGGAACCCGACGAGCTGCTCGAGCGCCTGGGCGTAGCGCGTGACGCCCTCGGACACGGCCTGGTTCATGGAGCCCGAGGCGTCGATCAGGAACGTCACCCGGTCAGTCTCCGGGCGCAGGCCGTAGAAGCCCGCCCTGGAGGTCGGAGCCTCGGCCTCTCCGGGACCATCGACCAGTGTGCCGGAGCTGCGGGCGCGCCACCACAGGGACCAGCGCTCCGGGAAGGGGCCCATGGTACGCCCCGAGCGACGCCGCAGCTCGGCCACGAACTCCGCCTCGACCCGCCGCGAGCCGCCGCCGGCCTCGCGCCGCGCGACCCACAAGCCGAGGCTCTCGATCAGCACCGGCACGGCCAGGGTGTCGTCGACGCGCGCGAGCAAGGGCAGCGCGCGCACGGTGTCGCGCCAGCTCGTCGAGACCAGCGCTGGACGCACGAACGCGACCACGGCCTGCGCCGCGCGACCCGTCCCGAGCCGCTCGAGCGACTGGAAGTGCTGGCGCACGAGCGCGACGTTGACCCAGCCCGGCTGGCGCACGTTTTCCGCGAGCTGCGCGAGCATGAACAGGTGCACGCCGTCGTCCGGCCAGCCGACGAGCGCGCGCATCGCGAGCTCGCGCACCTGCGCGTCCGCGGCGCGGGCGCAGTGCAGCAGCCCCGAGAGCGTCTCCTGCTCGCGACGGCCCGCGAGACACTCGAGCGCCTCGATGCGCCGGGCGCGGGCCGCGCTCTCGCCGCGGGCGAGCACCTCGCGCGCGAGCCAGCGCTGGGTCGCCCCGTCTTTCGAGAGGTCGAGGGCCGGCCCGAGGGAGGCGAAGGCGGAGCGCCCGACGCGCATGCGCTGCCACGGCGTCTGCAGCGCCGGCGGCGGGCTCTCGCCGGGATCGAGCGCTGAGAGGTCGAGCAGCAGCGCGAACACGGTCGTGCGCCGCTCCGGCTGGATCACCTGCACGAGCCGCAGGTCGTCGAGCCAGCGCTCGAGCTGCAGCACCTCGTCGTCGGACAGCGCGAGCGTCGGCCGGCTCGCGCGCGCGAGCCACGCCTGCGCGCGCGCCACGGAATCCTCGCTGCCCGACTGCGAGCGCGCCGCGCCGGCGAGGCCGACGAAGAGGAGCAGCGAGCAGAGGAGGCGCGACACGGGGCGGGGCTGCGCGCTAGCGCTGCTCTCGGCCGGGCTCGAGCTCGCGCTCGAGGAAGGTCACGGGCTTCGCGAGGCGCGGATCGTGGTGGCGACCGAGCACGCGCACGCGCGCCGTGCGCGCGGGGAGCGCGAGCACCGCATCCTCGTCGACGGGCAGGTAGCTCTCGGTGGTGAGCGCGAGCGTCTCGGCCCCGAGCACGGCCCCCGAGGCATCGAGGGCGGTCGCCACGAGCTCGATTTCGCGGCCGATCAGGCCCGGAATGCGATGCCCCGCGCGGTTGCGCACCCTCAGGCGCGCGCCGAGCGGGTCGAGCGCGAGCTCGAGCTCGAAGCCGAGCGCGAGGAAGGCCGGGTCGCGCGGCGTCTGCAGCGCGTGGCTGCGCACGACGCGCGTGCCGCCGTCGTGCGAGACCTCCGCGCGCGGCGCCATGTGGCAGCTGACGCAGGTCGCACCCTCTTCCGCGGCCTTGGACTGCTCGAAATCGCGCGCGAGGCCGATCACCGGCCCCACCGTGGTGCGATGGCAGCTCGCGCACAGCGCGTTCGAGCCCGAGCCCGAGAAGCTCGCGCCCTTGCGCGTCGCGTGCTTGTCCGTGGCGACGCCCGTCGGTCCGAGCAGGGCACCATCCGTGGCGAGGTGACAGCTCTCGCACGAGACACCGAGGTGCCGCGCGTCCTTGCGGGCCTCGGGCTTGCCCGCGAGCAGCGCGTCCTCGGCGCCGTGCAGCGCGACCGGCGCGTGGCAGCCGTGGCAGCTCTCGGCCTTCTTGCGACCTTCGAGGTCCTCCTGGTACGGCTCGTTCTCCCACGCGAGCGCGTGGGTCGTGCCGGCCCACTCCTCGACCTGCGCGGCGTGGCACTCCGCGCACGCGAGCGAGCTGGCGTGAGCGAGCTTGTCGGGTCGGCCGTCCGGCACCGGGGCCGGCGGCCGGAGAGGCCAGGGCGCACGGTCCCGCAGCGCAACGCTCGCCGCGACGAGCGTCGCGGAGAGCGCCACGAGAGAGACGAGGGCGAGCGGCGTGCGGAGCATCCTGCGGAGCGTCATGTTCGCTGCGCAGAAGGTACTCGACCGCTGTCGCGGAAGTCATGCGGCCCGCGCACAGGTTCGAGCGGGAGTGCCCGGTGGGCGCTCGCTCGACACGACCGGTCGCGGCTGCCGCCGCATCGCGGCCGCGGGCCTCTCCGAGAGCTAGACGCCGAGCGTGGCCCGCAGGAACCAGCCGTGCTTCTCGTGCTGCTGGAGCATCGCTGTCAGCAGGTCGGCGGTGTCGATGTCGCCGAACTCCTCGGCGAGCCCGCGCGTGGCCCGCAGGCCCTCGGCGAAGGTGTCGAAGCGCGCCACGAGCAGCTCGACGTGCTCGAGGTCGCGCGTCACCTCGCTCGGGTATTCGGCGATGCGCGAGGCGCGCGCGGCCTGTCGCACCGTTCCATAGGCCGTTCCGCCGAGGATCACGGCGCGCTCGGCGAGCTCGTCGATCCAGCCCGCGAGAGCGACCGCGAACGTCTCGAACAGCGGATGCAGGGCCGCGAACTGCGGACCCTTGACGTTCCAGTGCGCCACCTTGACCTGCGAGTGCAGGTCGGCGGCATCGGCGAGCCGGTCGTTGAGCTCCGCGACGATGCGCTCGCGCGTCGTCTCGCTCAGGCTGCTCGGGGTCGAGGTGCGCACGGCGTTGGGCCGTGCAGCCGGCTTCAGCGTGTTGCGGGTCATCGGAACGGCTCCTTCGCTGCTTTCCCTAGGGGTGCTCGGACGCGCTCGCACGCTCGACGCGCGCCGCCGCGAGGGCCGTGGCCACCCCGGCGACGACCGCGGCGATGCGCACGGCCTCGTGGACGGCGTCCTCGCCGAGCCCGCCTTCGCGCACGAGCCGCTCGTGAGCCTGCACGCAGGTCTCGCAGTCGTTGTAGGCGCTGACGGCGAGGACGTAGAGTTCCATGCTGGTCCGCGGACCGGCCGTCTGCGCGAGTCGATTCATGCGCAGGCGCGGGCTGCGCTGTGCGTAGGACTCGCTGCCCACCTTGTGGCGGAAGCGGTAGTAGACGTTGTTCATGGCCGCCAGCGCGGCGGCCGCGGTGGCGTCCTCGAGCGCAGCGGGCGAGGCCTTGCCCTGCGCCTCGGCACGGATGGCGTGCGCGAGCTCGACCGAGCCGGTGGCGAGCGCCACGGCGTAGGCGCAGCCGAGACGCTGGTCGAGATCGAGCGGCGCGCCGTCGGCGAGCACGCTCGAGAGGTTCAGGCGGATGTCCTTGGTGGCCTCCGGGAGGCCCGTCCGCAGCGCTTCGAGGGCGTCCATCGCACGCCTAGACCTTGAGCGTGGCCTGGCCCGGCTTCCAGTTGCAGGGGCAGAGCTCGTCCGTCTGCAGCGCGTCGAGCGTGCGCAGCACCTCGTCGACGTTGCGGCCCACCGAGAGGTCGTGCACCGACACGTAGCGGATCACGCCCTGCGGATCGACGAGGAACGTCGCGCGCAGCGGGATGCCCTCGTCCTTGTGCAGGATGCCGAGCGCGCCGCACAGCTCGCGCTTGAGGTCCGCGAGCATCGGGTAGGGCAGGTTCTTCAGGTCCGCGTGGTCCTTGCGCCACGCGAGGTGCACGAACTGCGAGTCGCAGGAGAGACCGAGCACCTGCGCGTCACGCTCGCGGAAGTCCGCGTTGCGGCGTCCGAACTCGGCGATCTCCGTCGGGCACACGAAGGTGAAGTCGAGCGGCCACGCGAACAGCACGAGCCACTTGCCCGGGTAGCTCTCGTGGGTGAGCTCGGCGAATTCCTGGCCCTTCTCGAGGGACACGGCGGCTTGCAGGCGGAAGGCGGGGAGGCGATCTCCGATGGTCAGCATGGTCAGGCTTGCGGGTGGGGGGTGGGAGGAGAGGAACGACGGTCGCCCGCGCGGAGAGAGCCGCGCAGGACGACCTGGTATTCGCGCACGTCGACGCCGGGCAGCGCGGGCACGCCGCGCACCGCGAGCGCATCCCACGGCACGTCGACGATCGCGCCGGTCGCGTCGTCGATGAAGTGGTGGTGGGGCTCGAGCTTGGGGTCGTAGACCACGCGGCCCTCCTCGAGCGCGAGCTCGCGCAGCAGGCCGCGCTCGACGAACAGCGCCAGGCTGGCGTAGACCGTGGCGCGCGAGATGCTCGGCAGGCGCGCGGAGACCGCCGCCAGCACGGCTTCCGCGCAGGGGTGGCGGTCGGTGGCGAGCACCACCTCGGCGATGGCGAGCCGCTGGGCCGAGGGGCCGATGCCGCAGGCCGCGAGGCGCTCGCGCAGGGCCGGGAGGCTGGGCGGGCCGGAAGGGGCGCCCGATGGGCCGGAAGTGGCAGCGGGCGGGGGCACGTGCGCAGACATGTTCTGGACTTAGTCCAGCTCCAGACGAATTCCAGCCCCCAGCTCCGACCTTGCCCCCTCCGCCGAGGCGGGCCATGGGGCGCAGCCGCCGGGGGAACTCGGGCCCAGAGACGGGAAAGCGCAGCGCCTGCGCCCCAAGAAACTCCTTCCGGCGGTCGACATTCCTCGCCGCCCCCTATGCCGATCCTCTCCACCCTCTCCGACGACGGCACGCTCACGCTGCGCGTCGCCGGACGCTTCGACTTCCGCTCCCGCGAGACCTTCCTGCGCTCCTACGAGGAGTGCGAGCGCGAGCCTTCCGCCTTCGTGGTCGACCTGCGCGACGCCGAGTACCTCGACAGCTCCGCGCTCGGGATGCTGCTGCTCCTGCGCGACTTCGCGGCCTCGAAGGGCGCCTCGGTCACGCTCGAGCACCCGCGCCCGCTGGTGGCGCGCACGCTGGCCGCGAGCGACTTCGGCCACTGGTTCACGGTGGCCTGAGCGCGCGATGGGCCCGTTCTCCCCCCAAGCTCCGGCGACGGGCTGGCGCTTCGACCTCACGCTCGAAGGTAGCGAGCTCGGTGCCGCGGACCCGGTGCACGCCTGCGAGGAAGCGCTCGCGGAGGCGGGCTGGACGCGCGACTCGATCGACTCCGTGGCGCTGGTGGTCGCGGAGCTGTGGCACAACGCTCTCGAGCACGGAGTGCTCGGGCTCGACTCGGCGCTCAAGGAGCGCGACGGCGGCTTCAGCGACTACTACGTGCTGCGCGAGCGGCTCCTGCGCGAGAACCGCACCGGACGCGTGCGCATCGCGCTCGCGCTCGAGACGCTGCACGGCGATCCGGTGCTCTCGATCGAGGTCGAGGACAGCGGCTCCGGCTTCGATCCACGAGCTCCGCGCGCGCCGCTGCCCGGACGTCGCTCCGGTCGCGGACTGGCGATCGTGCGCGAGCTGTGCGAAGCACTCGAGTTCAGCGCGCGCGGCAACGTCGCACGCGCGACCTGCCACTGGGACGGGCCGCTCCCGGCCTGATCAGGCGAGCTCGAGCTCGACCGCGCCCTGCCAGGCGCGCAGCTCGTTCGCGCGCAGGGAAATCACGAGCGAAAGACCGTAGCCCGCTCCGGCGAGGTCGCGCACGGAGGGCACCGCGGGTGCGTCGACGTGCGAGTGCCAGGCCCCGACCACTTCGCGCCCGCTCGCGAGCGCCGCGCGCTCGGCGGCGAGCACGTCGAGCGGCTCGAGCTCGAACGCATCGGCCGTGCGTGCACGGTTCGGCAGCTCGGCGAGCGACTCCAATTCGATGCCGTCCGGCGTGCGGCGGCCGAGCAGCAGGCCGCAGGCCTCGCGCGGCGCGGCCGCGCGAGCGCGCTCGAGCAGGTCCGTGCGCAGCTCGTGCGGCGCGTGCGCGCGCAGCGGCCTCACAGCTTCCACACGGCCGCGTTGCGCGGGCACTCGACGCGCGCGAAGCCGCGCTGGCCGAGCGTGCGCGCGAGCGGCAGCCGCTGGTCGTTCTCGCCGTGCACGAGGAACAGCGACTTGCACTGCGGCGCGATGGGGAGCAGCGTCTGCAGCAGCCCGTCGCGGTCGGCGTGCGCGGAGAAGCCGTTCATGATCGTGATGCGCGCGCGCACGGCGTGCAGCATGCCGAGGATGTTGACCTCGCGCGCACCGTCGACGAGGCGCCGGCCGAGCGTGCCCTGCGCCTGATAGCCGACCACCGCGACTTCGGTGTCCGGGCTGCCGATCGCCCACGCGAGGTGGTGCAGGATGCGGCCCGACTCCATCATCCCCGAGGCCGAGACGACCACCATCGGGCCCTTGGCCTGGTTGAGTGCCTTGCTGTCGTCGACGGTCTGGGTGAAGTGCACCTTGAGGCGATGCTCGCCCGACTCGGCCTTGCGCAGGCGCGCCAGCGCGTCGTCGTCGAAGCACTCGCGGTGCTTGTAGACGATCTCCGTCGCGCGCTTGGCGAGCGGGCTGTCCACGTACACGGGAATGTCCGCGATCTTCTTGCGCTCGAAGATGCGCGAGAGCGCGTACAGGATGTGCTGCGTGCGGCCCACGGCGAAGGCCGGGATGAGCAGCTTGCCGCGGCGGCGCTTGTGGAGCCGCTCGACGGCGAGCGAGAGCTGCGCCTCGGTGTCGTCGACCGGCGGATGGCAGCGATCGCCGTAGGTGCTCTCGCAGATCACGATGTCGGCGGGTGCGAGCGGCACGGGATCGCGCAGGATCGGCTGCGGGCGCCCGTAGTCACCGGAGAACACGACTCGCACCGTCTTGCCGCGCTCGCGCGCCTCGAGCTCGACCCACGAGGCGCCGAGGATGTGCCCGGCGTCGTGCAGCCGCACGCGCAGGGACGGGCCGATCTGGAACCAGTCGCCCCAGTGGTGCGGGACGAACAGGGGCAGCGTGTCGCGCACGTCCTCCTCGAGGTACAGCGGCAGCACCTCGCGCTTGGGCGGGTTGGAGACCGCGAGCGCCGGAGCGTCGTCGTGGGTGTGGAAGTGCGCCAGCGCGTGGCGGGCCTGGTAGCGCTCCCCGCGGCGCTCACGCCGTGCGCGCACCTTGTCCATCACGCGGCGCTTGTTGAGGAACTCGGCATCCTTGAGCTGGATGCTGGCGCTGTCGAGCAGCATCGGCTCGGCGAGGTCGACCGTCGCGCCGGTCGAGTGGATCGGGCCCTTGAAGCCGCCGCGCACGAGCATGGGCAGGCGCCCGGAGTGGTCGATGTGCGCGTGCGAGAGGATCACCGCGTCGATCGCGCGCGGGTCGAAGCGGAACTGCGAGTTGCGCTTGTAGGTGTCCTCGCGGTGGCCCTGGAAGAGCCCGCACTCGAGCAGCACCTGCCGCCCGCCCGCGCGCAGCACGTGGCAGCTGCCCGTGGTCCCGTCCGTCGCGCCGTGGAACTCGATCTCCATGGAATCACTCTCCCTCTCCGCCCGTGCCAGGTCCGCTCAGGATCGACGACATGCGCGCGAGCGCGCGGTGCAGCAGCACTCGCACGGCTCCCTCGCTCTTGCCCAGCTGCTGCGCGATCTCGGCGCGCGAGAGCCCGACCAGGTGCGCGAGCGTGATCACCTCGCGGTACTCCTCGGGCATCTGCTCGAAGGCGCGCTCGATGCGCTCGAGCTCCTCGCGCCGCACGGCGCCGTGGCTCGGCGAGGAGAAGCGCCCGTAGCAGTCGAGCAGGGCGCCCTCGTCGAACGAGCCGCTCGCGTTCGCGCCGAGTCCGATCTCGCGCTGCGCGTCGCGCTTCTGCGCGAGCCAGTAGTCGTGGCGGTTGAGGATCTTGCGCAGTGCGGTCGTGTAGAGCCACTGCTTGAACGCGGACTCGCTCGGGAACTGGAAGCGGTCGATGTGCTCGAGCACCTCGCGGCACACGGACTGCACGATGTCCGAGCTCGACTCGCGCGCACGCACCACCGGGCCCGCGCGCAGGCGGACGAAGGCGTGCAGCTCCGGCAGGTAGCGCGCGATGAGCACGTCGACGGCCCCGCGATCGCCCGCCGCCGCGCGCTGCGCCAGTCGCTCGAGTTCCTGCGAGGCCGCGTCCATCGCTGGCTGGCGAGCATACCAGTCCCCCGCGGCGTCGCCGTAGGATGGGGTCCACGGTCCTGCGATGAGCTTCGTCGTCACCTCCACGGCTGCTGCGGCGCTCGGGCTCGCGACGAGCGCGTGGGCCGCGCGCGCGCGCGGCGAACGGGCCTCGGTAGGGCTCGTGGCGGCCTCGATGGCGCTCGTCAGCGGTCTCATCGGTGCGCATCTTGCCGCGCTGCTGTTCCACTCGCCCGACGGGCTCGGCGAGCGACCGTGGGTGGCGCTCTTCTCGCTCACGTACGGACTGTCGTCCGCGGGCGGGTTCCTCGGGGGTGCGCTCGGGACGCTCTTGTTCGCGCGACTCGTGCGCAGGAGCTTCGCCGCAGCCGCCGAGCTCGTGCTGCTCGGACTCGCGGCCGCGTGGCCGCTCGCGCGCCTTGGGTGCTTTCTCGCCCACGATCACCCCGGAGCGCGCAGCGAGTTCGTGCTGGCCTGCGCCTACCCGGATGGCCTGCGCCACGACCTCGGACTGTACGAGGCCCTGCTCGCCCTGCCCGTGCTCGCGCTGTGCGTGCGTGCCTTCCAGCGCCGGAGGTCGGATGGTGCAGTGCTCGCGACCTTCGTGCTCGCCTACGCACCCGCGCGCTTCCTGCTCGACTTCCTGCGCATCGACGGTGACGACGCGCTTGCGGCGATCGCGAGCGGCGCGATCGCGGCGGCGGATGTCGACCCGCGCTGCGGCGGCCTCACGTTCGCGCAGTGGAGCTGTCTCGGCGCGCTCGCGGCGCTCTCGATCGCCCGCGTCCGTCAGCCAGCGAACAGCGAGCCGGCGAGGTTGTAAGCGACGTGCACGAGCCAGCCGGCCCAGATCGAGCCGGTCGCCGCGCGACAGTGGCCGAGCACGAGTCCCGGTACGACGCGGCTTGCGGCCGCGAGCGGACCGAGCTGCAGGTGAGCGAGGCCGAACGCCAGCGCGGCGACCAGCCAGCCCCGGCTGACCTGCGCACCGAGCAGCGTGCGTCGCTCGGGCCACACGCGCTCGAGCCGCGGCTGCAGGTCGCCGCGAAAGAAGAACTCCTCGACGAGCGGCAGGGTCACGAGCGCGATGGGCGTCGCGCCGCCGGTCGTTCCGAGCGCCGGGAAGACCCAGCCGCCGCGCAGGGCGAGGACAGTGCCGAGGCCCCAGAGCGGCAGCGTCACGGCGAGCACGAGCAGCGCCTGTCGCAACGCTCGCCAGGGCTCGAGCGGTCCGACCAGCGCTGCGAGCGGCTCGCCTCGCAG